>JAKAYQ010000054.1 GCA_021826725.1 Actinomycetes bacterium
CCGGTCCCGATCGAGGATGACCGCGGTGACGTCGCGCACCGACTTGCCCAATGCTTTGGCCACTGCCTCGAGATTGTCGGTCGGGGATCGGCGGATGTCGACGGCCCCCGCCGCCTTCGGGCCGACGGCCAGCTTCTCCATGTAGACGCACGGGCCCGGGTCGAACATCGTGCCACGTTCGGACACGGCGATCACCGCCAGGGCCCCACCTCGCCCGAGCGACGTCGGCGTGGTGCCGTCGATGGGGTCGACGGCGATGTCCACCTGCGGGGGCGAGCCGTCGCCGATGCGCTCTCCGTTGAAGAGCATGGGTGCCCGGTCCTTCTCACCCTCGCCGATCACGACCACGCCGTCCATCTGCACGGTGTCGAGAACCACACGCATGGCGTTCACGGCTGCGCCATCAGCACCATTTTTGTCTCCTCGGCCCATCCAGCGGCCGGCGGCCATGGCCGCAGCTTCCGTGACCCGGACCAATTCCATGGCCAGGTTGCGGTCTGGTGCCTGTCGATCGGGTCCCACAGGTCGACCATAACGCGGCCGGAGCAGGGTCGGCTCGCTGCCAGCGCCCGGCAGGCTACGGCAGGGGTGCCCGCATCGGCCATACTGGGCGCCGTGGAGCACGGGTGGTCGGGCACCGACCGGTTCGTCGTCCGGCCGTGCGGCCCGTTGTCGGGCACCGTCCGGGCCGGTGGGGCGAAGAACAGCGCGCTCAAGCTGATGGCAGCCTGCTTGCTGGCCGAGGGGCGCCATGTGCTGGTGGACGTGCCCCGCATCACCGACGTCGACATCATGGCGGATGTTTTGCGCGCCACCGGCGCCACCGTGAACCGGCTGCCGGCACGACCCGGGTCGCCAGAGCCCGGGGACCTGGTCATCGACGTGCCCCGAGACGTGCACCCCGAGGCGCCGTACGAGCTGGTCGAACGGATGCGGGCATCGGTCGTGGTCCTCGGGCCGCTGCTGGCCCGCTGCGGGCGGGCGCGGGTGTCGATGCCGGGCGGTGACGATTTTGGGCACCGGCCCATCGACATGCACCTGTCAGGGCTGGGTGCCATGGGGGTCGAGTTCGACACCGTCCACGGCTATGTGGAGGGCACGCTCGCCGGTGGGGGGCCGCTTGTCGGCGCCCATGTCGTCCTCGAGTACCCGAGCCACACGGTGACGGACAACCTGCTGATGGCTGCGGCGCTGTCGAAGGGCACGACCGTCATCGACAACGCAGCGCGCGAGCCCGAGGTGCTCGACCTTGCCAATGCGCTGCGGTCCATGGGAGCGGTGGTCCGGGGTGCCGGCACGTCCCGGATCGAGGTGGAAGGCGCGGCCGAGCTTCACCCGGCGCGTCACCGGGTGGTCGCCGACCGGGTGGTGGCCGCCACGTTCCTGGCGGCTGCTGGGATGGCCGGGGGGGAGGTCGTGGTGTCGGACGCCCGGATCGAGCACATGGAGATGCTCGTCCGAAAGCTTCGCGAAATGGGACTCCAGGTGGAGCACGGGCCCGACGGCCTGCGTGCCACCCACACGGGCCGGATCAGGAGCGTGGACGTGTCCACGCTGCCGTACCCCGGCGTCGCCACCGACTACAAGCCGTTCCTGGTGACGATGCTGTCGGTTGCCGAGGGGGTGGGCATCGTCACGGAGAACCTCTTCTCGGGGCGGTTCCGCTACGTGGACGAGCTCCGACGCATGGGCGCCGACATCCGCACCGAGGGCCACCACGCTGTCGTACGGGGTGTCGAGCGCCTGTCAGGAGCACCGGTGCGGGCCACTGATCTGCGGGCCGGCGCAGCGCTCGTCCTCGCCGGCATGGTGGCCGAGGGCGAGACCGTCGTGGCCGACGCCCACCATGTCGACCGCGGCTACGACGACTTCGCCGGCAAGCTTCGGGCGCTGGGCGCCGACGTCCAGCGCGCTTGAGCTGGGCAGGCTTGGAGCAGCGGTCAGCCGGTCTGCTCGGCGGCTTGCCGGCTAGCCGGCTTGCACTGGGACGGGGCCGCGCATGTTGGCGAAGCGCTCGCCGGCCTGGCGAACCGACTCGACGTGCTCGAACAGCTCGTAGCGGGCGCGATCGGCCTCGGGAGACAGCCCCTCGAGCTTGTCGAACTTCCACTGGCGCATGAGCACGGGCTCGAGCACGTGGTCGTGGTAGATGCTGAAGTCGAAGATCCCGGCGGTGGCGATGGCGAACGCGTGGCGCTTGAACCCGGGCATCCCGGTACCGGGCATCTCGAAATTCCGCACTCGCTGGGAGGTGGCGATGACCATGGTGTCAGGGTCGAGCATCAGGGCCGCGCTGCCGAGGTCCTTGTAGAACAGGTAGTGAAGGTTCTCGTCGGCGGCGACCTGCGCCAGCATCGCCCGGCCGGTGGGGTCGCCGATGGCCAGGCCGGTGTTCCGGTGTGCCACCCGGGTGGCCAGTTCCTGGAAGGTGACGTATGCCAGCCCGGCAGGCACGCTGTCGACCTGCTCCGGGAACCACCCTGTGCAGATCTGCGCCATGCGCGAGCGCTCGAGGTGGACGGGGTCGATCACCCGGTTGACGGTGATCCAGTCCCGGATGGCGGTCGAGTGGCGGTCCTCCTCGGCGGTCCAACGCCGGCTCCACTCGCCCCACGGGCCGTCCACACCACCGAAGCAGCGGTGCAGCGCCAACGTGTAGTAGGGGAGATTGTCCTCGGTCAAGAGGTTCGTGTACAGCGCGCTGCGGACGCCCCGGGTGGTCGTGAACTCGGCCTCCGACCACGTCCAGTCCGGCTCGAAGTCACGTCCGCGCGACCACGGCGTGCTCTGGTGCGGGAACCATTCCTTCGCCATGCCAAGATGCCGTTCGAGCAGGCGCTCGACCTCGGGCACGAGCTCGAGGTACATCGAGTCGGACGTCATGTGGCCCCCCTTGCCCAGCCGCTCCGGCCAGGCGCTCCCCCCGACCCGCCGTGATGCGTGCGGGCCCCGGGCCTGCGCCCAGGGAACCTCATCGTACCAAGGTCTTGCCACTGGGTGTGGCGGTTTGTGTGGCTGTGGGCGTGCCACTGGGTGTGGCTGGCAGGACACCACTGGGTACGCCACTGGGTGTGGCTGGCAGTACGCCACTTGATGTGCTTGTTCGTGTGGCGGTGGGTGTGCCACTCGGTGCGGCAACCCGGGGCTGGTGCCGGAACAGCGCCCTCCACGAGCAGCCCGTGGGTTGGTGGCACCACCGCTTGTCTCCTACGCTTCGCCACCACGATGGCTGACCGACCCGTGCACGCGGACTCGACTGTCCCGCCCGGTGCTGGCGGGGGTTCCCGGCAGACCGGGATCGGGCCGGCGCGCCGTGACGATCCTGCCGAGCTGTTCGCGGCCGCCCGCCAGGGGGACCGGCGCTCGCTGGCCCGGCTGCTCACCATGGTGGAGGCCGGTGGCCACCGCGGCCGGGCGGTGGCAGCCGTCGCCTACCGGTCGGGCGCTGAGCCGCGGACCGTGGGGATCACGGGTGCGCCGGGGGCGGGCAAGTCGACGCTGACCGGCCGGCTCATCGCCGCGGCCCGGTCCGGAGGTGTCGACCAGCTGGCCGTGGTGGCGGTCGACCCCACGTCGCCGTTCAGCGGCGGGGCGGTCCTCGGCGACCGAGTCCGGATGCAGGACCACGCCCTCGACCCCGGCGTCTACATCCGGTCGATGGCGACACGCGGGCACCTGGGCGGCCTGTCGCTGGCGGTCCCCGAGGCGGTGCGGGTCCTCGGCGCCGCCGGCATGCCCCTGGTCCTGGTGGAGACGGTGGGAGTCGGTCAGGTCGAAGTCGAGGTTGCCTCGGCGACCGACACCACGGTGGTGGTGGTCAACCCCCGCTGGGGGGATGCCATCCAGGCCAACAAGGCGGGCCTGATGGAGATCGCCGACATCTTCGTCGTCAACAAGGCGGACATGCCCGGCGCTCGCGAGACGGTCGCCGACCTGCAGCAGATGCTCGACCTGGGCGGTGCGAGGCACCGACCGCCCCGAGGTCGGCCGCACGGCGGCGACGTCGGCGACGTCGGCGGGGAAGGGCGGGCGGGCGGGCAGGGCGGCGAGACCAGCCCGGAGGGAGCGAAGGACCGCGGGAGCGGCCCGACGGGGCACGGCGACGACGACCCGGGGCAGCAGCCGTGGCGACCGCCCATCGTCGAGACCATTGCCGCCAGCGGAGACGGGGTGGGTGACCTGTGGGCGGCCATCGGCGCCCACCAGCGGTACCTCGACGGTGGTGGCGTCCTGGCCGAGCGCCGGCGCCAGCGGCTCGAGACCGAGCTCCAGCGGGTCCTCGACGCTCGCATCGCCGCGGAAGTTGCCGAGCTCGGCCGTGGGGACCTGGCCGGTGTGCGGCAGGCGGTCCTCGACCACGATCTCGACCCGTATGCCGCGGCTGACCGGCTGTTGGGCGAAGTGGGGCGGCGGGCGGCATCCGGCCGGCACGCTCCGCTGCCCGAACCGCCGGGGCGATGACCGCGAGCCGTGCCCCGGCCCGGTCGGCGGCCGGGCCGCGGTCGGAGCAGCCGGAGCGGCCGGAGCAGTTGGAGCGGCGCCAAGCGCGCTTGCCCGGGGTCCGGCCGGCAGCGCTGCCCATGGCTCCTGAGCCCGGCTGGTATCAGCGGGCCGTGTTCTACGAGGTGTTCACGCGTGGGTTCTTCGACGCCAACGGCGACGGCATCGGCGACCTTCCCGGCCTGTTGGAGCGGCTCGACTACCTGGAGTGGCTGGGTGTCGACTGCCTGTGGCTCCTGCCGTACTACCCCTCGCCACTTCGCGACAGCGGTTACGACATCAGCGACTTCTTCACCGTGCACCGCGACCTGGGCACGCTCGACGACCTGGTCGCCGTCCTCGACAGCGCACATCGTCGGGGGATCAGGGTGATCGCGGACCTGGTCATGAACCACACCAGCGACCAGCACCCCTGGTTCGTCGAGTCGCGCTCGTCGCGTACCAACGCCAAGGCCGACTGGTACGTCTGGAACGACGACGACAGGCGCTGGCCCGAAGCCCGTGTCGTCTTCGTCGACGTCGAGACGTCGAACTGGACATGGGATGCGGGGCGCCAGCAGTACTACTGGCACCGCTTCTTCTCTCACCAGCCCGACTTGAATTACGACAACCCGGACGTGGTCGCCGCCATGCTGGAGGTGGTTCGGTTCTGGTTGGAGCTGGGGCTCGACGGGTTCCGGCTGGACGCGGTGTCCTACCTCTACCAGCGCGATGGCACCTCGGGTGAGAACCTCCCCGAGACCCACGCCCTGCTGCGTCGGCTGCGCGCGGCTGTCGATGCCGAATTCCCGGGCCGGGTCCTGCTGGCGGAGGCCAACCAGTGGCCGTCGGACCTGGTCGACTACTTCGGCGATGGCGACGAGTGCCACATGTGCTTCCACTTTCCGCTCATGCCGCGCCTGTTCATGGCGGTCCGCCGCGAGCAGCGGTTCCCCATCACCGAGATCCTGGCGCAGACGCCGGACCTGCCGTCGGGGTGCCAGTGGGCCATCTTCCTGCGCAACCACGACGAGCTCACGCTTGAAAAGGTGTCCGACGAGGACCGGGACTACCTGGTTAACGAGTATGCGCGCGACCCGCGCATGCGCCGGCACATGGGCATCGGCAGGCGCCTGGCTCCACTTCTCGACGGGGACCGCCGCCTCGCCGAGCTGCTCTCCGCCCTGATCTTTTCGCTGCCCGGCAGCCCGGTGCTCTACTACGGCGACGAGCTCCTCATGGGTGACAACGTCTACCTCGGCGACCGTGACTCGGTCCGAACCCCGATGCAGTGGAGCCCCGACCGCAATGGCGGGTTCAGCCGGGCCGACTTCGCCCAGCTGTACCTGCCGCCGCTCATGGACCCCGTGTACGGCGTTCAGGCATGCAACGTCGAGGCGCAGCAGCGCAACCCCAGCTCGTTCCTCCACTGGACCCGCTCCATGGTCCACGTGCGCAAGCTGTTCCCGGTGTTCGGCACCGGCACGTTCGATGTGGTGCCGTGCACCAACCCGGCCGTGCTCGCCTACGTCCGCTCTCCCGTCGCGGGTGGGTCCGAGGCCGGCGTGCGTGCCGCGGGTGGGTCCGAGGCGGGCGTGGGCACGGCCGGCGCGACCACGGGCGGAGGCGGCGCTGATGTGGCCGACCGTGCGAACCCGGTGCTCTGCGTGCACAACCTGAGCCGGCTGGCCCAGCCGGCCCCCCTCGACCTGGCGCGTTGGGAGGGCCGCACGCCCGTCGAGCTGCTCGGGCGGGTACCGTTCCCGGCCGTGAGCGGGGGAGCGTACGAGATCACGCTGGGGCCCTATGGGTTCTTCTGGCTGGAGCTGCTGGGGGCCCAGCCCGCTGCCGAGGCGATCGTGGCATGGTCGGCACCGTGACCGGGAGCAGCGTCGTCGACCGGTCGACCCTGGCTCGCCTGGTCGGCGCCTACACCGAGCGCCGGCCGGGGTGGGAGCGCGCTCCCGGCGCCGCTCCCGTCGTGCTCGACGTCGCCCACCTGGTGACCGGCCGTCCGGGCGTGATCGACGTCGTGGCTGCTGTGGCCGGCGCCCAGGTGCACGTGGCGCTCGGCCTGCGGGTGCCCGGTGACCAGGCACGTTTCTTCACCGGCGTGGCCGACCCGGTCCTCGGCCTGTGCGAGGACGCACACGGGTTGGCAGTCGCCTTCGACGCCACCAGCGACGAGCAGACGGCCACCGCCTTGCTCGAGGCCGTGGCCGGCATGCCGTCGAGCGTGTCGTGGGCCCATCGGCTCGGCCCGGCGGCCACGTCGGTGACCGTCGCCTTCGACGACCGGATCGGCCTCACGGTGCTCGACCGGTTGACCGAGCGCGGTACCCGGTGGATGACGCTGCTGCAGTCCCTCGACGACGCCGGCTTCAACCACCTCCCTGGGCCCGTCGCCTTCTGGCACCGTGGGCCCTACCACCTGGGGATGGTCCGCGAGATCCTGCCGGCGGCCACGTCGGGCTGGGCGATGGCCCTGGGATCGTTGCGCGATCTGTTCGCGTCGGGTGGGGCGCCGGAGCACGCCGGTGGTGACTTCGCCGGCGAGGCCGAGCGCCTCGGCACCATGGCGGCCCGGCTGCACCTGGCGCTCGAGCGGGTCTACGGTCGGCGTCCAGGGAACGTGGCCGCGTGGTCCGCTTCGGTCGCCTCGGCGGTGCGGGCCGGCGCCCCGCACCTGGCCGAACGCGACGACGTGCGACGGGTGCTCGACGACCTCGTGGCCCTGCCGGTGCCATGCCTGGCCATCGAGACCCACGGCGACCTGCACCTCGGACGGGTGGCCCGGACCGATCAGGGCTGGTACCTGGTCGACGGGCCTGACGGCGACCAGGCATGGCCGGCAACGGGTGCGCCCGCCGGCACCTTCCGCTCACCGCTGGCCGACGTGGCCGACATGCTGTGGTCCTTGGGCCACGTCGCTGCCGTGGCTGTCGCCGAGAGCGCCCCGCCGACGGGCTCTGAGAAAGCGGCGGGCGCCGGTGCGGGCGTGCCCGACGCGACGTCGGCTCGTCGAACCGTCCGCCAGCTTGCCGACGCATGGGAGCGGCGCAACCGCCGGGCGTTCATCGGGGGCTACCTGGCTGTTCCCGGCATCGGCGGTCTCGTGCCGCCGGTCCGCCATGCGCTTCGCACCGTGACAGCAGCGTTCGAGCTCGAGCAGTCGGTCCGCCGGGCGCGTCCCCCCGGAAGCTGACCGGGCACCGTCACGAGGGGCGTGCGGGCATGTCCCGTGGCGGGGCGCGGTGCGGGATCGTCGCTTCGATGACGGTGCCCTTGCCCGGTGCCGAGCGCACGTCGAGCCGTCCGCCCAAAAGGTGCGCCCGCTCCGACATCCCGAGGAGACCGAGGTGGCCGGGAGCGAGGTCGTCGACGTTGGTGGCGTCGAAGCCGCATCCGTCGTCGTCGGCGGTGATCCGCAGGTCGCCTGGTCCGAAGCACAGGTGGAGGTGGAGCCGGCGGGCCTGGGCGTGGCGAAGGGTGTTGCGCACCGCTTCCTGAGCGATTCGAAAGGAGCCGAGCTCGACATCGGAGGGGAGGCGGACCGTGTCGCCGCTCACCTCGAGCCGGCTGTCCAGGCCGGCCTCGTCCTCGACGTCGGCGAGGAGGCTCGACAGCGCAGCGACCAGGCCGAGTTGCTCCAAGGCAGGCGGCCGCAGGTCCCGGGCGAGGACCCGCAGGCGGCTCGCCGCGTCGAGTGCCTGGCTGCGAGCCTCGGCCAGGTCGTGCTGCACCCCAACAGGTACGCCCGACGTCCCGCCGAGGCTCTCGAGCCGGCGGGCCAGGTGCAAGAAGAGCTGGAGCGGCTCGTCGTGCAGCTCGCGGGCCAGGTGGCGCCGCTGGTCCTCTTCGGCTTGGACGACGAGCGCGGCGTAGTGGGTGGCCCGGCGCCCCTCGGCTCGCTCCCGGGAGACGTCCTCCAGGATGACCTGGATGTCCGTGTCGTCCCTGCGGGCGGGGAGTGCCGCCAGGTCCATCCGGTAGTCGTGGCCGTCGGGTAGCGACAGAACCCGCCCGGCCTGCTCCTCGGCGTCGACGTGCACGCCGAGGAGCGCCTCCGACGCACGGCCGACCGAGTCCTCGCCGAGCAGTGCACGCGCCGCCGGGTTGGCGTCGCGGACGACCCCGTGCCCGTCGAGCACCAGGATCGGCGCGCTGTTGGCATCGAAGAGCTGGCGGTAGCGGGCCTCGGCTGCCAGGCGCTCCGCTGTGGCGTGCTTGCTCCGGGCGTGGGCGAGCCGTTCGGACTCGATGCGCTGCCCGAACAGGAACGCGACGACGTCGACGAGCGCCAGGTCGGCCAGGTCGCCGCCGACGTGCCCCTGGTCGTGGGGCAGGAGCAGGTCCGGAAGCCACAGCAGGGTCGCCCACAGGCCGGTGGCGGCGGATCCCGACAACCCGTAGCGGAGCGCGGCGTAGCCGACCGGGATGATCAGCAGCGCGACGGGGATGCCGACCGGGAACGCCTTGGTCTCGATCGACGAGTGGAGGTCGACGAACAGGTGGACGCCGGCGATGAGGAGCACCATCACCTGGACGACCCAGAACCGCCCCTCGCCCAGGGGGGGATGCAGGGCTCGGCGAAGGACAGCGCCGATCTCAGTACGAGCGGGCCGGTCCGTCATCGCTGTCGAGGCTGACGAGGTGGTGGCTGAGCGCGTGGGCGACCGCTTCGGTCCTGGACGCCACGCCGAGCTTGGCGAAGATGTTCGACACGTGCCCCTCGATGGTGCGCAGCCCGAGGGAGAGCTCGGCGGCGATCTGCTTGTTCGACCGGCCTTGGGAGAGGAGGGTGAGCACGTCGGCTTCTCGCGGCGTCAGCGGCTTTGCCGCGGCCTCTCCGGCTCGCCACCGCCGCGACAGGCGGCCCGAGACCGCTCGGTCGAGCACGAAGACACCGTCGGCTACGGCGTGGACGGCGTCGAGCAGCTCCCTGGCGGTCGCGGTCTTGAGCATGTAGCCCCCGACACCCACTTCGAGCGCCTCGGCGACATACGCATAGTCGTCGTATGCGCTCACGATCAGGATCCGTACTCCCGGATGACGTTCGCCGGCCTTCCGGGCGAGGTCGAGCCCGCTCATGCCCGGGAGGTTGATGTCGACGATCGCCACATCGGGAGCGAGCCGGTCGAGCAGGTCGAGACCCTGCTCGGCCGTGCCGGCGTGACCGACCACTTCGATGCCGGGGTCCTGCTCGAGGAGCTGGAGCGTCCCCTCGCGCACCAGCGCGTGGTCGTCCACGATGACCACGCGGGCCACCTGCACGCCGCCGGCCGGAGGTGCCGGTGGTGGGTGCGGCCCGGGGTCGCACGGGGGTGCCGCGTCGTGGCCGGCACGTGCAGCATCGCCCATGGAGCCAAGTCTGCGTCACACTGCGCCCGCACGCCAGTGTGGAGACCGAGGGACCGGTCCCGTGGTTCTACGGGGACCCGGGGGACCCGTCCCCGTGGCACCACGGAGCTTCCATGTCCCCGCCCCGTAGAACCTGGGGCACAGCAAAACGTGGAATCCAGGTTTGCCGCTTGTGCCCCGACAGTGATGATGAGAGCCATGGTCGACGTGTTACGCATCCTGCTCGGCGTATCGATTGCGGTGTCCCTGGTCGCGATCGTTACGTACGCGGTCATCTTCCTCGTCGTCGCGGCTCGGACGGCGTTCGGCAGGTCCCGACCGGACCCGCGGACGCAAGAGATCGACGCGTTCCTGGCCGAGGTCCTCCGAGCCCCGGAGCCGGTTCCTGCTGAGACCGAGCGGGTTCGCCCGGTCACCGCGCTGGCCGAGGAGCATGGCGGGTCGAAGGCGGCCCGTCCTTTCGCAGGGTGGGCGCACTCATGAGCGCCGAGCGCCAGGAACCGCACGGTCGTGGGAACTGGGGCCCGCGAGCCCCGATGATCGTCATCGTCGCTCTGGTGAGCATCCTTGCCGGGCTCGGGGTGTCGGTCGCCGCGGTCGCCGGGGTGGCCAGAGGGGTGCGCGCCGCAGGCGAGCAGGTCACGTCGTCGAAGACCGCTGCCGTGGCTGGAGGCCCGGTGGTGACCGAGTCGATGGAGATCCTGACCGGGGAGGTGCAAAAAGAGCGCCACATCGTCACCCCCTATGGTGCTGGCTTCGGCCCCATGTACACCAACACGTCGTGGGCGGTGCACGCCGGAGACACGGTGGTGATCCGGATCAAGAGCTACGACGACGGTCCGGCACCGCTCACCGGGTCCCAGATGATGCTCGACCAGGTCCACGGGACGGTCGGCGGAATCGAGACGGTGAACGGCAAGCCGGTGTCCTCGGTGGCGAACGACGACATCACCCACACCTTCACCGTTCCCGGCCTCGGGCTCAACATGGCGATCCCCGCCGCACCCACCGGAGGCAGCGTGACGGTGGTGGCACGGTACGTCGCGACCCGCTCCGGGACCTTCACGTGGCAGTGCTACGCACCGTGCGGATCGGGACCGAACTCCATGGGCGGGCCGATGTCGGTGAAGGGCTGGATGGAGGGCACCATCCGGGTGCTGTCATGACGCAGTCGGGGTTGGAGCGTGGCGGAGCAGGCGAGCAGGAGCGAGACGTGAGCAAGGAGCGACGCGTGGGTGGACCGATCCAGCAGGAGCCCCAGGATGGTGGCGCTGACCGGGAGGGCGCACCTCCCGGGCAGGTCCCCGTCACGATGGGGCGCCGCAACCTCCTGCGCGGCGCCGCCCTCGGTGCGCTGGGTCTGGCCGCAGCGGGTGCCGTCGGAGGATTGGTGGACACCTCGCCGTCGTCGGCGACGACCACCACGGCGGGGGCCGCCAAGCCTGCTCACCAGTGGGCGATGGTCATCGACCTGCGCTACTGCAATGGTTGCAAGCTCTGCACGGCGGCGTGCCAGAACGCCCACTTCCTGCACCAGGACCAGACCTGGATCGACGTGTTCACCATGCAGAACGCGGCCGGGGAGAGCTACGCAATGCCCAGGCCGTGCATGATGTGCGAAGACCCGCCCTGCGTGCCGGTCTGCCCGGTGAGCGCCAACTTCCGCACAGCGGAAGGGCTCACCCTGGTCGACCAGAGCCGCTGCGTCGGCACCCGCATCTGCATGAACTCGTGTCCGTACCAGGCCCGCTACTTCAATTTCTCGGCCCCGCGCCCCGCGCCTCGGCAGCCGTTCCCGCAGGAGCCCGCCTGGCCGGTTCCCCAGGTGGAGGGCACGGTCGGGAAGTGCGTGTTCTGCGCGGCGATGCTGCCCTCGGGCAAGCTGCCCGAGTGCATGGCGAACTGCCCGATGGGGGTGCTCTACCTCGGCGACCTCGAGACCGACGTCGCGGTGAACGGCCTCGGCAACACCGTGAAGCTGTCGACCTTCCTCGCAGACAACGATGCCGTCAAGTTCAAGGAGTCCTACGGCACCCACCCTCGCGTGTTCTACATCCAGGGCCACGGGCAGGACCTCGAGGCCGACGCAGCGAGTGCCTGAGGTGGGGGCACGCAGATGGATCGTGAGCGGCGGTGACCACGGCGTCGGCGAGCGATGCACCCCGGCGGTGCCGACAGGCAGATCGCCCGAACGCGTCCTCCAGGTCCTCCTCGGCGCTCTCTGGATCGCCGACGGCATGCTCCAGCTGCAGCCGTCCATGTTCAGCCGTGCCTTCGTCACCGGTCAGCTGCTCCCCGTCGCACAGGGCAACCCCGCAGCCGTAGCCGGTCCGATCACGGCGATCGGCCGGTTCCTGGAGCCGCATATCGCGCTGTGGAACGCGCTTTTCGCTGCCATCCAGCTCGCCATCGGCGTCGGCCTGCTCGTGCGGCGCACCGTCCGCCCGGCGCTCGCAGCGTCGTTCGTGTGGTCGCTCGGGGTCTGGTGGTTCGCCGAAGGCCTCGGCGGGCTCCTGACCGGCACCGCGTCGGCGCTGACGGGCGCACCGGGAGCGGTCCTGATCTATGCCCTCGTCGGGCTGGCCGCCTGGCCGCGGCGCGCCCGGGACCTCGATCCGAAGACGGCGGGCGGCGGGCTGATCGGCGAGCGCGGCGAGCGCATCGTCTGGGCGCTGCTGTGGGTCGGCAGTGCAGGCCTGATCCTCCAGCCCGCCAACCTGGCCGGGGGCGCGCTGCGGAGCGCGCTCGTGTCGGCTGAAGGCGGGCAGCCCCGCTGGTATGCGTGGTTCCTCGCACGGGCAGCCGATGCGGTCGGCGGGCACGGCACCGTGCTGACGCTCGCCGTCGCGGCGGAGATGCTGGTCGTCGGAGCCGGCGTGGCTCTCGGCTGGAGGGGCGCCAGCTTGCTCGGCGTCGCGATCGTCGTGGCGACGGCGATCTGGGTGCTGCCCGAGGGGCTCGGCGGCATCCTCACCGGCCGGGGGACCGACCCGAACACGGGGCCGCTCCTGGCGCTGGCAGGGCTTGCCTGGCACCGCTCGCGTCGTGAGCCCGAACGCGTCGAGATCGCCGCCATGCCTGCGGGCGTGGCTATAGCCGCATGAGAAGCGGAGGGAGAGCAATGTCGGACGACAACGCCGGCACCGAGACCGTCGGTGCGCCAGGTGCAGGCGGACATCTCGGGGAGCCCCATGTGCTCCATGATGTGCGTGCTGCCGCAATGCGGCCCGTGGTCGACACGCCCCGGTGGTGGTGGCCGACCGTGGGGGTGCTCGCCGCGGTGGTGGTCCTCGGGGTCGTCGCCTGGGCGGTGCAGGTGGCAGACGGGTTGGGCGTCGCCGGGTACAACGACCAGGGGTTCTGGGCGGTCTATGAAGCAGACCTGGTTGCCTTCATCGGCGTCAGCTACGGCGGGGCGGTGGTCTCGGCGATCCTGCGGCTCACCAAGGCCACGTGGCGGGCACCGCTCACCCGGATCGCCGAGGCGACCGCGCTCGTGACGCTCCCGATCGGCATGCTCTTCATCATCCCGCACCTCGGCAGTCCCTGGCGCATCTGGGAGCTCGTGTGGCCGCCGGACTGGAACCTGTCCTCGCCGATCCTGTGGGACTTCTTCGCCGTGAGCACCTACCTGCTCGCCACTGCGGTGTTCTTCTACCTTCCGCTCATCCCCGACCTCGCCATCGCCCGACGTCTGCTCGGCGAGCACCAGACCGGGCTGCGCGCACGCGCGCTGCGTCGGGCATACCAGGTGCTGGGCGGACGCTGGGATGGCACCCCGCCGCAGCGCCGCCTGCTGCAGGGAGCCATCGGCCTGGTGGCGATCATGATCATCCCGATGGCCGTGTCGGTGCACTCGGTGCTGTCCTTCGCGTTCGCCTCCTCCTCGCGGGCTGGCTACGCCGAGACGATCTTTCCCGTCTACTTCGTCGTCGCCGCCTTGTACACCGGTGTCGCGTTGGTGGTGATCTCCGTGGCGGCCTGCCGGCGGCTGTGGCATCTGGAGCGGTTCATCAACCCCCGCCATTTCGTCCGGCTCGGACTGGTGATGGTGGCGTTCGGTGCCGCCTACATCTACTTGACCTTCACCGAGTACCTCGTCGACGGCTATTCCGGCACCGTCGACAGCGCCGCATGGGTCCGCCAGGTGCTGGTCGGTCGGTACTGGATCCCGTTCTGGTTCTACTTCGTCGCCGCCGGCGTGGTCCCGCTCGCGATCATGGCGTTCCGGCGCACCCGGACCGCCACGGGCGTGGTCGTCGCCTCGGGACTGGTCCTCGTCGCCATGTGGGTGAAGCGTCTTGTCATCGTCATCCCTCCGGCCACCGAGCCCCTGGTCCGCGCGCCGCTGGCTTCCGGCGGGGTGCTCACGGGGAACTGGGGCAGCTACCACTTCACCTGGGTGCCGATCGCGATCACCGTCGCTGCCACCGCGGCGATCCCCCTGCTGCTGCTCATCCTGTTCCGCTTTGTGCCGATCCTGCCGATCGGGGAGATGGAAGAGATGGAGCTCGAAGTGGCCGGGTCCAGCATGGCCGTGGAGATGAGCGCCGTCGGAGCGGGGGCCGGTTTGGCAGCGACGCTCCCCGGCAGCAGCTTTGCAGTGGGAACGTCCCTGCACGACATCACCGACGAGGAGGGTTCCTGGTGAGCGAAGAGCGAAGCACCATCGGTCGGCCGGTCCGACGACCTCGGCGGCACCTCGGGGCGAAGTGGTTGCTGGGCACGCTGCCCGTCCTCGCCGTCGTGCTCGGCTTCGCGTCGCCCGGGACGTGGGCGGCCACCGTCGGTCCCTCGCTCCGGCTCGCCGCTGCGCCGGCTCCGGGGAACGCCCACACCGTCGATCTGGTCGCCACCGTGCAGGAGCCTGCAGGGCAGTCGTCGTCCGCTCTCAGCGGGATCTCCGTCGATTTCGAGGTGCACATCGGTGAGTTCACCGGAGCGCCGCTGCTGGACCTCGGCTCCGCCACGACCGACGCTGCGGGTCGAGCTGTCCTCACCTACCAGCCGACGTGGACTGGCGACCAGAGCCTCGTCGCCACCGCGACCGACTCGTCGGGTAACACGCTGGCTTCGGCGACCACGTCGCTCACCGCTGCGGTGGCGACAACTCCCTTCGCCGGCGCCATCGAGTCCGTCCGGCCGGATGGGACGATCGGGCAGGCGGTGGTCGGGGTGCTGCTCGCCATCGTGGTGGCGGTGTGGATCGCGTTGATCGCCATCGTCGTCCGGGTGAACCTGGGCCTTCACCGACCCGGGGTGGCGCACACGAGCTGATCCCCTCCCTGGCTGACGCGAGGAGCTGCCGACGAGCTGGTCCGCTGCTGGCGGGGTGCGGTTCGCGCGCCGGGGGCGATCAGGTGGACATCTGGTGCCGCAGGTGCCCGGTGCACCGCCAGCTCGTCGGCGCCGCACCAGCTTGCCGGGGCGACCGGCGCCAGCCGTGGCGTTCGCGGTGCGACGAACGGTCGGGACGCCTGCAGCTCGGGCGCCGACCCCGTGAGATGGGAGGCGATGGCCTCGGCGCAGGGGGGGGCGCACGGTCGGAACGTGTGCATCTCGGGCGCCGGGATCAGGCGGGTCGCCGGGCGTCGGATCCAGGCGGGTCGCCGGGCGTCGGATCCAGGCGGGTTGCCGGGCGTCCGATTCAGGCGGGGACACCCACTCGTAGTTCCTCGGCTGCCTGTTCGGGCGCCACGATGTTGATGAGCACGCCGGTCCCGAGCTCAAAGCCGGCGGTGGTCGTCAGCTTCGGCCAGATGTGGACGTGCCAGTGGTATGGCTCGTGCGCCCGGTATGGCGCCGAATGGAACACCAGGTTGTACGACACGTCACCCAGTCGGCTGCGCATCTGGTGGAGCACGGCGCGCAGCGACTGCCCGACAGCGACCAGGTCGGCGGGGGTGGCCCGGTACAGGTGCGGGGAGTGGGTGCGGGGGATCACCAGCATCTCGAACGGCACGCCGCTCCAGAACGGGCAGATCACGAGCACGCGCTCGTCGGCGTACACGACGCGGTGCCCGGCATCCTCTTCGGCATCGGCGGTGGTGCACAGCAGGCACCGGCCGGCGAACCGGGCGAATCCCGCTTGCTCCTCGGCCAGCTCACGGGGCACGAAGGACATGCCGAGCAGCTGGCCATGGGGGTGGTCCACCGACGCACCCGCTTCGCGCCCGGCGTTCACGATGGCTTGGCTGTAGCGGAGGGTCGGGATGGTGGAGTGCTCCTCCACCCGGTCGCGCAGCGCTGCCATCACCAGTGCGGCCTGGTCCTCGCTGATGGCGTCCCACCCGTCGGAGTGCGACGGGGAGAGGATCAGCACCTCGTGGATCCCGCCGGCTGTGGCCTGGGTGAACACCGGTCCCCGGTGCTCCACCACGAACGGGTCGTCGCCTTCGAAGGCCGGGTAGAGGTTGGGCACCACCCGCACCGACCACGAGCCTGAGGCCCCGTAGGTCTCCAACGCAGGCGGTGTGGCTTCCTCGTTCCCCGGGCAGAAGGGGCAGGGCCGGCTGGTGTCGGCCTGGACCGGCGCCAGACGCGGCGCGAACGCGTCGGGGCGCTCGGCCCGGTCGATGCTCACCACCACCCAGCGACCCGTCAGCGGGTCGAGCCGGAGCTGGTTCATCGGGCCCCCAGGCTGC
>JAKAYQ010000055.1 GCA_021826725.1 Actinomycetes bacterium
TGCAGGAGTTGAGTAGGACCCCACAAACTCGCCCCACAAACGCAGAAGCCGCCGACCAAACATGCTGGTCAGCGGCCTGTGCATACGCAAGAAGGCGCGAAAGACGCCCGTACTTGGTGGCGGGGGCAGGATTTGAACCTGCGACCTTCGGGTTATGAGCCCGACGAGCTACCAGACTGCTCCACCCCGCGGCGGCCAAGTCATCGTAGCACCCTGCCTGCCGTTCGCCAACGGCGACCGGAAGCAGCGCCGACCAAGGCTGACAGTCGTGCCGGACGACCCCGAACCACGTCACTTCAGCTGGGCTGCGCCGCTGAAACCGGCCCACGCAACATGCCGCATCAACGCCTGCTCAGCGACCAGCCCCTGCTCACCACCCTTGAGGTGAAGACGGCATTGCCGAGGCACAACGGCTGAGCCGGGCCAGCCAATCCGAGCACCACACCCGTCAGGACATGTCCTCGCCGACGGCGGTGTCCTCGTCCGGATCTGGGTCCTCGCCGGACAGCACGCCGAGCAGTCCGTGCTCACGTGCGTGCGATTCGACGTTACCCAGCAGGCGATCGACGTCGCTTCGAGACCCGCCGTGGCGTTCGACCCGGTATGTCGCCATGCCCAAGTCACGTAGCAGCGCGTCCAGCGCCCGGCGCGCCTGCAGGGCGTCGATCTTGGCCTGCCCCTGGGCCACGCCGTGCTGGGCCTTCTCCGCCAGCTGACCCGCCTGCACCTTCACCTTGTCGAGGATGCCCATCGCCAGCTCTCCTTTGCCCGGGAGGGATCCACCACCGCCGGGCGGTGCCGGCACCAGGCCGCGCACCGACCGCACGACCGCCGCCACCTTGGGCGGCGAACCCGGGACAATTCGATCGTACCGCCAGTGCTTGCGTATGTCCCGACCGCAACCCCGCAGCGGTCGCGGCCCTAGCCCGCGGGAAGGCGGAGGGCAGCGAGCGATGGTGTCCCCGTGATGCGAGCAGGAACCGCCTCGCCGGACACCGGTGTGGCCGGCGAGTTGCGGCTGGGACGCACGGAGCTGGTGGCGCCTTTCGAACCACCGTTCCCGCTCGACCCGCCAGACGTCACTGCCGACGCGACGCTGCCGGTGCCCAGCGGCACCGAACCCGAAGAACCCGAACCGCGCGATGAACCTGACGACCCCGCGCCGCTCGACGACCCCGAGGTCGAACCCCCCGCGCCGCTCGACGACCCCGACGACCCGCTCGCCGCCGGCCCGCCGGTCGTCCCGGACGCCGCCTGCAGCTGCTGCAGCAGCTGCTGCAGCTTCTGCTCGTCGGTGCCGTACTGGGCGAAGTTCCCCGCCTTCAGGTCGTTCTGAGCGGTCTGCTCGGCTGCCACGGCCTGCTGGATCAGGCTCTGTACCTGCTGGTCGGCCGGCGTGCTGGACGTCGAGCCGGACCCCGTCCCCGGAGTCGACCCTCCGGACTGGGGCACGGTCACCGACGTGCCCGAGAACACGTCGGCGATGGCGCCCTGCAGCGTCGGCGCCATGGCCACTACCGCGTTGCCACCGCCGCCCGACGCGTCGTAGACGGCGATGACGTCCTGCAGCTCCGGGACCGAATTGCGCGACGCCTGGACGTACAGCGGCCGGAAGTACAGCATCGACTGACCGACCGGCACCATGACGACGTTGCCGAGCTGCACGCTGGACCCACCCTGGTTCAACAGCGATATCGCCTTGGACACCGCGCTGTTCTCCTGGATCCGACCCTCCACCAGCGCCGGTCCGTCGACCGACTGCGACGCTGTGCTGACGTACTCGGTCAGGCCGCCGTACGCGGTGCCGTAAGGCCCGTAGTTCGACGAGGCGGTCATGAACCCCGCCAGGTTCTGCACCTGGTTGCTGCTCGAGTACGGCACCATGGCATCGATCAACGAGAACGTCGGCGCCTGCTGGCCGGGAAGCTGCACCACCTCGTACAGCGGCGTCATGCGCTGGGTCTGGCCGGTCGACACCGGCAATCCCTGGCCGTTGAGCGTGTAGATCGTCTTGGCCAGCGCGCTGGGGGACCCGGCGCCGGGGTCCTGCGACAAGGTCCAGGCGCCGGCCGCGTTGTAGAAGTCCTGCGGGTTGGTGATGTGGTAGCGCCCGTAGGTCTCCGCCTGCAGCATGAAGATGTCCTTGGGGTAGCGCAGGTGGGCCCGGAGCGTCACCGGCATGGCCGAGCCCGGCGTGAACATCGCGGGGAAGACCCGTTCCCAGGTGCGGATGATCGGGTCCTTCGGGTCGACGACGTAGTACGTCATCTTGCCGGTGTAGGCGTTGGTGACAACCACCACCGAGTTCCTGACGTAGTTGACGGTCGACGGGATGCCACTGCCGCTCGGCAGGATCGTCGTGTTGGCGTCCTGCGAGTACGGATACTGCGCCGTGGTGGTGTAAGCGTTCTGGACCCAGTCGATCTGCCCGTTCACGATGACCGGGTAGGGGCTGGAGTCCAGCGACAGGAACGGCGCCGCGGTGGAGATGGCGTGCTGGATGTCCCGGTACATGAGCAGTCTCGACTGGGGCGTGATCCGGTTGGAGATCAACAGGTTCAGGTCGCCGAAGCGCAAGGCGAAAGCCGCCCGGTTGACGATGCTGCTCAGCCGTACCCCGCCGGTGCCGTGGTAGTGCGACTCCTGGGTGACCCCGTTGTTGGCCTGGTAGTCGACTTCAGGCTGGGCGGTGTCAGCCACCACGAAGCGGGACGTGCCGCCGTCGGAGCTGGGGAGCCCGTAGTAGACGTTCGGCTGGGTGATGGTCGGCAGGCCCGCGGTCGAGGTGTCGGGGACGTTGGACACGCCGAAGATCGGCTCGCCGCCGACAGACGACTGGTTGGCCAGGGCCACGATCATCCCGTAGCCGTGGGTGTACTGCAGGTGTGTGTTCACCCATCCCTGTGCAGGTAGACCGGTGTCGTCGACTTGGCGGACACCCACCACGACCGGCGTGAGCGTGCCGTTCACCATGTAGCGGTCGGTGGCCAGCGCGTTGAACGAGTAGTAGCCGCGTATCTGCTGCTGCTTGGTGAACGTCTGGCTGGTGATCGACGGGTCCCACAGCCGCACGTCGTTCAAGCTCTGCTGGGAGGCGTTCAGCTCGGTCTGGCTCACCTGCTGGTCCGCCGCGAAGGAGGTGGTCGTGACATGCCCGAGCCCGAACGCGGCACGGGTGGCCGCGATGTTGCGCTGGATGAAGGGCCGCTCCAGGGCGTTCTGGGCCGGGTTGACCTTCAGGACTTGCAGCAGCGCCGGGTAGATCGCCCCCGCCACCACCGCCACGACGGCCCACGTGCCGACGGCGAGGACCGGCAGCATCCAGCCACGCCTGCGCACGTTGACGAGCAGCACCACCGCAGCGGCGATCGACACCCACACCAGAAGCTCCAGCGCGGGCATGCGGGCATGGACGTCGGTGTAGCCGGCGCCCTGGACGTAGCCATTGGTTGAGCTGTCGAGCTGGTACCGGGCGAGCACGTAGCCCCAGGCCTTCACCAGCGCGATGGCCGCCAGGAGCACTGACAAGTGGACCTTCACCTGGGGTGCCACCCGCTGTGCCTGATGGTGCAGGCGGATGCCACCCTCGAAGTAGTGCGCGGCCACCGTCACCAGGGTGACGACCACCAGGGAGACGAAAGCCCAGTTCTCCACGAACGACAGGAACGGCAGCTTGAAGACGAAGAACCCGATGTCCCGGTGGAACTGCGGGTCCTTCGTCCCGAAGGGGACGGCGTACCGGTACAACAGGTAATTCTGCCATTGCCCCAGCGTGCTCGACGCCGCGATCAGCGCGGCGACGAGTGCCACCACAGTGCGCAGCGCCACCGCGTGGGGAGCGACCGTTCGCTGGTAGCGCCGAACCAGCTCGTCCTCGGGTCCAAGCGTCAGCTCGCTCGGCGCCAGGCGGTGGACCATCGCCAGGCTGGCCCACATGGCCACGAAGAAGACGGCGCCGAAAACCAGGAACATACCGACCTTGACGTCGAACAGGCGGTTCCAGACGGAGCCGAGCCCGACCGAGCCGAACCACAGCTTGTCGGTGACGATCGTCGCAAGCGTGTGCAGCGACGCCAGAACCACGATGACGACGATCAGGCCGAGCAGGATCCAGGTCCGTCGCCGGTGACTGCCATGGGCTGCGCGGGGAAGGTCGGGGGGTACTCGCACGGCTCGTGAGCCTACGGCGACACGGGCACGAGCAGGCAGCGGCAGCCAGCGTGCGCCGGTGGATGCCGGTGCCCAGTAGGAAATTCCTGCCCTGCCGGAACGCCGTCGTCGAGCGCGTTGTCGTCGCAGTCGGCGCAGGCCCCGCCGTCGTCATCCACCACCCAGCGCAGCTCGCTGCCGGCGGGCGTGCCGGCCACGACCGCCTGAGAGAATGCCGCCACGATGTGGTCGGTGGCCAGCGCCTCCACCCGGCTGCCCTTCCATTCCCGAAATGCGGCGCCGACCCGCTCGGCAGCCTGCTGGTCGTCGGCAGCGCTGTCCCCGAGGTCGAGGCGCCGCCGCAGCGCGGAGACCAGCGCTCCTGCCAGCTCGTCGGCGACCGCCGCCATCGGCGGCGCGGTGGCGCTGGACCCGCAGAACGCTGTGCCGGCGCGGGCAGCCTCGTCGAGATGCTCGCGCACGGCGATCACATAGCGGGCACGATGCTCGCTCTCCTCCGGAAGCAGTGCAGACCCGTCGGCCCGGCCGGCACCGGCATTGCGTAGGCGGTCGAGCAGGTCGTTCTGATCGTCCTGCAGTGCCCGCTTCAGCCGGCGGGCCAAACCGGCGATCACGGGACGGACCAGTTCGTCGCGCCGCGCCAGCTCGGGGTCGGCGGCGGCCGCGTCGACCTCGGACGCCGATCCCCGATCCGCGTCGGCCTCCGCCCCGGGTGCTCCTCCGGACGTCGCCCCGGTCGGGGCGTCGCCAGCGCTCCCCACGTCGCCACCGGCCCCCACCTCCACGCCTCCGGCCCGATCTGCCTCCGTGGCCTCGCCCGCGACACTCCCCGGTGTGGCAACGATCACCGTCGAAGCGGTCGGCGCTGCTGGCATGGCAGCAGCGACCGCTTCACCGGCCGGAGCCGCTCCCACGGGCCGCGCCGGGTGGCGGCGCCGCGGCCGCGGCTTGGCGTCGTGCTGCAGGATGCGAACCGCCGGCCCGTCGTCGTCGTCGAGCATCGAGAAGGCCGGGCTCACACCGGCCACACCCGCGCTTGCATCTGAGCCTGCGCTTGCATCTGAGCCTCTGCCTCTGCCCTTGCCTTGGCCTTGGCCTTGGCCTTCACCCGCACCCCGAACCGGGGCGGCACGCCCTCCGCCATCCGGCGACGACGCAGCATCACCGTCTCGGGGCTCGGTCGCACCGGGATCACCCGCACCCCGTGCAGCCCGGAGCCGGGCAAAGAGCGCGTCGACATCGCCTTCCGGAGGTCGCCCAGCAGCGTGCTTCATCGCCGGGCCGGTCGCCGACCCACTCCCCTGATCGGCCGCCGCCTCGCCCGCCACGGTCCTCGCAGGACCACCAGCCTCCCCGTCGCCCGCCCTGACCGCAGCCGTCCTCGCCGCGTCATCACCGGACTTGCCGGCTTCATCGGCTGTCGCCGACGCACGTCGGGCTGCGGACACCGTGGTTGCCACCCCAGCCACACCCCCCGTCCCCAGGTCGCCGATCCCAGAGCTCGCTCGCGCCCCAGCTTCCGCGTCGATCCCTGCCGCCGCGCCCGTCGTGCGTCGCCGACCGCGGCCCCGGCCGGAGCCCCCGTCGGCATCCGAACCGTCGGCATCCGAACCGCCGGCAGCCGGGGCAGCTGGTGGCTCCTCGTCCGGCGAGGCCACGGCAGCCGACACAATGGCACCCGGTACCGCCTCACCATCCGGCCCGGTCACCGCCTCACCATCCGGCCCGGTCACCGCCTCACCATCCAGCCCGGTCACCGCCCCACCCGCAACCACACGCCAGTCACCCGACGCCACGTCACCCGCAGACGCCGCCTCAGCGGGCTCGGTCACCGCCCCACCTGCAACCACACGCCAGTCACCCGACGCCACGTCACCCGCAGACGCCGATACCCCGGACACGTATGGCGCATCCGGGTCCGGCTCGCCCAGCACGTCGTCGGGCAGCGGCATGACGCGAACCGCCTCGGCGGCCTGCCTCGCCTCGTCCTCGGCGTGCAACAGCTCGTCGGCAATCCCGTCGACGGCGTGACGGACGCCCTGGATGGTCTGGGCCAGGCGCTCACGGCCGGCCCGCAGCTGCTCGATCTGGGAGTGGAGGGAGCGCCGCCGTTTGGCCAGGTCCGACAGCACCCGCGCCCGCAGCTCCTGGGCCTCTTGCACCATGGACCGACACTCCGTGCGTGCCTGCACCAGCATGGCGTCGGCCTCCGCCCGGGCGTGCTCCACCCGGGCGGTCGCCTCGTCCTGGGCCCGGCGCCGCGTGTCGGCAGCGGCAGCATCACTCTGGGAGATGTGCTCCGCGGCATGCTGCTCGGCCCGGCTCACCACCTGCTCGGCCTGCTCCTGCGCCTCAGCCCGTGCCCTGGCGGCCTCCTCCTCGGCGCGGCTCACCATGTCGGCAGCCGCGTCGCGAGCGGCCCGCAGCACCCGGGCGGTCTCCTGCCCGAGGACGGCAGTCAACGTCTCCTCATCCACCTCGGGGCTCGCCGCCCGCCGCTCGGCGTCGGCCAGGGCCGCCCGGAGCTCAGCCTCGCGCTCGGCGGCACCCGCCATCTCCCGGGCGATCAGCTCGAGCATGCCGCGGACCTCGCCGGGGTCGAAGCCGCGTCGCACCGTCGAGAAGTGGTGCTGCTGCACCTCGTCCACCGACAGGCGCGCCGATGCGGTTGAGATGGTGAGGCGGCGGTCGTCGGGCATGCGGAGAGCCTACGACCCCGCGCCCGAGACGACCGAGACCCCCGAGACGACCGAGACCCCCGAGGCGACCGAGACCCCCGAGGCGATGCCCACACCGGCCGCCGCCGTCCGAACTGCGCCATGCAGGCGACCGACGACCGCCACCGGAGCCAGGACCACCGGCATCAGGACCACGGCGCCGACTGCCACTCTGCCGGCACGGCGTGACCGGTGGGACCGGCAGGTGGGCCGTTCCCCGCCGCCCCCAGGTGACCACCAAGGCGCCGCAGGTCGCTCAAAGCCTGCTGCAGCGAGGTGACGCCCAGCACCGTCAGCCCGGACGTGGCATGTGCCTGCGCCTGGGCGACCTGGGCTGCCGGTACCAGGAACACCGTGGCGTGCGCCCGTTCGACCGCCACCGTCTTCTGCGGC
This sequence comes from Actinomycetes bacterium, assembly GCA_021826725.1. Taxonomy (GTDB): domain Bacteria; phylum Actinomycetota; class Acidimicrobiia; order Acidimicrobiales; family UBA8190; genus JAJZYI01. Next base: position 7,281 of record JAKAYQ010000055.1, read on the forward strand.
AAGCCCCCGATCTCTCCCACCGCGCCCGTCGGGTCGATCGTCCCGGTCGCTGCCACGATCCGGCCGCCGGTCAGCTCCCCGCCGCTCAGGCGATCGAGGAGCCCGAGCGTGAACGCCAGCCCGGCGGAGGGACCGCCGATCCCATCCGCCGACAGCGTCACGTGGAGCGGGAAGTCGTAGACGGCTTGGGTCCCCATCCCGCTCGAGCCCGGCAGCTGCGAGTAGGGGATGCCCAGGATCGGCTCCACGGTGCTTCCCTGGCGTTGCCCGGACAGCCGCAGGGTGACCGGGTGAGTCCGGGTCGGGCTCGTGACCGTCCCAACTGACAGCGTCACCTGCTGGCCAGGCCGGTGGGCGCGGATGGCCGCCACCAGGTCGGAGGGACTGCGCACCGGGACGCCGTCGACCGCGGTCACCACGTCGCCCACCGCCAGCGACCGGTAGGCGGGGGTACCAGGGATGATGGCGTACAGCACCACGCCGACGTCGGCCTCGGGCACGGCATAGCCCATCTGGCGCAGTGCGACCGCCTCGGCGGTCAACTGCGACTCCTCCATGTCCACCGTGCCCTGCAGCGCGAATTCCGAGGCCGGCAATCCGCCGGTGAGGTCACTGGTCGGGACGACGGTGGTCGCCGTGCGCCAGAGCCGGTCGGGCAGGTACTGCAGTGCCGTCACCTGCTCCACGCCCACATCGGTGAGCAGGATGGTGCCGTGGAGCCGGTGGTCGTGGGCTGCCGGGACGGTGATCAAGCCGGCCACCGGCTGGGCCCGGCCCGGCACCAGCGCGTAGTACGAGAGGGTCACCCGGTTCGCCACCACCATGCCCACCACGATGACCAAAACCAGCACGAGCACGACCGCTGGCCAGCGGCGGCGGCGGCCGGTGGTTCCGGGAGCGGGCGGTAGCGTGGTAGGAGAGGAGGTCATCGTTGGCAGCGAGCCCGTCAGCCGGCCCAAGCGCCGCACAGCCTGCCACGGATCAGCGGACTCCTGGCGACGGGCCGGAGACCCAACCGCGGCACGCTGCTGGCGACAGCTCGGCGGCCCGGCGGCAGCACGCTGCTGGCGACAGCTCGGCGGCCCGGCGGCAGCACGCTGCTGGCGACAGCTCGGCGGCCCGGCGGCAGCACGCTGCTGGCGACAGCTCGGCGGCCCGGCGGCAGCACGCTGCCGTTGCCGGGCACCTCGGCGACCAGGACACTGCCACCGAGCGCAGCCTCGATCCAGATCCCTCGGTACGCGCCTCGGCCTTCGGCGCGCTCGCCCGGCTCGGCAGATGGGATGCCGCTGCGCTGGCCCGAGCACTGGCCGACCGTGATCCCGGCGTCCGGCGTCGCGGCGCCACGATCGCCGGGCGCCACGCAGCTGCTGCCGCTCACGACGACGACGACGCCGACGCTGCCGCCGGCAGCCCTGCCGCCAGTGGCTCTCCTGATCCCAGCGTCCCTGCCGCCGCTGACGTGGCTTGTGCCGCCCGCGCTCGTACGGACGACGCTGCTGCCGCCCATGCTGCCGCTGGCAGCCCTGCCACGCCAGCGGACCGGTGCATTCCTGACGACACCACCGCCGACCTCGCTGAGCAGGGAGCAGCCCTGCTCGTCGCCACCGACGACGCCGACGACGCCGTCGTCGAAGCCGCTGCGTGGGCACTGGGCGAGCTCCCCCTGGCGGCACGGCCGACCGGCACCGTCGCCCGCCTGTCGGCACTGGCCACGGGACACCCAGACCCCCTGTGCCAGGAGGCTGCGGTGGCAGCACTGGGCGCGATCGGCGACCCAGGTGGCCTCGACGCGGTCCTGCACGCACTGGGCGGGCGACCACCGCTCCGGCGCCGGGCCGCAGTGGCCCTGGCCGCCTTCGACGACCCTCGGGCCGACGAAGCCCTGCAGCGGTGCCGTTCCGACCGCGACTGGCAGGTGCGCGAGGTCGTAGAGGAGCTGATGGGCCCTGATCCCGACGTACTTGGTACACCGGTCCCGGAGCCACACGATCCCGACCGGGCCGGCACTCCGGTTCCGGAGGCTGCCGACACCAGCCCCAACTCCGACTTCATCCCCACACCCGGCCCCGGCCACGCCGGTGCAGCAGGTCCCGAGCCGGGCGGCGACGCGTCGGGAGCCGACTGGATCTGAGGACGACGCGGGCAGCCGGGCGTGAGTCGGCCGGTACATGGAAATTCGCCGGTGAGCAGAGATCGGTTGGACGGCGGAAGCCGACAGCCGATACTCGGCCGGCGGCCGGCGGCGTCAGCCGGCGGGTGGATCAGTCGTCCTCCAGGAACAGCGACCGCACCGAGTCCATCTCCTCCAGGCAGCGACCGGCGCCGAGAGCCACGCACTCGAGCGGGGTGTCGACCACATGCACCGGCACCGCTGTCTCTGCTGCCAGCCGGCCGGCCAGACCGCGAAGCAGCGAGCCCCCGCCAACCAGGTGGATCCCCTGGACGATAATGTCTTGGGCCAGCTCCGGAGGAGCATCTCCCAGACAGGTGACCGCGGCGTCGACGATCTGGCGCACCAGGTCTTCGATGGCACTGCGCACGTCGGCAGGCGACAGCACCACCGTTTTGGGCATGCCGGTCATCAGCTCACGGCCGCGCACCTCAGCCTTGGCCTCGTCCTCGTAGGGAGCGGCCGAGCCGATGGCCATCTTGATCTCCTCGGCCGTCCGCTCCCCCACCGCCAGGCCGTACTCGCGCCGGATGTAGGCCTGGATGGCAGCGTCCAGATCGAATCCGCCACACCGGATGGCCCGTGAGGCCACGACCCCGCCGAGGGAGATCACGGCGGCCTCGGACGTCCCGCCTCCGACGTCGACGATCATGTTGCCGATGGGCTCCTCGATGGCAAGCCCTGCGCCGATCGCCGCTGCCATCGGCTGCTCGATGAGGTAGGAGGCCGACGCTCCGGCCCGCCGGGCCGCCTCGCGCACGGCGCGCCGCTCCACCGACGTGATCGCCGACGGCACACAGATGAGGACCCGAGAGCGGTTGAGCCGAGACACACCGCTGCGCTGCAGGATGAGGCGAATGAGCCGCTCGGTGATGTCGAAGTCGGTGATCGCCCCCTGGCGCAGCGGACGCATCGCCACGATATACCCGGGTGTCCGGCCGATCATCTGCCAGGCCTGCAGGCCGACCGCCAGCGCCTCGTGCGTACGGGTGTTGAGGGCGATCACCGTCGGCTCGTTCAGGACGATGCCCTTTCCCCGGACATAGACGAGGGTGTTGGCGGTTCCGAGGTCGATGGCGACGTCTTTAGCCATCGACGTCGCCGACCCTGGTGCGGAAGCTGCTGTCTGCGAGAAGCGCCATGCCGGTTGCGGTCCTTGTCGTGCCGACGGCCCGATCCGGCCGGGTCGTTCGGGAATGTCGTGCCATGTTGCGGCGCCAGGCTCGGAGCAGTCCCAGGTCCGGTGGATCCACCTACCACCGTGGGGCCGTGGTGCTGCGTTGCCGTGGTGCCGTGGTGCCGTGGTGCCGTGGTGCCGTGGTGCCGTGGTGCCGTGGTGCCGTGGTGCCGTGGTGCCGTGGTGCCGTGGTGCTGCGTTGCCGTGGTGCCCGAGCCCGATGGTGACCGGAGGTGTCTCGGCCACCGCCACGGGACCACCTTGTCGCCGCGGCACCGTGCCCCGGTCGCGGCGCCGCCGCGTGGGCGCACGGTACCGCGTGCCCGCCATGGTAGGGCCGCCGGAGGGTCATCGACGGGCAGGCGTCACACCGAGATCGCCACGGGGCCGACTGCTTCGGGGCGGCATACCCCACTATTCTCGGCCGAATGGACCGCGGTGGGTCGTTCACCGGGGACGGAGCCCCTGAAGACGCAGGCGACGAAGACGTCGTCCTGCGTGGGTGGCTGCCCCCCGACGACCGCCTGTGGCGGCATCCGTCGGAGCTGGGGAAGGCCGGCACCGATCCGGTCGACCTCGCCTCGTTGGACGTCGAGCCCTGTGGACTCGGGCTGTCCGATGGCAGTGGACGGGCATGGCGGGCGACGGCGGGCGGCGGCGGGCGGCCCACCACCGTGTCGGGCCGGCATCCCGCGACCGCCGTCGTGGGCGCGGCAGCCATCGTGCTGGCGGTGGCTCTCGTCGTGCTGGTGGCCGACCGGCCGTCCATCAGCACCGCACGGCCCAGCAGCGTGCTGGCCGCCAATGCCACCAGCCTGACCACGGCCGTCGCTCCAGCTCCCCGTGTCCGGGCCACCATGACCCAGGTCCGGCGATCGCTCGTCGGCCTTGTCATCACCCAAGGCCACCAGCACCCGATGCTGGTCACCGGTGTGGCTACCGCGAAGCGGCTCGTCGTGACTGCGGCAGCGGCTCTCGGGCAGTCCACCCACCTGACGGCGATCTTGCCGGACGGGCAGCGCCTGCCGGCAAGCGTGGTCGCCACCGACGCGCGTAGCGGAGTCGCGGTGGTCGCCATCGACCAGCCGGTGACGCCGGCGACCTTCGCTGGCCGCACCATGGCCGCCGGCGACCTGGCGATGACCGAGTGCCTGTGCGGATCGACCCCGGCGAGCACCACCGGCACCGCCGCTCTCACCGCAGCGGTAGCCCTCGCCCAGGTCGAAGCGGTCGGCACGTCCGGGACCAGCGGTGGTCCGGGCGGGCACCAGCCCCTGCTCGACGTGATCGAGGCGGACCACGTGCAGTTCCGGCAGGACTCGTGGGGCGGCGTCCTTGTCGACGGGGCTGGGCAAGTGGCGGGCATCTTGGACGCGCAGACAACCACCAGCGGCGAGCGCATGGACGTGTTCGTCCCCGGCTGGCTGGCCCAGCGCGTCGCCGAGCAGCTGGCCAGCGCCCACCGCGTCGTCCACGGCTGGCTGGGCATCACCGGGGCCGACGCGCCCGGTACGTGCGGCGGCGCAACCCTGCGCGGCATCCTCCCGGGCGCTCCGGTGAACGGCGTGCTCGCGCCGGGCCAGAACGTGGTGGCGGTCGACGGGCACCAGGTCTGTACATGGCCGGAGCTGCAGGCGGCGCTGTACGTCGACTCGCCCGGCCAGGCCGTCGACCTGAGCGTGACCGGCCCGGGCGGCACCCGGACCGTGGTTGTCACCCTCAGCGCGTCCCCCGGCTGAGCTCCGCACCTGGCCTGGTCGGTGCCGTGCCTCCCTGATCGGCGGTCACGCCACGTCGCATCGCGTCATGCCAGGCGGCGCCACGACCTAGATTCGATCGCGTGGACCTCCCCGACGTTCCCGGCTCCGGCGGCTTTGGCGGCCCCGGCGGCCCCGGCGGCAACTTCATGGAGCAGTTCCTGGCCGACCTGCTGCGAATGATGGGATCGGGCATGGGTGGCGCGTCAGCCAAGGTGGACATGGCCCGAGCCATGGCCACCGGAGTCGCAACCGAGGCTGGGCCCGAGACCTACCCCGATCCCCTGGAGCGCATGGCCATCGAGGAGCTGCTGCAGGTCGCACAGCTCCACGTGACCGAGATCACGGGCATCGACGTCACCGGCGACGGCGCCACGCTCGAAGTCCAGGCGGCCGGGCCCGGGACGTGGGCCGCGCAGACCGTGGAGGACTGGGCCTTCGTGCTCGACGCCGCTGGCAGCGCCGACACCACGGCGGCGATGACGGGCCTCACCCGGGACCTCGGAGACGAGCCCGGCCCGGGGATCTCCGACTTCCTGGCTCAGGCCATGTCGACCATGGGCCCCGTTTTGGCCGCCATGCAACTGGGCTCGGCCGTGGGTCACCTCGCCCGCACCACGCTGGGGCAGTACGAATTGCCGGTGCCCCGCCCAAGCTCTTCGCGACACCGCATGCTGGTGGTGCCGGCCAACCTCGACCGGTTCGCCAGCGACTGGTCGCTGCCGGAGCAGGATGTCCGCCTGTGGGTGTGCCTCCGCGACAGCACGGTCCACGCGGTGCTAGGTCGCACCGGAGTGGCCGACCGCCTCCGACAGCTGCTGACGGCAGTGGCCCGCACCACCGCTGCCGACAACGCCCAGCTGGTCGGCGGCCTCGGCGGCTTCGACCCCAGCGACCCCGAATCCCTGCAACGGCTGCTGGGCGACCCCGAAGCGCTCGTCGCCGCTGCCGAGCCGTCCCCGGCGCGCGAGCGCGCGGTCGACGAGCTCGCCGCTGCCGGCGCGGCCCTTATCGGATACGTCGAGCACGTCCTGGACCGGGCTGCCACCCGGCTGCTCGGCGGCCGGGGTGCGCTCGGCGAGGCATGGCGGCGGCAGCAGGTGGAGCGCGACTCGGCCGCCCGGGCCGCGGAGATGCTCCTCGGTCTCGACATGGGGCCTGCGACGCTGGACCGAGGCGCCGCCTTCGTGTCGGGCGTGCTCGAGCGTGCCGGCGACGACGGCCTTGCCCGCCTGTGGGCCGGCGGTGCCAACCTCCCGACGCCATCCGAGATCGAAGCTCCCGGCCTGTGGCTGGAGCGGATCGACTTGACGGACCCGGCAGGCACCTGAGCGGCTGGCCACCCGGGCGCTGACCGGCACCGGGGCGCAGGACCGCGGGGGCATCACCCTTCCGCTGTGCTGTCCTCCTCGGGCGCGCCCAGGTCCCACCCAAGATCCAGCCGCTCCCGCTCGGCGTCGCGAACGACCCGCTCGCGGTTGCGCCGGAATTGCGGATCGTGCGGCGGGAGGAGGGTGAGCCGGGCCAGGGTCCGATCCCGGAACGGGTCGATGACCTCAGCTGGCCCGGTCACGGCATGCACCTCCCAGTGGGGCGCCACCGGACCCAGGTACACCACACGGACCTCACCTACGGGCGGTTGTGGTTCTTCGAGCTGCTCTTCGGCTTCCTCGGGCACGGCGCGACAGCCTACCGGCACTGCACCCACCTGCCACCCTCGCGGCACGGCACATCGATTCCTGAGACTTCCTGTGAACTGGGTTGATTCCTGTTTCGCTCAAGACGCCCGCTGGTAAAGTCCTTACTAGTCGATGGAGGTGCCATGGACACCCACTGGATGCGTCGCGGTCGCTGTAAGGACATGGACCCGGCGATCTTCTTCCCGAACGATGGTGTCGGAGTTCAAGTCGCACAGCGCATCTGTGCAGAGTGCCCGGTCCGTGCCGAGTGCCTGGACTACGCGCTCGACAACAGGGTCGATCATGGTGTGTGGGGCGGTGCGTCGGAGCGCGAGCGCCGGCGGCTCCTGCGACAGCGCAGGCTCGCGCACGTCGCCGCTCACTGATCACGCCTGAGGAGCCGAGCGCTCTGTCGGCCGAGGTCGGTGGAAAAGACCGTCTGGACAGCGTCAGCGTCGATCCAGGTGGACTCGTCTGCCCGGTCAACGTCAGCGAGGGGCGTGACGAAGCAGTCCTCCGGCACCTGGCGAACGCGGCCAGGCCCGTCCTCCTCGACCTGCACCGCGACCCTGACCACAACCGAGCGGTGGTGACCCTGGGGTCGTTGCAGGGCGGTGACGTCGAAGCGGCGGCCCGGCGGTTGGCACAGGCCGCCGTACAGACAATCGACCTGCGACGCCACCATGGTGCCCACCCGCGCTTTGGCGCGGTCGACGTCGTGCCGTTCGTACCGATCGACCCCACGGGCGCGGTTGCCCGTCCCGGCGACGACCTGGGCCGGGCCGTCGCTGCCCGCCAGCGCTTCGCCGCATGGGCGGCGACCACGCTCGGGCTGCCCTGCTTCGTGTACGGCCCGGAGCGGACCCTTCCCGAGGTCCGCCGGCACGCCTTCGACGGCCTGCAGCCGGATACCGGACCGCCGGTGCCGCACCCGAGCGCGGGCGCGTGCGCCGTGGGCGCCCGGCCCGCGCTGGTCGCCTACAACGTATGGCTGATGGGGAACGACATCGCCGCAGCCCGGCAGATCGCCAGTGCTGTCCGGGGTCCAGCGGTCCGTGCGCTCGGGCTCGACATCGGCGGCCACGCCCAGGTGTCGTGCAACCTGCTCGACCCGTTCACCGTCGGTCCCGACGCGGTGCTCGCGGCGGTCACCGCAGCCGCCCATGGCCTCGGGGTGGAGGTGGCCCGCGCCGAGCTGGTGGGCCTCGCCCCGCTCGCTGTGGCCGCCGCCCTCGATCCCGAGGAGCGTGCCCGGTGCGGGCTCGACCTCGATCGCACGTTCGAGGCTCGTCTGCCCCATGCCTGACGGGTCAGCGCGTCACCATGTCAACCGGCCAGGTGCGATCTCGCGACCGTGCGAAAACCACCGGACGCAACGACAGCCGTAACCGACGGGCGCCAGGGCCGCCCGTCAGGATGCAGAAGCGGTGACCGCCGGTTGGAGCAGCATGGCCCGCTCGCGGCGCAGGCGGCGGCGCTCCCGCTCGGAAAGCCCGCCCCAGATACCGAACTTCTCGCCGTTGGACAGCGCGTAGTCGAGGCAGTCCTCGCGCACGACGCAACCCCGGCAGACCGCCTTCGCTTCCCGGGTCGATGCCCCCCGCTCCGGGAAGAACAGGTCCGGGTCGACACCCATGCAGTTGGCCCGGCCCTGCCATTCGCGTTCCTGGCGGCCGTACAAGACGTTGACGATGTCCATCGGTCCGCCTCCCCTCGCCACGTGGTGGCATCAGTGTAACTACAGTGTTGTCATCCTTATCCCAAACGGCCTGGCGCCGCAAGGGGTTTCGCGCATGAACAGGCCTCGTTGCTACGCCGCGTGGTGCTTCAGGGACCAGTGAGCGCTGTCGGCGACGAGCCGGTCAGCACCCTCGGGACGCGACTGCGAAACCCATCGCCGGGGCGGAGCAACACGACACCGGCGAGCGACCCGCTCATTGACGCACCGGACCCCCCGCTCAGCTGATGCCGTGCCAGCGGGCCGTCAGCCACCCGCACCCCGCACGCCGTGCCGGCGGGCCGTCAGCCACCCGCACCCCGGCCCGTTCCAGCAGGCTGTCAGGCACCCGGCCGCACAGTCCGACGCGTCGCCTGACGGTGCTGTAGGAAGTCGACCAGCACGTAGTCGCCCAGCGTGTCCGGGGTGGTGTAGAACGCCCGGCCCCGGTTGAGGCGCGTCATCTGGTCGACGAACCCCCGCAGCGAGAGGGTGGCGTCGAGCACGAAGGTGTTGATGCTGATGCCCGCCCGGCTGCATCGGGCAACCTCGGCCAGGGTGATGTGGATCGTCTCCGGCACCGGCGGATAGTTGAAGAAGACCGAGTACCCGTCCCCGCC
>JAKAYQ010000283.1 GCA_021826725.1 Actinomycetes bacterium
AACCGACGGTCAGCCACCACCTGAAGGTCCTGCTCGACGCCGGGATCGTGACCCGGTCCCGGCGTCGGAACTGGGCCTACTACCGCCTCGTGCCCGAACGCCTCAGCGCCCTCGCCCAGCTCCTCGCACCGTCGGGCGATCCCGGCCAGCCCCCCCGCCCGGCCGTGCGCCCGGGCTGAAGATCGAGATGCGCGATGGTCCTCGGTGCAGGAGTCCGCACGCCAGCGAGCAGTTCGCTGGTGTGCTGCAGGTCACTGGTGGAGGCGCCGCTGAGCGACGCCGAAGCGACCGAGGTGGCCCGGGTGCTCGAGGCGCTCGCGGACCCAGTACGCCTCAGGCTGCTGTCGCTGGTCGCAACCCAGCGCGACGGCGAGGCTTGCGCTTGTGACATGGAGGCCCCGCTCGGGCGGAGCCAGCCGACGATCTCGCACCACACCAAGGTGCTCGCCGAGGCTGGTCTGATCGTCGGGGAGCGGCGAGGCCGACGGACCTGGTGGAAGGTCGCGCCCAACCGTCTCGCGGCCCTCTGCCGTTGCCTCGGCGGCTGAACGCTCCCCGGTTGCGGTCGGCTCTGGCCAGCGAGGCCTGTGTGAACCCGTCGTATGGCTCAGCAGGGGCGCCTACGGTCCGCGGCCTGCGCCGCAGCATCGGCCAGGGCATCCAGCTCGGCCGAAAGAGCGCGCAGCGGCTCGGGACGCAGCCGGTAGTAGGTGAAGCGTCCACACGGTTCGGTCTCTACCCACTCCGCTTCCCGGAGGAGCCGCAGGTGGTGGGAGACGGTCGTCTGGCGGGCACCGGTCACCTCGACGAGGTGGCAGGTGCACATGGTCTCCGCGGCGAGCAGCGCCACGATCCGAGCCCGCAGCGGGTCGGCGAGCAGCTGGGCGGCGGCGTCGAGGGGCTGCGTGCTCAGCACGCCCGTCGCCGCCCTTCGTGCAGCTGACGCACCAGTTCCGGCGGCCGGTGGTGGTCCGCGGGGCGTGAGGGCCGAACGGTGTCGAAGACGTACCCGACGCCCCGCACCGTGCGGATGTAGCGGGGCCGGCTCGGGTCTGGCTCGATCCGCCGCCGCAGCCGGCGGACGAAGACGTCGAGGGCTTTCGTCGGAGCAGCGCCGGGGCCCCAGAGCGTGTCGCTCAGCTGGCCCCGAGCGACCACCGTGCCCGCCGAGCCCACGAGCGCGGCGAGGAGCTGCAGCTCCTTGGGCGGGACGACCAGCACGCGCTTCCCGACGTGCACGAGGTGGGCGGCCAGGTCCACGACGACGTCCTGAGCGCAGAGTGCCGGGCCCGGGCCCGGGCGAGGGACACCGACCCGTGCGGGGACGACGCTGTCCCCAGCGGCGGCGCGGCCGGCGGTCATCGGGCCGAGACGGCGGCGACGGCCGGCTCGGGGGCGATCTCCGCCGAGGCGAGCTCCAGGGTCTGGCCCTTGGGCTCGGGCAGCGCCACCAAGGTGAGGACGATCCCGATGGCAGACACCCCGGCCATCACCCCCATCACCCCGCTGATGCCGACGGCCGTGAGCAGGTGAGGAACGAACAGGGCGCCGAGGAACGCCCCGAACTTGCCCGCCGCCGCCGAGATCCCATCCCCGGTGCCCCGCACCGAGGTCGGGAAGATCTCCGAGGGGTAGACGAAGGTCGTCTCATTGGGACCGAACTCGATGAAGAAGTAGCTGATGGCGAACAGCGGCAGGAACACGCCGACCGCGGTCGCCCCGTCGGGGAGGAGCCAGATGAGGGCGAAGGCGGCGGTCATGACGGCGAAGCCCTGCCACTGGATGCGCTTCCTTCCGATGCGGTCCATCATGAACACCGCCAGCCAGTAGCCAGGGAAGGCAGCGACGGCGAAGATGCCGAGCGAGATCAGCGTGTGATCGAGCAGCGTGCCCTTCGGCTGGAGCAGCTTCAAGATGAGCGGGCTCGAGACCGAGTTGCCGTAGAAGGCGATGTCCATCAAGAACCAGCTCCCCGCCGTGCCGACCAGGCGCAGGAGGAAGGGCTTGGAGGTGAGCCGGACCCGCACACCGTTGCCGTTCCCGTTGCCGAGCGCCGGGCTCGTGGCACCGGCCGGGCTCGAGCCGTTGCCCCCAACGGCGGGCTGCTGGCCCGTCACCCAGGCCACCGTGCTGGCCGTGGTCGCCACGTCGCCCTTTACGCTCAAGGTGTAGCGGGGGGTCTCTCGGATCTTGCGCCGCAGGTAGATGACCGAAGCGGCCGGGACGGCGCCGAGACCGAGCATGAGGCGCCAGGCGATGCCGTTGGGCACCCCCGCACCGAGGAAGATCGAGGCGATCGCCGGGCCAGCCATGAGGCCAAGGCCTTGCATGGCGAACACCGAGCCGACGAGGCGGCCCCGGGAGCGCTTGTTGGCATACTCCGAGGTGATCACCGCCGAGGTGGCGTAGTCGCCGCCCACCCCGTAGCCGACGACGAGGCGGAAGATGAACAGCGAGGTGAAGTTCCAGGCGAACGCCGTCAAGATCGCGCCGACCACGAGGATCGCCACCTCCACGCCGTACATGCGCTTGCGGCCCAGGTGGTCCATCAGCTTTCCGAAGGTGAGCGCACCGGCCACCGACGCCAGCAGCGACGCCGAGTTGAGGAGGGAGATCTGGTTGGTGCTCAGATGGAAGATCGGCGTGAGCAGCACCGTGACCGTCCCGATGATGAACAGGTCATACGCGTCGGTGAAGAACCCCATGCCGGCGGTGAACACCGTCAGCCAGTGCTTGCGGCCGACCTCGGCCTCGTCCAGCGGTCGGTACAGCTCGGTCATCGACGCCGTCTGGTCACTCACAGCCGTCTCCTCCCCGTCGCATCGACGAGCCTTCATGTCATCAGCCTCTGCTGATACGTGACGAGCATGACGGGGCCGGGTGACCCCGTCGGGAACCGTTGGTGTCCGGCCAGTGATCTCTGGATGAACTTTCGGTGAACTACCGTTGTCGTAGCACCACAGTCGGGCCATCACTGCTTGTGGGGGCGCTGCTGACATCGTCGGGAACCCGTCGGAGCGGTGGCGGACGATCCGCTCGGCGCAGTGCCACCTCGTCGGGGACGCCGGCCATAGCCCCCGGCTCAGTCAGTCCGAGCGCCCAGCAGTCACGGAGGAACCGACCTTGGCCAGGTCGGCGATGCGACGGCACACGTAGGTGGAGATGGCGCGCCGGTGGCCTCGAGGCGGCCGATCCAGGAGAGGAAGCTCTCCACGACAGCCGCCGGTGACCCCCGTTGCGCCTACAGT
>JAKAYQ010000284.1 GCA_021826725.1 Actinomycetes bacterium
CGGACGCCCGGCTTCTCTTGGGCTGTTGCCGACGTGGTGTCACAGGGTGCTGGTAGTCCTGTGCCGTCTGGCTGCCGGCCACGGGAGGGTGCGATGCGGGCGTTCATGGTCAAGCTGCCGTCGGGGGTCCGCTACTGGACGGTGGTCGACGATGCGCTGGTGACCGTTGAGGACGCGGACGCCTACTTGCGGCACCTGCGCCTCGGTCGGGACGCCGCGGAGCTGACCACCAAGTCCCATGCGGGGGCCATCGCGCTGTTCCTTCGCTGGTGCGAGCTGCGCGGCCTGCACTGGCAGGCCGGCGTGGAGCACATCGGGTTGTTCATGACCTGGCTGCGACACGCGCCCGGGGCGCCCGCAACGTCAGGTGACGGAGAGGGGACGGGTGAGCTCCTGGCGGGCCCGGGCGCCCGGCCGGTGCGCGCCGCCCGGCGAGTCAACGTGGTGCTGACCGCGGTGCGCGGCATGGTCACCCACGCGGTCGCCACCGGAGCGGCACCAGCGGGGTTGGTGCCGTTGGTCTACGAAGTGGCGGACGAGGCCGACCTGCCCGAGGAGGCACGCCGGGAGGACGGCCGCATCCCGTGGCGGCTCCGGGCCCGTCACCGCTTGCACGAGCCCGATCCGGCGGTGAACCGGGCATCCGACGACGACATCGTGGCCGTGCTCGGGGCGTGCGGGTCGGCACGTGATCGTCTCATCGTGTTGCTCATGGCCCGCGCCGGGTTGCGCCGCGGGGAGGTGTGCGGGCTGCGGCGGAGCGATGTCCATCCCGCAGCCGACTCTTCCGTCTTGCGCTGCGAGGTGGCGGGGCCTCATCTGCACGTGGTTCGGCGTGACAACCCCAACCAGGCGTGGGCGAAGTCCCGCCATGGCCGGATCGTGCCGCTCGATGGCCTGGTGGTGCGGGCGTTGGACACCTACGAGCTCGAGCGAGCCGCTCACCTTGACGGCGAGGGGAGCGACTTTCTGGTGGTGAACCTGTTCCGCCGCCCGCTCGGCGCGCCGGTCCGCCCCGACGCCATCAACGAGCTGCTGCGAGCCTGCTCGGCCCGAGCTGGGCTGGAGGTGGCCGTCGCGCCGCACCAGCTGCGTCACGCGTTCGGGAGCAACGTCGCGGACGCCGGAGGAGCGCTGGACGTGATCGCCGAGCTGCTCGGGCACCGCTCGGTGGCCTCCTCGCAGGTGTACCTGCACCCCGACCCGGCCCGGCTGCGCCGGGCGGTCGACGCGGTCGGGACCCCTCGGACGTCGGGAAGTGTCCAACAATGAGCCCGTCGTCGCTGGCCGGGTTGACCTCGGTGTCGGCGCGCCCGGCACCCCTCGTCGAGAGAGACGCTCGAGCGGCGAAGATCATGGCGCTTGTCGACCAGGCGTTCCTGGCCGAGATGGGCTTCGATCCCGAGCGAGGGGTGCTGTCCCCGCCAGACGGGCACCGCCTGGTGGTCCGTCCGGTGCGCCAGGTGGATGGGTGCTCGACGACGGCCACCAACGCCCGGCGGATCTGCTTCTCCTGCCAGGCTCGCCTGGCCGCCGCGGGGCTGGGCGACGACCAGTTGGGCCTGCTTCCCCCGCCGGGCAGGTCACGCCGGGCACCAGCGGCCTGCGTGGTGGCCGGCTGCGCCCGCGAGCGGGTCTCGGGGCCCGCCGAGTGCTGCAGGGCCCACGACGACCAGCGCCGCTGCCTCGGCGTCGAGGTCGACGCGTTCGTGGCCCACCCCGACACGGTGGGCCTCCCCGCCCTGGGGGCGTGCCTGGTGGCGGCCTGCCCCCGCCAGCGCCGCCACCCGGCTGGCCACTACTGCGAGGCCCACCAGCTCCGGTGGCGTCACGCACGCCGGGCGGACCCGGCCCTCGACGAGAGGCGATGGCGGCGGACCGAGCCGGCGGTCGGCCTCGGCGGCCAGGTGAGCCTGCGCGGCTTGGATCCCCTCGTCCTGGCCCAGGTCTTGTTCGGCCTCCAGCAACGTTGTCTCATCGAACGGGTCCAGACCAAAGAAGCCGACCTGCGGGCCGTGATCGACGACCTGCGCCGCCAGCAGGTGCACTCGCTCGACGAGTACGTGATCCCCGAGCAGCGCAACCTCGGCTTTGTGGGCCTCGCCCACTCCCTCGCCGCCTACGCCCGCCGGGCGCTCGCCACCCCCGAGAGCGAAGTCGCAGGGGATGACTGGGACCTGAGGGTCTTCGGGCACACCGGCACGCTGTCGTTCGGCCGCATCAGCCAGCCGTGGTTGCGCCAGCTGTCCAAGTCGTGGGCGGCGGACGACCTGCCGAGGCGACGGATCCGCCCCGGGCGGCGCACCAGCGGCGGGCTCGCGGTGCGCCACCACATCGGTTGCGTGGTCATGCTGTCGGAATCCCTCCGCCTGCGCCCCGACCGAGGCGAGCGGCCCGGCGCGCTCGGCCGGGCCGACATGGAGGCGTTCTTGAACCGCCTCGCCTACCTGGTGTCGGTCGACCGGATCAGCGCGGATGCCCGCATCCGCGCCACCCGTGAGGTCCGGGCGGTGTTGCACAGGACGCGGGCCATGGGGCTCACCCGCCCCGGGCGGGTCGCCGCCGGTCTCGGCGAGGACTTCGCCATCCACCGCGACGACGTACCCGACAAGCCCGAGTCGGCCAAGCTCGGACGGGACCTACCTGCCGAGATCCTCACCCAGCTGTGCGCGCAGCTCGACCGGATCGCCTCGCCCGAGACGCGAACCGGCATCGAGCTGGCCATCGACACCGGCCGGCGCCCCGAGGAGATCTGCGATCTCCCCTTCGACTGCCTGGCTCGTGACGATGATGGTCTGGCTGTGCTGGTCTTCGACAACCACAAGGCGAACCGGCTCGGGCGGCGCCTCCCCATCGCCGAGACCACCGCCCAGGTGATCGTCTCCCAACAATCCCGGGTCGTCGCCCGCTTTCCGGCCACCCCGACCGGCGAGCTGAAGCTGCTGCCCACCGACCGGCGCAACCCCGACGGACGTCATTCGATCACCGCGTTCAGCCTGAGCTTCGCCCACCGCGAATGGGTGAAGGGGCTGCCCGAGCTGACCACCGTGGATGGAACGCCGTTCGAACGCCGCCGCGTCGTGCTCTACGCCTACCGGCACAGCTACGCGCAACGCCACGCGGATGCCGGGGTGCCCATCGACGTGCTGCGCGAGCTCATGGACCACCGAAAGCTCGACACCACCACCGGCTACTACCGCGTCGGCGAGCCCCGTCGCCGCCAGGCCGTCGAGCGAGTCGC
>JAKAYQ010000056.1 GCA_021826725.1 Actinomycetes bacterium
CGCTCGCCACCCAGCAGAGCCATAACCCACCTGACACGTCCGCAAAGAGCACAGCCACGAGCCGCGCCCACGTCGTCAGACAGTCACGCCGCCAACACCCCTCCAGACCCCCCATCACCGAGACGCCCTGGGCATCGACTTCTGAACTTCAACGACCAAAGCTCAGGAAGGACCCACACCCCCTCACTGGCAAAGCTGCCTGGCGTACGACGCGGCAGGGTCGGCCCCGTAGGGCCGACCCTGATCCGCTGTCCCGATGCGCCGCGAGGGCGCACCCTCACTTGTTGGGCTGGGGCGTCAGCCGCAGGTACGGCTTGAGCGTCGTGAAGCCCTTGGGGAACTTGTGCTTGGCCTCGTCGTCGGCGATGGCCGGGGCGATGATCACGTCGTCCCCGTCCTTCCAGTCGACCGGCGTCGACACCTGATAGTCGGCCGTCAGTTGCAACGAGTCGAGGACTCGAAGCACCTCGTTGACGTTACGGCCGGTCGACGCCGGGTAGGTCAGCGTCAGCTTGATCTTCTTATCGGGACCGATGATGAAGACCGAGCGCACCGTCAGCGTGTCGTTCGCGTTCGGGTGGATCATCTCGTACAGATCGGCGACCTTACGGTCCTCGTCACCGATGATCGGGAAATTCAGGGCCTGACCTTGCGTTTCGGCGATGTCGCCCTTCCACGCCTGGTGCGACTCGACCGAATCAACGGACAGGCCGATCAGCTTGGCGTTGCGCTTGTCGAACTCGGGCTTCGCCTTGGCAAACGCACCAAGCTCGGTGGTGCACACCGGTGTGAAGTCCTTGGGATGGGAGAAGAGGATTCCCCACGAGTCGCCCAGCCACTCGTGGAAGCTGATAACGCCGTCGGTCGTGTCGGCAGTGAAGTCAGGGGCGATGTCACCCAGTCGGACCGTCATGTGGGCCTCCTCATCATCGGTCTCGTGGCCACGTGGGCCGGCGAACGTGTCCGTTCGGTCACCGCTGACTGTACCTGCTCGGGACTTGAATGTCGACCGGACAGGTCAGCTTTACATGCGGAGCTGGAGGAGCGTGGTCCGTGCACAATCCGGGCTCGAGGTGCCACGCCCGCTGCGAGCCGGTCCCGCCTGGCGCCGCCCGTCGCGACCCGGATGCGACGCCCTCACGACGCGATCCGAACGGCACCGGATGGACGACGCGACTGCAATGAACCCTCCACTCCCTCCACTCCCTCCACACCCTCCACTCCCTCCACACCACTGGTGGTCACCGGTGACCCGACCGAACCGGCAGCCCGGCTCTGGGAGAATGCCGGCATGACCGTCCCGATCGGCGCTGGCAGCCCGTCACCGGACCACAGCCCCACGGCAGACCACAGCCCCACGGCAGACCACAGCCCCACGGCAGACCACAGCCCCACGGCAGACCACAGCCCCACGGCAGACCACAGCCCCACGGCAGACCACAGCCCGCCCAAGGTGGTCGTTGGCTTCGACTTCGACGGCACGATGACCAACGGCGGGAGCGTGTGGCGGTTCCTGGTCGCGGTGGCCGGCTGGCAGGGTGTGCTCCCCGCCACGATCCGGCTGGCACCGCGCATCGCCGTTGCCGGCATCCTCGGAGGCACGTGGGCTGACGACACCAAGCAACGACTCTTTCGCTCCGTCCTGGCCGGCCGGACGGCCACCGAGGTGGCCGAGCGGGGCGCCGCTTTCGGTCCGGAGCACTTCCGCCGCCACGCTCGACCCGAGATGGTCGCCCGGCTCCAGGCTCACCTCGACGCCGGCCACCGGGTCGCCATCGTGTCGGCCTCGCCGGACCTGTACATCCGGCCGGCAGCCATGGCGCTCGGGGCGCACGAGGTCCTGGCCACGCGCCTGGCGGTCGATGCCGACGGTCGCCTGACCGGGAGCTACGACGGCGCCAACTGCCGCGGGCAGGAGAAGGCGCGGCGCCTGCGAGCCTGGGCTGGGTCGGCGGGTACCGACAGCAGCGCCGGCACCCGCAGCACCGGAGGCGCCGGGGCCCGCGGAGCGGTCGTCATCTGGGCCTACGGCAATAGTGCGGGCGACCGGGCCATGCTGCACACCGCAGACGTCGGCATCGACGTGGGCCGCCTGGGCCGGTTCGGGCGGCTCCGGGAGTTCCCGGACCTGCACCGCGCGCCGTCTCCCGAGCCGCTGGCGGGACCTGCCGGGGCCGGCAGCCCCACCAGCCCGCCAGCAGGACCGAGCACCGGCGCCGGTGTGCCGGAGCGGCCCGCCGCCAGCGGACCCATGTCCTCACCGGCACCGCCCACCGCCCGGTAGCCGGCAGCCCGCACCGAACCAACACCTTCCGTGTCGATACAAACTCGTACTGCTGTTTCCGATAGGGTGCCGCCGAGCACCATGCCCGCTCCTGGTCGACCCGAGTCGCACTCCTGGCGACGAACGTCCGCTCCGGCCGCCGTGGCCACCGCAGTGGCGGTGGCGGTGCTCGTCGTGCTGGGTGCCATCCTCCGCATGTGGCTGCTGGCCCACGATCCCATCGACGCCGACCAGGCGGTCGTCGGCCTGATGGCGCAGGCGATCGACCGCGGCCACCTGATGGTCTTCTACTGGGGCCAGGCCTACGGCGGCGTGGAGCCCTACGTCACCGCCGCACTGATCGCAATCTTCGGGCTGCACCCCTGGGTGGTGAACGCCACACCGGCGCTACTGGCAGCAGTCGGCAGCCTTGTCGCATGGCGGCTGGTTCGGGAGCTGGCGGGGAGCTCCGGCGCCGGAGCCGTCGCCGGAGCACTGGTCTGGGTGTGGTCGGAGGCCGATCTCTGGAATTCCACCCGCGAGTACGGCTTCCGTGGCGTGGTCCTGGTCTGCTCCCTCCTGGTGCTGCTGGCCGTCGCCCGCCTGGTCGCCGACGATCGGCGGGCCGGTTCGTGGACCTTGCTCGGTGCGGCCGCCGGCCTGGGCTGGTGGGCGTCCCCGGAGATCCTGTACGTGGCCGTGCCCGCACTGGTCGCTACTGTCTGGATCGTCGTCCGAGCAGTGCGCCGCTATGGCACGGCAGCGCTTTCCCCGGTCGCCGCCGGAGTTGCCGCAGCCGGGATCGCGCTGGCTCCGTGGCTGGTGGGCAGCGTCCACGACCACTTCGCCTCGCTCGGCGAGGCCACCGCCGGCCAGGGTCCTGGCGCCATGGGCTACATCGGGCGCCTGCAGGTCTTTCTGGTGCACACCCTGCCCATGGTCTTCGGAGCACGCCTGCCGGTCACCGGCGCATGGCTCGGCGGCCGCGCCACCGGTATCGCTGTGCTCGCCGCGACCATCACCGTCCTGCTCGCCGGGATGGTCGTCGCCGCCAGGCACCTGCCCGCGGCCCGCGTGGTGGTGGTCGCCGTCGTCGCCTATCCGTTCATCGAAGCGGCGATGGGCCCCACCTCGTACTGGCGCGACGGCCGCTACGGCATGTACCTGCCGGCGGTGGCTGTGGTGGCCGCCGTCGCCGGATGGGACCGCTGGCTGCGCGGGCAGCGACTGCCGGCGGCCGAAGGAACCCCCGATCACCCCGTCGTCGATGGCGCTCATGGAGCCGCAGCCGTCGTGTCCGCTCCCGGCGGACATCCGGGCCGGCGCGCCGCCATGGCCGTGGTCGCCTGCGCATGCGCGGCGGCATCGGTGGTCGCCGGGTTTGACGCCGCGACCGCAGTGCCCGGTTCCACCACCCTGTCCGGTTTTGCCGCGGCACCGGCGTCCATCACCGGCCACCCAGACGCGACCGCCCGCTCGGTGGCCGGGGATCTCGTCGCTCAGCACGTGACCCGCGCCTACGCCGACTACTGGGTGGCCTACGACCTCGACCTGTTCACCGGTGGCCGGCTCGTCGTGACGCCGGCCCGGTTCGTGCGCGCCCCGACGCTGGCCGCCACCGTGGCACGAGCCCACCGTGCTGCCTGGCTGTTCGCCGGCCCGAGCACCGCGGACGTCATCGCCTACGAGCAGCAGTTCCAGAACCCGGAGCTCGGTCCCATGGGCATGAACGCGTCACAGTTCACGACGGTGTTGCGGGCGCACGGCATCGCCTATCGCACCGTGCCGGTGGGGGCCGTCGTCGCCATCGTGCCCGCGACGACCGTCACACCCCAGTGGGTCGTGGCCCACACTGGCTGACGCACGCCCACCGCCGGATGGCACAGCCCCGCACCGCTGCTCAGGGCGTGGCGCCCCCGATGAGCGTGCCGCTGTACCCCGACACCGCTGTGGTGGCATCGCCCAGCTGGGGTGCGTCACCGAAGGGGATGGCCCGGCCCGACGACGTCACGATCAGGTACCCGTTGCCGTCACCGGTGGGGAGCAGGGCGACAGCACGTGCGCTCACGCCTGCGCCGGGCAGCGAGCCGAAGTACGCAGCGTCCCCGAAGGCGAAGACGCCACCGTCGGCGGCCAGCAGCCAGTAGCCGTGCCCGTCTGGCGTCACCGCCATGGCGACGATCGGCTGGTTCAGGTGGATGGCACCGGTCGATCCGTAGAAGGGCGCCGAGCCGAACGAGAAGATCCCCCCGTCCGACGCCACCTCCCAGTAGCCGCCACCACCGGGCACCGCCGCCATCCCCACCACCGGCTCGTTCAGCGGCTTGCCCCCCATCGACCCGTCGAACACCGCCGAGCCGAACGAGAAGATCCCCCCGTCCGACGCCACCTCCCAGTAGCCGCCACCACCAGGCACCGCCGCCATCCCCACCACCGGCTCGTTCAGCGGCTTGCCCCCCATCGACCCGTCGTAGGCGGCGGTGCCGAAGGCGAAGATCCCGCCGTCGGACCCGAGCAGCCAGTACCCGCTGGTGCCGCCACTGGGCTGGCCGACGACCGCGAACCAGTCGGACAGCACCCCGCTGGCGGCGAAGGTGCCGCCGAAGGCATCGAGCTGGTCCTGAGCTGCGCCCGCCAGCGCAGAAGCCAGGGCCGAGCCGGTCACGGTGACCGAGCCGGCGGTACCGGTGACGGTGACCGCAAGCACCCGGCCACCCTGCGGACCGAGCCCGGTGCGCTGCTGCACCAAAAGGGCCTGGTAGGTGCCGATCTGCGGAAAGCTTGCCTCGATGGCCGACGCCGAAATGGTGGCGGTATAGGTGTGGTACGGGTTGCAGGCTTGCGCGGTGCAGACGCTGTCGCCGGCGTCGACGACTGCTGCGAACCCATCCGGGCCGCTGCCTGCCGCCGTGTAGCCGCCCGTCGACGCGGAGTACTCGGTGCGCGCGACGGTCCCCCCGGGCGCAAGCACCACCTGGCCAGCGGTGTCCTGCACAGCCACGTCGTCGTAGACGTTCTCGTAGGCGATCCCCGGATAGGACTGGCAGGCGGTCGAGTCGCACACGTCGGCGACGCCTCCCCCGACCCCGCCGCCGACGGCCTCGGCCGCGGCGTACGACCGGGTGGCCACGACCTGCGCCTCGGTCTGCTGGAACCCCGCAGGCTGTCCCTGGGGGCCCTGCCCACCGTCGGAACCCCAGTCACCGGGCGACTCGGCAGCCGCCGAATCGGCCACGTACTGCCCGAACGGGAGCCGGTTGACGGTCTGGGCCACAGTTGGGGCCGACGGGCTGATGGCACCGGCGATGCTGCCCCGGTAGTGGGCGCCGGTCTGGCAGAGCTCCAGCGTCTGCGCGGACAGCGTCCCCGACGCGGGGAAGGCCGCCGGCGTGGCCGGGGTGGCGGTGGGCGCCGTCACGCCCGTGGCGACCGGCGTTCCCCATGCGTCGGCCCCGCCGGCACAGGCACCAGGACCAGCACCCGTCCCTGTGCCGGCGCCGGTGTCCACAGAGACGGTCCACGTCGGTGCGCCTGTGGTGCCGGCGACGAGCGCGAAGCGGGCGCCGCCGCCCGCTGGCACGGTCACCGGCGCCGGGAGCCCGCTGCCGGTCACTACGAAGGGCACGGCCGCCGTGACCGTCACGTCGTTGCCCTGGTTGGCGGTCAGCTGCACCGTGACCATGGCATCGTCGCTGGTCAGGCCGGTCGACCCGGTGACCGCCGCGGCCAGCGTCCCGAGCGTCGTGGTGCCACCCGCCGCCAGCGTGCCGTAGTAGTGGGTGAGGATCTGCTGGTAGGTCCAGCCGTTGTCGAGCGCGTAGCCCAGCGCTCCGTACTGCCCCATGCCGCGGCCGTGCCCGTAGCCGTGCACGCTGAGCGTCACCGACGCCGGACCAGGCACACCTGCGACACGCGAGCTGGCTCCCGCCGGACCGGCCGACAGGCCCAGCAGCGGCAGCACGGCGCCGGCAACGACCAGCAGGCCCGCCCGCCGGCTCCTGCGGAGGCGACGGATGTCAGGAGCGGGCACGCCCGCAGGGGTCGGCATGCCGGGATGCTACCGAGCAGCGACCCGCTCCGCGAAGCGCGCGTACCGGTCGATCACCGCCGGCCAGCGGTAGTGCTCCTCGACGTAGGACCGACCGTTGCACCCGAGGGCCCGGCGCAGGCCGGCATCACCGGCGACCCGGTCGACGACGGCTTCGAACGACGCGTAGGAGTCGAACCACAGACCTCCTGCGGAGCGCCGGCAGTGCCCCCGGGTGGCTTCGCACCGTCCGTTCACCACCACCGGCACGGCTTCGTTCCACGCCTCCATGATGACGAGGGAGAACGCCTCGTGCGGCGACGGGTTCACCAGCGCCGTGGCACCCCGCAACAAGGCCCACTTGTCGGCCTCGTCCACTGGCCCGGTGACGACCAGGTCCGGGTGTGGCGCCGGCGGCGCCGTGACCGGTCCGGCCATGACCAGCGCGAGGGGACCCGGACGGCGCTGCTTGTACGCCCCGAAGAACCCCCCGAGCATCGTGGTGCCCTTGAACCCGTCGACACGGCCGAGGCACAGCAGGTACGGCCGGTCGCCCAGCCCGGTGACGTCGCCCGGCACCCGACCCGCACCGGCGCCGTCGGGCGTGGGGTCGACGCCCAGCCCGAACACCACCTGGGGGCGGTCGGCGACGGGGAAGACCCGTTGCACCAGCTCCCGCTCCTCCTCGGTCTGGAAGGCGAAGCCCCGAGCCGCGCCGAACACCGAGCGGAAGATCGGCAGGTGCAGGGCTGGCTCGTCGTGTGCCGCGGGGATGAGGACCGACCGGTCCGCCACCGCCGGGATGGCACGCACCGTCGTGCTGTACAGATAGGGGTAGAAGGCCACCAGGTCGCTCGCTGACGATGCCACCGCGTCGACGAGCGCCGGGCACCCGGGTCCCTGCAACTCGATGAACTGCTCGGCCTCGGCCGGTGTGGCCGCCGACGGTGCCGACAGCACCCGCTCGGAGAACGAGAAGAACAGCGGCGGTCGCCCGCTGGTGCTGGCCGATCGGTGGACGGTGACGCCGCGGTGGGTCTCGGTCCCGGCCGGGTACTCGTCCTCCCAGGTCATGTGGTCCCGCGCACACGTGGTGAAGATCTCGACCTCCCAGCCACGGTCCGCCACCAGGTGCTCTGCGAGCAGGCGAGCACCCAGCTCGGCACCACCGACGATGTCGAGGCCGTAGCGGGGCACCACCAGAGCGTGCTTCACCGGCCCGGCCAGAGATCCGCCGGGGCGCGTCCCCGCGTGACCGCATCCGGCGCGTCGGTCGCATCCGATGCGCCGACCGCGTCCGACCCACCCACGGCATCCGGTACGCCGCGTGCACCGGACCCGCCGTTCCCGAGAGCGCACGCGCCAGCCCAGCCGGATTGGTCGAAACGGGGCTCGGGCGCGTCTGAGCGGGTTGTGCCGGCGTCCGCTGCACCGCGGCCGGACAGCCAGCGCTCCAGCACGATGGTCATCGACCGGCGGGACCGATCGAGCGCCAGCTCGGCGACGCGCGTCGCCGCCCCGCCGGCCAGACGCCGGCGCAGCACCGGGTCGGTCACCACCCGGTGCACCGCGGTGGCCAGCGTGCCGGGCCGGGCATCGGGCACCACCACGCCACCGACTCCTGCGGTGGTCGCCACCTCCCCGGTATCGACGACGACCAGCGGACGCCCCATGGCCATCGCCTCGGCGATCGGCACGCAGAACCCTTCGTGCTGGGATGCGCAAACGACCACGTCCGCCCGCTGGTACTCGTCGAGGAGCGCCTGGTGGCTGATCCCCCCCGTCTGGGTCACAGCATCGCCGATCCCGAGAGCGGCGGCATAGGCATCGACGGCGCGAGCGTACGACGACACAACGGGCCGACCGACGAGCGTCAGCGTTGCGTCGGGATCGAACGCCGAGCGGTACGTCGCCAGCGCCTGGACCAGCAGGTGCTGCGCCTTGTGGGGCGCCAGCGAGCCGACGAACAGCCACCGGGCACCACCAGTTGGGGCTGCACCGCCAGTCCGGCCAGTATCGCCGGTCCGGGCTGCACCGCCAGTCCGGCCGGCATCGGCACTACCGCTGGAAGGGCCCACGCTGGCTGCCCCACCGGCGCCCCCATCGCACGCACCGCCGCCCACGAACCGGCTCAGATCCAGCAGGAGCGGCGCTACCGTCACCTGCGTCCATCCCTTGGCCCGAAGGTCCGCGGCGTTCGCGGCCGACGCCGCGATGCCGATCTCCGCCACCCGGGCCAGCTGGGCGACCTGCAGGTGACCGGCGATGAGGGCCAGACGGCCGGCCGGATCCCAGCCGCGCAAAAAGTCCGGTGGGGTGACGTTGTGGTAGTAGACCGCGATGTGCTCGCGGCGGCCGTACAGCCAGTCCCCGAGCGGCGAATGCGACGCGCACTGGTAGATGAGGAAGCGGTCCGGCGTGGAGGGCCCCTGCATCTCCTGGACCAAGCGCACCTGTCCGGCGAGGTCGTCGTGCACGGCGAGGGCGAACACCTCCGAGCGGTGACCCAGCTCCCGCAGCAGGCGCTGTGTCGCCAGGGCATGATCGGTCGTGGCGTCACCAGGGACCGCCTGAGGTACGACCTGGTTCACCTCGGGCCGGGTCACCGGCCTCCTGCTCCTGCTCCTGCTCCTGCTCCTGCTCCTGCTGGCGATGCCGGACCACCGCTCGGCCTGGCGCTCCCCCCTGCCGAGCGAGAGACGAGCTCCTGGCGCTCGATGATCCGGTTCACTTCTGCCACGAACCGGGCGGCGACTGCGGTGGGCGCGAAGGTGCCCAGGCGCCGCTGCGCGGCTGCGTCCAGTCGGTCCCGCAGGCTCCGGTCACCGGTCACCCGGTCCACGGCAGCCGCGACCGTGAGCGGATCCTTGTGGCGCAACACCAGGCCGGCATCGCCGATGGTCTCAGGGATCGCCGCCGTACCGAAGGCCACCACCGGCACCCGATGGCGCATCGCCTCCAGGAGCGGGAAGCAGAACCCCTCGTGGTCCGACAGGCACACCAGCACGTCGGCGCTCCGGTACGCCGATTCGAGCGTCCGGTCGTCCACCCGTCCGAGGAAGTGCACCGCTCCGGCTAGACCCAGGGCGTCCGCCAGCTCCCGCACCGCAGCAGAGTACGACGGCACTGGCTCGCCGCCCACCAGGGTGAGCGTGGCGCTCCCGTCGAAGATCCGCCGGTAGACGGCGAGGGACTGGAGCAGGTCGTGCGCCGCCTTGTGGGGCAGGAGCTTGCCGACGAAGAGCCACGCTGCCCCGGCACCCCGGCCCGATGGTTCACCGGCCCCGGCACCGATCTCCCCGCCAGACGAACGTGCCACGCCGTTCGCCGAGTGCCAATCCGCATCACCCGGCGCCGCAGCTGACGGGTTCGGGACCCCACCGGCAGCCAGACCGTCGGAACCGCTCGGCGCGCCGGCCCCGGCCACCGGCACGAACGGCGGGACCACCGAGGTCGAGCGGTACCCGGCGGACACCAGGTCGAGCTGGTTGAACCGCGACACGGCGATGGCATGGCGGGCCACCCCGGCCAGGCGGTACAGATCGCGGCGACCGCTGTCCACCGCGGCCAGCCAGTCAGGCGCCCACCGCCAGAAGAAGCTGGCCGGCGTCAGATTGTGGTAGTTGACCAGCAACGGCTCAGGACGCTGCAGGAGCTCTCCGACCAGGTCGGACCCGACGGCCAGCTGGTACAGCAGCACGGTCCGTCCCGCTGGAGCGAGCCCGTCCAGCGCCGCGAACGGGTGGGCCTCCTCACGCAGCTCCTCGTCCATGTCGCCGGCGAAGACCTCGGCATCGAAACCGCCGGCCCGCAGGGCGTCGCGCGCTGCGAGGGTGTGCGCCCCGGACGCATCCGCTGCATGCAAGAAGGGAATGATCTGGTGAACGGCCACCCGGCTCGGGCCCACCGCGCTCGTACTGATGGTGCTGGGGCTCACGGCACTCGGGTTCACCGTGCGTCGAGGGCCCCGGCCGCAGACCCGTCGACGCTGCCAGCCCTGTCGGCACCCCCGGCCCCGGCCGCAGGCCCGTCGACCACACCGGCCCGGTCGGCAGTCCCAGCTCCAATCCCAGTCCCAGTCCCAGTCCCAGTCGCAGCTCCAATCCCAGTCCCAGTCGCAGCTCCGGCTCCGGCTCCGGTTCCGGCGACTGCGCCACTGCCCTCGCCGCAGGCCGCCGTGCCCACACCGCTGGCCGCCGTGCCCACACCGCTCGCCGACCTGCCTGAGCCTGTCCCACCAGTGCCGGAGCGGCCGGCGACCGCCACGACCTCCTCGATGGCCGCCGCCCACCGCTGGCGCCCCCGGGCCAGGCTGAAATCGTCGGCACGCCGCAGGCCGGCGTCGACCAGGCGACGGCGCAGCGCGGCATCGGTCAGCACTCGGTCGATGCTGGCGGCCAGCACGGCCGGCGACTTGTCGGCCAGCACGAGTCCTGCGGAGCCGACCGTCTCGGGCACTGCGGCGGCGCCGTAGGCGACGACCGGCAGGGCGTGGTGCATGGCCTCGACCAGCGGCACACAGAAGCCCTCGTGGTCCGACGCGCAGACGAACACGTCCGCTCCCCGGTAGTAGGCGACGAGCGCGGCGTCGGTCACCAAACCGGTGATGACGACAGCGCGGTCCAGGCCGATACGCCGCACGAACCGGTCGAGCGCCCGGGGGTACTCCGTCCCCATCCCCGTCCCCGCCAGGACCAGGGTGGCCGCAGGATCGAACCACTCCCGGTAGCAGGCGAATGCCTTGATGAGGTCGTGCTGGGCCTTGTGCGGCGAGACGCGCCCGACGAACAGCCAGACCGCCCCCCCGCCAGCCTGGCGGGAGCGCACCTCGGCCGCCACCGTCTCGTCGGCGGCCACGTCGGTGGCGGTGGGATCGAACAGGGGGGCGACCACCGCCGTGTGCCGGAACCCGACGTCGAGCAGCTCCTGCTGGTTGTAGGCCGAGTCGGCCAACCCGAAGAAGGCCCGGTCGCCGAAGGCGGCCAGCTGCCGGCGCCCCAGCTCGACCTCGTCACGAACCCAGGGCGCCCACCGATCGATGAGCGCCGGAGGGGTGATGTTGTGGTAGTCGACCAGGATCGGCTCGCTCCGGGCGAGGACGCGATCGGCCACCGGCGACCCGCTCGAGTGGTGGAACAGCAGCCACGTCCGGTCCATCGGCCGGTCGGGCAGGTCGTCGAGCGAGCGGGCCAGGTGGCTCACCTCGGGCAGTGACCCGCCGGCGTAGATGTCCGACGCGAACCCGAGCGACCGCAGCAGGTCGCGGGTGTGCAGGGTGTGGGTTCCGATGGCGTCGCGCCCGGCAAAGGACGGCACCACCTGGTGGATGGCAGCCGGTCTCACGACCCGGCGCGCTCGCCCGCCCGGCCGGAGCCCGCAGATGCCCGGCGGTCCCCGCCGACCGCGGGCCGGGTGGCGAGCACGGCGAAGCTGGCCGGGCCGCCGAGCAGCGGCTCGAGCCGGGCGATCAGCGTGGCCAGCGCACGGTCGCCTGCTGCGGGCTCGGGCCACGGCTCGCCGCCGGGCGGTCCCTGGACCACCTCGATATCGCTCAGGCCGGCCGCCTCCAGCAGCTGCCGCCAGGTCTCGGGGTGCAGCGGGCGGCCGGGAGCCAGGTCCGCCACCACCGGGCCGACCGCCGCGTCCCAGTGGGCCGGAGCGGTTCCCAGGACCACGACGGTGCCTCCTGGCGCCACTGCCGGCTCGACCAGGTCGATCAGCCGACGGCGCTCCGCCAGCGACATCCGGTCGACGCAGCCGGACAGGACGACACCGGCGAGCGCCTCGGCCCGCACCGAGGTGAGGTGGCCAAGGACGTCGTCCCGGCGGACATCCAGGCCGCGTCGGGCCGCAGCGTCCAGGGCGAGGCTGCCCGGGTCGATCCCGTACGCGTCGATGCCCGCACCGACGAGTGCGTCGAGCACGCTGCCGTTCCCGCACTCCGCGTGCAGCACCCTGCCCTTGGGCGTGCCCGGAGCAGTCATGCGCTGCTGCAGGGCCTGTAGGAACGGTGCCGGATCGGGGCCGGCCGTCGCCGTGACCGTGCCGGGCACGGGCGGCGGTGCCAGCAGGGCCATGTCGCGCTCCAGGTCGTCGACACGCTCGTCGAGGAGGTGGGCCACCCGTGTGCTGGCCGCTGCGAAGTGGTTGAGCTGGCTCACCACGTAGTTCATGAACCACGCCTCGGCCTGCCACAGGGCCCACCGGGCGAAGCCCTTGGCCGTGCGACGCGACCCGACCGGTGCTGCAATGTCGAAGTACGCGGCACGGTCGGCGAGCTGCATCGCCTCGACGAAACGATCGTCTGACGCCCCCGTCGGGGTGAAGCGGGCGAACAGCTCGTCGAGCGAGCGCTCGAAGCTGGCAGGGAACTCCCCTGCGGCCCGGCGTCGGCGGACCTCGTCGTCGATCTCCCGGCGAACCTGGTCGAGGTACGCCGCCATGGCCGGCTCTGTGCCACTGTCCGCCGCGGCCGGCTCTGTGCCGCCGCCAGAGCTGTTCGTCCCCGGCGCCGTCGTGGTGTCTTCAGTCGTCACGCTGTCTCCTACCTGGGACGGGACCACTCGTGGGTGAACCGCGTCCGCTGCCTGCGGGCATACACCGACGGGTTCCTCCGGAGCATCGCCCCTGACCAGCAGTGCAGCAGTTCGGATCGGTGCACGGTCGGGCCGTGCCACCGATCACTGCAGGGTCACCGCTCGGACCTCTGCGTGCACGGGCAGAGCGACACTGCCGAGCACCCGTCCGGGGTTCACGATCTCGAACCGCACTTCGCGCTCATCGTAGACGACGCTCCCGTCCGAGCTCCGGACCCCGATCGACATCGGGTAGGCACCGTCCAGGAGCGGCACGGAGTCGAAACGGAAGTCGCAGACGCCGGCACCCGCCGGAGCGTCGAACGGCACCTCCAGCACCTGTGTATCGACGCCGAAGACGAGGTCGCCGGTGGGGCTGAAGATGGAGAGCCAGAACACCAGGTCGCCGACGGGGCGCTCGGCCTCGAACCGCAGGCTGACCGTCATCGGCTCGCCCGGCAGAAGATGCGGTCGCGACCCGGTCCCCGGATGCTCCACGTCCACCGCAGCGATCCGCACCAGCGGGTCGGCCACCGCCACAATTCCGTCGGGGACCGCGACGTCCTGGGCCTCGCCCAGCATGCGCAGGTGCTCGCGGAACAGCCGAATGGCCTCGCCAGGTGGCCCCTCGCCCAGCATCTCGCCGGTACCGAGCACCACGGCCCGGTCGCAGATCTGGCGCACCAGGTCCGCTGCATGGGTGACGAACAGGATGGTTCGCCCGTCGCGCTGGAACTCCTTGATCCGCCCAAGGCACTTGCGCTGGAACCGCTCGTCGCCGACGGCCAGGACCTCGTCCACCACCAAGACGTCGGGCTCGACGTTGACAGCGACGGCGAAGCCCAGACGCACGTACATGCCCGACGAGTAGAACTTGACCTGGTTGTCGATGAACTGCTCGAGCTCGGCGAAGGCGACGATCTCGTCGAAGCGCTTGTCGACGTCGCGGGTCGACAGCCCCAGCAACGACGCGTTCATGTACACGTTCTCGCGGCCCGAAAGCTCCGGTTGGAAGCCGGCACCCAGCTCAAGCAGCGCGGCGAGCTGGCCGCGCAGGCGGACCTCACCCTCGGTCGGCGTCAGGATCCCGGACACGCACTTGAGCAAGGTCGACTTGCCCGAGCCGTTGCGCCCCAAGATGCCGACCGTCTGGCCCTCGAGCACCTCGAACGACACGTGGCGCAGGGCCCAAAAGTCCTCGTAGGGGTTCCGACCGGCATGGAGGACGCGCTCTTTCAACGACTGGTGCTTTTCGTGGTACAGGCGGAAGCGCTTGGAGACGTCGAGGGCGGTGACGGCCACGGAGCTCATCGATCAGAGCTCCTCGGCGAAGTTGCCCTCGAGCCGGCCGAACACCACCATGGCGACCAGCAGGAGCACGACGGAGACGACGATGACGATCAGGTTGGCGGCGACATACCAATGGGTGCCGTAGGTGGCCATGACCGGCAGGAGCGCGTGCGGTGGCTGCGTGCTGTACGCATGGCTCACGTTGAAGAAGACCCGTTGGAATGTCATGACGATCGGGGTCATCGGGTCGATCAGGTAGATCCACAGGATGTGGTGCTTGGCCAAGGCGTCATGGATGTGCCCGGAGAAGGCGTAGACACCGGGCACGCCCCAGAACCAGGCCACCAGCAGCACCTCCACCAGGTGCTGGGTGTCGCGGAAGTAGACGTTGACGGCAGCGAGGAACACGGACACTGCCGCGGCGAACAGGAGCAGGGCGGCGATTGCCAGCACCAGCAGCCACAGCTCGCTCCATGCCGGGGCATGGCGGAACGCCACCAGGAAGGCGACGAGCACGATCGACTGGAAGAAGAAGAACATGAAGGCCGAGCCCACCGACGCGAGCGGCAGGATCTCGCGCGGGAACGCCACCTTCTTCACGATGCCGCTGTTGCTGACGATGGCGATGGTGCCGCTCATCACGGCGGTCTGGAAGAGGTTCCACGCCAACATGGCCGAGAACAGGTAGATGACGAACAGCGGGATGCCGTTCTTCAGGAAGTAGCCGAACAGCACGAAGTACACGAGCAGGGTCAGCGCCGGGTTGAGCATCGACCACAGGAACCCGAGGGCCGAGTTCTTGTACTTGACCTTGATCTCCTTGCGGACCAGGAAGACGAACAGCTCCCGGTTCCGCCACAGCTCCCGCAGCCGGCTCGGCAGGTGCACCCGCCCGGCCACCACCCGCTCGGCCTTCGGCCCGCGCAGAGCCGCGCGTGCCTGGCGCACGGCCAGCGGCAGCAGCTCGTCGTCGTCCGGCGCAGCCGGTCCAGCCGCCGGAGCGTGCGGCGCAGGCCCGGCATCGGGGCCGGTCTGGATGTCGGTCATCGGTCGCGCACGGTCCGGCGGAGCCCGGTCAGCTCAGGGCCGCTTGGCTGGCTGCCTTCTCGATCACGGCGTCGATGAAGCCATAGTCCTTGGCCTCCTCGGCGGTGAACCAGCGATCCCGGTCGGAGTCCGCCTCGATCCGCTCGATGGGCTGGCCGGTGTGGTGCGAGATCCGCTCGGCCATCATCCGCTTGAGATAGACGATCTGCTCGGCCTGGATGGCGATGTCGGCGGCCTGGCCCTGCATCTGGCCCGACGGCTGGTGCATCAGGATCCGGCTGTGGGGCAGGGCGAAGCGCTTGCCCGGAGTGCCGGCGCACAGCAGGAACTGCCCCATCGACGCAGCCAGCCCGACGCAGATGGTGCTGACGTCGCAGTTGACGTACTGCATCGTGTCGTAGATGGCCAGGCCATCGGTGACCGATCCACCGGGCGAGTTGATGTAGAGAGCGATGTCCTGCTCACCGTCCTCGGCTGCCAGCAGCAGGAGCTGGGCGCAGACCAGGTTGGCAACCGACTCGTCGATCGCCGTTCCCAGGAAGATGATGCGCTCCTTGAGCAGACGCTGGAACACGTCGAAGGTCGCGCCTTCGGGAAGACCGCCGAAGCGGTTGGCCCCCACGGGGGACGCGACCGGGGGCAGCGAAGCCGGAGCTCCGGGGGTCGACACAGATGCCATGGGCCCGAGGCTACCCGCGGCACGAGCATAGGGATGTCACCGGCCCCCGGAGCGCCCGACCGGCCCG
>JAKAYQ010000285.1 GCA_021826725.1 Actinomycetes bacterium
CGGGCGGGCCCGGGTCGTCGTCCGGCGCGAGACCGACGACGACCTGACCCGGCTCGACAGCTGAGGTTCTCCCATGCCCGCCTGGGCAGGCCGACATGGTCCGGCGCGCCCGGGCGCTCGCCGGGGCCTGGTCCCGAGCCGTGCCCGGGGAGCCGGCGCGGCGGGCCAGGGCCCGTCGCCATCCGGCGCGCCGGGTGCAGTGAACGGGGGGGTCGGGCGGCGAAGGTAGCGTGAGCCGGTGGTCACGATCGGGGACAACCGGCGGAAGCCCGCCAGCCGCCCGGCGAGGCACGTGCCGGAGGGGGATGCCCCCGCGGTGCGCGTCGCCGTGCTGGGCTGCGGCACGGTGGGTGCGGCGGTGGTCCGGCTGCTGGTGGCCGAGGCCGACGAGATCGCCGGACGCTCGGGCGTGCGGTTGGAGCTGGTGGCCGTGGCCGTGGCCGATCCTGGCCGGCCCCGCCAGGGCGTGCCTCCGGGGTTGCTGACGACCGGGGCGGCAGCGCTGGTGACGGATCCCGGCATCGACATCGTGGTGGAGCTCATTGGCGGGCTCGAGCCCGCTCATGACCTGGTCACTGCGGCGCTGGCCTCGGGCAAGGCGGTCGTGACCGCCAACAAGGCACTGATCGCCGCGCACGGCGCGGCGCTGGCCGATGCCGCCGCCGCCGCCGGCGTGGACCTGCTCTACGAGGCCGCCGTGGCCGGCGCGGTTCCCATCGTCCGCCCGCTGCGCGAGTCGCTGGCCGGCGAGCGCGTCCGGCGTGTCACCGGCATCGTCAACGGCACCACCAATTTCATCCTGAGCGTCATGGGGGAGGGGGACGTCACCTACGAGGCGGCGCTGGCCGAGGCACAGCACCTCGGCTACGCGGAACGCGACCCCTCGGCTGACGTCGACGGCCACGATGCTGCGGCCAAGGCGGCGATCCTCGCCAGCCTCGCCTTCCGGTGCGCGGTGGTCGACGCGGACGTCACCCGGCAGGGCATCGGCGGCATCCCGGCCGAGGACGTGGCCTCCGCTCGTCGCATGGGCTTTGTGGTGAAGCTGCTGGCCGTGGCCGAGCTGGCCGGCGACGGGCGACTGTCGGTGCGCGTCCACCCCGCGCTCGTGCGCGACGACCATCCGCTGGCCGCGGTGCGGGGCGCGTTCAATGCCGTGTTCGTGGAAGGCGACTGGTGCGGTGAGCTCATGCTGTACGGGCGGGGCGCGGGTGGCGTGCCGACGGCGTCGGCCGTTCTGGGCGATGTCATCGATGCCGCCCTCAACCGCCAGCAGGGAGCGGCGGCTCCTGCCCCGGCACGCAGCCGCACACGGCTGCTCCCGCTCCACGACGTTCGCTGCCCCTTCTACCTGAGCCTGGAGGTGGCCGACCAGCCCGGAGTCCTGGCCGCCGTGGCGGCCGTGTTCGGGCGACACCGTGTGTCGATCCGGTCGATGGAGCAGGATGGGCTCGGCGACGAGGCGCGCCTCATCTTCCTCACGCACACCGCCCGGGACGGCGACGTGCACGACACCCTGGCCGAGCTGGCCGGCCTGGCGGCGGTCCGCCACGTCGGTGCCGTGCTCCGCGTGCTCGACGGCGACCGCTCCGGACTGCTCCCCTCTGCCGGGCCGCTGACCGCGGACCCTCCGGCTGGCGATCTTCCGGCTGGTGACCAGCCGGGTCAGGCAGTGCCTGCGGCAGCCACCACCGGCCCGGGCGGGGTCACGGCCGCCCCGGTGGGCGCCGCCGTCTCCACCGGGGTCGTGCCCCCGGACGCTGCAGCCGTCGCGCCGGCCGTGCCGGTTGGCGCCGATCCCAGGGGGACCGACCGCACATGACCGCCACCGCCTGGCCCGGCGTCATCGAGGCCTATCGCCAGCACCTCCCGGTTGGTCCGGACACGCCGGTGGTGACCCTGTTGGAGGGCGACACACCGCTGCTCCCGGCGCCGCGCCTGTCGGAACGGGTCGGTGCCCGCGTGCTGCTCAAGCTCGAGGGGCTCAATCCCACCGGCTCGTTCAAGGACCGGGGCATGACGTTGGCCATCACCAAGGCGGTGGAGGCGGGCGCCAAGGCGGTGGTGTGCGCCTCGACCGGCAATACGTCGGCGTCGGCGGCCGCCTACGCGGCACGTGCCGGACTGACGAGCGCCGTGCTCATCCCCGAGGGGCACATCGCCCTCGGCAAGCTGGCGCAGGCCTTGGTGCACGGGGCCAAGGTGCTGCAGGTACGCGGCAACTTCGACCAGGCGCTGACCATCGTCCGTGAGCTGGGGGAGCGCGCACCGGTCACCGTGGTGAACTCGGTCAACCCCTACCGGATCGAAGGGCAGAAGACCGGGGCCTTCGAGATCGTCGACGTGCTCGGCGACGCGCCGGACGTGCACTGCATCCCCGTCGGGAACGCGGGGAACATCACTGCCTATTGGCGTGGGTACCTCGAGTACCGCGAGGCCGGGCGCAGCACCCGGCTGCCGCAGATGCTCGGCTTCCAGGCGCAGGGGGCGGCTCCCATCGTCCAGGGTGCGGTAGTGGAGCACCCGGAGACCATCGCCACCGCCATCCGTATCGGCAATCCGGCGTCGTGGTATGGAGCGACGGCAGCGGCGGCGGAGTCCGGTGGCGCCATCGCCGCGGTCACCGACCAGGAGATCCTCGAGGCGTACCACTTCCTGGCCGTGGAGGAGTCGGTGTTCTGCGAGGCGGCGTCGGCCGCCTCTGTCGCCGGGCTGCTGCGCACGCCGGTGCCTGCGGGGGCGACCGTGGTCTGCGTCCTGACCGGTCACGGTTTGAAGGACCCCGACCTGGCCATCAGCCAGATCACCGTGCCGACGCCGGTGGACGCCGAGTACGGCGCTGTCGTCGACGCACTGGGCATCTGACCAGCGCGCGCCGGCATCGGCCGGCAGTTCGCTTCGCTTCGGTCCGGCTCGTTCCGGGCCCACGCGGCAGGTGGCTCGTGCCCGGTCCGGTGCTGCTCCGCGCGGGGGGAACATCGGTGGGTCCGGGGGGGTTGTTGCTGGTAGTAGCGGGGTCCGGTACGATGGGCGTCGCCGCTACCCACTCGTCGCATGGTTCTGGACGAGATTGGAGCGCGAGTGGCACGCCTCCGGATGATCGGGTGCCGTGTGGCACGACCGCCCCGGGGTGGTGAGCCGGGGACCTTCTCTCTTACCTGTTCTTGTCCACTGCGCCGATGCGCTCGGGCTCGCCCGTGCGCATGGCGCGATCTAGTGAGGTAGCCGATGGCTGC
>JAKAYQ010000057.1 GCA_021826725.1 Actinomycetes bacterium
TCTTGGCAGGAGCGGGCTCGGCTTCGGCGGGAGTGGGAGTGCCTGCCAGCTCGGGTTCAGCCGCGGCCCGTGGCTCGGGTGTGGGTTCTGCGGTGGCGGGAGCAGGCTCGGGTTCGGCAGCGGCGGCCGGGGCGGGAGTGGGAGTGACAGTGGCAGTGGGCCCAAGTTCGGCCGTCGACGCGGGAGTGGGAGCGGCCGCGGCGGGCTCGGGCTCGGGTTCTGCGGTGGCAGGCGCAGCGGGCTCGGCAGCGGCGGCCGGTTCGGGTGTGGGATCGGGCTCCAGCAGATGGCCGATGGCTGCCAGCCCGTACTCCGAGCCGCCGGCACGAAGCACACGGTCAAGGACCTTCAGGCGCCAGACCGCCCAGGCTCGGTCGGATCCGCGAAGGAAAGCCATACCCTGCTGTTCGAGTGCGCCGACCTGCTCGTCGTCGTCGTCGAAGCGCCCGGTGAGCGCAGCAGCGATACCGAGCGCCTCGGCGCCCGGCCATGGCCGGTCGTCGTCGCCATGCCGACGGCATTCAGCCCGCCACACCTCGACGAGGTACTCGGCGATCCCTTGCTCGTTCTCCTCAGCCACTGCTCAACCATCCCCACTCACGGTCCGGATTCCTTTCACCCGGTCCGGACGCCACGCCGACGCCGGTCCGGTCACTGAGCCGGACCAGCCGCCCCCCAGGCGCCCTGCGGCTCAGGTGGCCTATGCGTCGTTCGAGGCGCCCACGGGCGACCCCTTGTCGTCCCGCGGACGGGGACCGAGGCCGCTGAAGGGGCTGCCTGACGGTGGCGCCAATGGTGCGTCTGCGGCCGAAGCGTCGTTCGCCTCGTGGCCGAAGAGCCGAGCGACCTGGGCCTCGGCCTGCTGGTACGCCTCGGCGGCGTTCTGCATGAGCGTGGAGATGCCGATCACCGACTTCTCGAGCTCGTTGGCGCTGCGCGCCCAGCTCATGCAGAGTGCGGAGAACTGCTGCTGGGCGTTGCCGCTCCACTCCGTTGCCATGCCGTCGATGATGCGCATGACGTCGTCGACGGCCGACTTGATCTTGGCTGCGCCGCGCTCGACCTGAGATGCCGCGAGATGCAGCTGCTCCGGGGAAACCTGGTACCCGCTGTTCGCCACGTCG
Source organism: Actinomycetes bacterium (assembly GCA_021826725.1). Classification (GTDB taxonomy): domain Bacteria; phylum Actinomycetota; class Acidimicrobiia; order Acidimicrobiales; family UBA8190; genus JAJZYI01. Next base: position 1,125 of record JAKAYQ010000057.1, read on the forward strand.
AATCCACTCCCCTCTCGGTGGGCGCGTCGCCCCCACACCCTCGGCGATCCGCCGCCAGGACCCCCCCTGTGCCGGTCCGGTGACGTCACGCTGTCTTCGGCGGGATCGTACCAGGTGGACTTTCCACCAGTGGGGCTGTCGGGGACGCTGGCGAGCCGGTCGCGTGCCAGCCCGGCGGATGGGCGTCCGGAGGGAGATCCGCTCAGAGGTAGGGATTCGACCGTCGGGTCCGCCGCCGACCGCGTCGGGTGGCAATGGCGATCCCCCACGGGATCATCAACCACAGTGGCCACAGCACGCCCGCGCCATGGCCCGGCTGCATGGAGGCAGTGAGCAAGAAGACCATCCAGCATGCGGCCATGACCCCGGCGAAGCGCCGCACCTGGCGGCGCCGGGCGCCGGGCTCCTGCTGGGCGAACGGGGGCGGTGCCAGCGGGGCGGGCACCGCCGCCGCCATGTTCGCAGGCCAGTCCGGGAGATCGCTCATCACCGTCGCGAGCTCTCCGTAGGTCTGGGCGGTGTACACGCGATCCAGCCGCTCGTCGAGCTCGGCAAGCGTGATCCGTCCGTCCCCCAGGCTGTCACGCAGGATGCCCGCCGCATGGTCCCGGTCGGAGTCTGAGCACCGCAGATGGGGCGCTTCCCACATGCCCCCATTCTGCCGCGCAACGCGGCCCGATGTGCAGCGGCATGCCCTCGCCCTGCCGGCGACACCGGCAGTGCGACACCGGCAGTGCGACACCGGCATGGTGAAATGGGTTCGTGGCCATCGGACCGGCGAGCGCAGTCCTCCCGCAGGTCGGTGGACCCGGCCCGGGTGGAGGTGGGCCGCCCTCGCTCTCCGCTTTCCATCCGGTTGTGGCTGCCTGGTTCCGCCAGCGGTTCCCCGGCGGCCCGACCGAGCCGCAGGAGCGGGCCTGGCCGCGGGTCAGGGCGGGTGCTGACGTGCTCCTCGCCGCCCCGACCGGGTCCGGCAAGACCCTGGCTGCCTTCCTTGTCGCCATCGACGAGGCCTACCGGGCGGCCGAGGCCGGGGACGCGCCGGCCGGTACGCAGGTGGTCTACGTCTCCCCGCTGAAGGCGCTTGCCGTCGACGTCCGCCAGAACCTCGAGGTTCCGTTGGCAGAGATGGCGGTGCTCGCTCGCCGGCTCGGTCACACGGTGCCGGACCTGACGATCGGCGTGCGGACGGGCGACACGCCGGCCAGCGCTCGTGCCGCCATGGTCAGACGCCCACCGACGATCCTGGTGACCACGCCGGAGAGCTTCTCCTTGATGCTCACTGCGGAGCGTTCGCGCCCCACACTCGGTCACATTCGGACGGTCGTGGTCGACGAGATCCATGCAATGGCCCGCGACAAGCGCGGCGCCCACCTGGCCCTCAGCCTGGAGCGACTGCAGCACATCCAGACCGGTGGCCGGCCCCAGCGCATCGGGCTGTCCGCCACCCAACGGCCCGTCGATCGGGTGGCGGCGCTGCTGACCGGCAGGTCCGAATCGGCGCAGGGAACGTCGATCGTCGATTGCGGCACCCGACGCCACCTGCGACTGGCGGTGGAGACCCCGGGGAGCGAGCTGCAGGCTGTCGTCTCGACCGAGCAGTTCGGCGAGGTGGTCGACCGGATCGCCAGGCACGTGGACCGCCACCGGACCACGCTGGTCTTCGTCAACACCCGCCGGATGGCCGAGCGCCTGGCGTGCCTGCTGGGCGAGCGCCTGGGGGCCGACGACGTGGCCGCGCACCATGGCAGCATGTCGGCCGCACGCCGCCTCGACGTCGAGCAGCGGCTCCGCTCGGGAGCGCTGCGCGCCCTGGTGGCCACCGCCTCGCTCGAGCTTGGCATCGACGTCGGTCCGGTCGACCTCGTGTGCCAGCTGGGCTCGCCCAGGCTCATCTCCACCTTCGTGCAACGCGTGGGGCGGGCCAACCACCAGCGTGGGGGCGTGCCCGAGGGGGTCGTCTTTCCTCTCAGCCGTGACGATCTGGTGGAGTGCGTCGCCCTGGTGGGCGCAGCATTGGCCGGGCGGCTCGACGTGCTCGAGCCGCCCGTCGCTCCGCTCGACATCCTCGTCCAGCAGGTGGTCGCCGAGGTGGCGGCGGCTGGGGAATGCTCCGAGGACGGGCTCTACGAGCTGGTGCGACGCGCAGCGCCGTACGCCGGATTGGCCCGAGTCGTCTTCGACGAGGCGATCGAGCTGGCCTCGGAAGGCATCCCCACCGGCCACGGCCGGCGCCTTGCGTACCTGCACCGCGATCGGGTGCACGGCCTGCTCCGGCCCCGTCGGGGTGCGCGGCTCGCTGCCCTCACCAGCGGCGGGGCCATCCCCGACGTCGGGGACTATCGGGTCGTGCTCGATCCCGACGATGTCGTGGTGGGGACGGTGAACGAGGACTTCGCTGTGGAGTCCATGGTCGGTGACGTCTTCGTCCTCGGCACCCACAGCTGGCGCGTCCGGCGGGTGGAGGCTGGTGTCATGCGGGTGGTGGACGCCGAAGGAGCGGCGCCCACCATCCCCTTCTGGTTCGGCGAGGCACCAAGCCGCAGCCGCCAGCTGTCCGATGAGGTCTCGACGCTCCGGCGGGCCGTGGCGGCTGCGGGCGATCGGGCGGAGGCCGTAGACCGGGTGTGCGAGACGTGCCACGTGGACGCCGCCGTGGCCGAGCAGGCCGTCGACTACCTGCGGGCCGGCATGGCCCAGCTCGGGGTGATGCCCTCGGGCGAGGACGTCGTGTTCGAGCGGTTCTTCGACGATGCCGGCGGCATGCAGCTCGTCGTGCACGCGCCGTTCGGCGGGCGGGTGAACCGCGCCTTCGGCCTCGCCCTGCGCAAGCGGTTCTGCGCCACGTTCGACTTCGAGCTCCAGGCCGCTGCGGGCGACGATGCCCTGGTCCTTTCCCTTGGGGTTCACCACGCCTTCCCGCTCGGCGACGCCCCCCGGCTCCTGCATGCGGCCACGGCACCCGAGGTCCTCGCGCAGGCCGTGCTGACCTCGCCGATCTTTCCGGCGCGGTGGCGGTTCGCCCTCACCTGTTCCCTGGCGGTCCTGCGCAGCCGGGGTGGGCGCCGGACGCCCCTGCCCATCCAACGCATGGAGGCCGACGACCTCCTCGCCGCGGTGTTCCCCGCGTTGGCTGCCTGCCAGGAGAACACCGCGGCGGGGCCCGTGGTGGTTCCCGACCACATCCTGGTTCGCCAGGCCATCGACGACTGCCTGCACCAAGCGATGGACGTCGACGGGCTGGTCGATGTCCTGGCAGCCATCGAGGACGGTCGCATCCGCACCCACCTCGTCGACGGCACCGAGCCGTCGGTCTTCGCCCACGAGATCCTCGACGGAAAGCCCTTCACCTTCCTCGACGATGCCCCACTCGAGGAACGGCGAACCCGGGCTGTGCCGCTGCGGCGTGGCCTGCCTGGCGAGCCGGGTCCGGTCGGCAGGATCGACCACGGCGCCATCGACGAGGTCGTGGCGGAGCAGGCACGGCTGCCTCGTGACCGCGAGGAGCTCCACGACCTCCTCCTGCGAACCGTGCTCCACCCACCCATCGGGGACTGCCAGGCGGCGTTCGACGCGCTGGTGGAGGCGGGCCGGGCCGCGGCGTGCGATCCGGGCGGCGGCGCTGGGCTGCGATGGGTGGCAACGGAGCGCCAGCCCTGGGTGGCGGCGGCGCTGCCCGATGCGACGCTGCGTCCCTTGCCCCTGCCGCTCGGGCCGACCACATCGCCGATCCTTGGGCCCCCGGACGCCGACGCTGCTGCTGCCGACATCGTGCAGGGGCACCTCGAACGGTCCGGGCCCACCACCGTGGCAGCACTGGCTGCCGCCACCGGATTGCCCGCCTCGCGTGTGTCCGTCGGCCTCGGTCGGATCGAGGCGGCTGGGGGAGTCCTGCGGGGTCGGTTCGACGAGCGGATCGCCGAGCCCGACCAGTGGTGCGCCCGACCCATGCTTGCCCGCCTCCACGCCCGAGCACGGCGCCGGCTGCGCGCCGGCGTGCAACCCGTCACTGCGCAGGACCTGGTCCGCTTCCTCTTGCACTGGCACCACGTCGCACCCGGCACGCTCCGGACCGGGCATGCCGGTGTGCTGGCCGTCGTCGCCCAGCTCCAGGGGTTCGAGGCTGCTGCTGGCTCCTGGGAGGCCGACGTGCTCCGGGCCCGAGTTGAGACATACCGGCCCGAGTGGCTCGATGACCTCTGCCAGTCCGGTCGGGTCGCCTGGGGACGGCTGGGACTGCGGCCTCCCGAGGCTGCCGACCAGCCCCGTCGGGGCGCCGCGACCCCGTCGCGCGCCACCCCGATCGCCCTCACCTTGCGGCCCGACCTTCCCTGGCTGCTTGCTGCCGCCCGAGGTGGCGAGCAGCCCGACGAGCCGGGCCACGGCGCCGCGCACGAGCTGGTCGCTGTCTTGCGGGCCGAGGGTGCGTGCTTCCATGGTGACCTCGTCGACCGCACCCGGCGTCTTCCAGCCGACGTCGAGGCCGGCCTGTGGGACCTCGTCGCTCGTGGGATCGTCACCGCCGACGGCTTCCGCTCGGTGCGCGGCCTGCTCGACCGGCGCGACCGCGGTGGCCGGTGGCGGTCGGTGGTCGGTGGGCACAGTCGCGCCTCCCGCTCCGAGGACCTCCGTACCGGCGGGGACGGCCGGTGGTCCCTGCTGCCGACACCGGCGGAGATGGTCGTCGACGACCTGGCCGCATTGGTCGCCCGTCAACTGGTGGCCCGCTGGGGCGTCGTGCTCTGGGATGTCGTCGTCCGCGAGACGCTGGCCGTGCCCTGGCGCCACGTCCTCCGCGCGCTGCGCCGGCTCACCGACCGTGGCGAAGTGCACGGCGGCCGGTTCGTCACGGGCTTCAGCGGCGAGCAGTTCGCCGACCCTGCTGCTGTTCCTGAGCTCCGCCGGATCCGTGACCTGCCCCGGACTGGGCAGGTCGTCCGCCTCAGTGCCGCCGATCCGCTGAACGTCGCCGGGGTGCTGCTCCCCGGGCCCCGGATACCGGCAGTCCGCACTCGTTACATCACTATCCGTGATGGCGAGGTCGTCGAGTCCTGCTGACGGCGTCAGTGGTGGCGGACCATGGTGTGCGCGGGCGAGCGGTGGTGTACAACGCAGGACATGCGTGCCGGGGGGGACGACGATCGCCATCGAGCAGGATCGTCACCGCCACCACGGTCCGACGACACGGTCGTCGAGCTTGCCGGAGTGTCCAAGCGCTACCGACAGGGCGACAGCGATGTCGTGGCGCTCGACGCGGTCGACCTGCATGTCCGCCGGGGTGAGGTCGTCGGTGTTGTCGGCCGAAGCGGATCCGGCAAGTCGACGCTCCTGCACGTCGCCGGTGGTCTCGACCGTCCCGACTCCGGACGGGTCGTCGTCGGCGGCGTCGACCTGGCCGGCTGCTCGCTCCGGATGCTGGCCCGGGTACGGCGGCGCCACATCGGCTTCGTCTTTCAGTTCTTCCAGCTCGTGCCCGGCCTGACCGTACGAGAGAACGTAAGCCTTCCCCTGTCCCTCGACGGTCGCGCCGACCCGGCCCGGGTCGACCGCATCTTGGACCAGGTCGGCCTGCGGGCCCAGGCCCGGCGCCTGCCCAGCGAGCTGTCGGGCGGCCAGGTGCAGCGGGTCGCCGTCGCCCGAGCCCTGGCGGCCGGGCCCGACGTCGTCCTCGCCGACGAGCCCACCGGCAACCTCGACAGTGCCACCGCCGCCACCGTCCTCGACCTGCTCGCCGACCAGGTTCGCAGTGCCGGCACGGCACTGGTCATCGTCACCCACGACCCGGCAGCCGTCGCCCGGGCCGACCGCGTTCTGATCGTTCGCGACGGCCGGCTCCACGCCGCCAGCGACACCCCACCCGGGCGCGAGGGCATACCGGCCGGGACACTCTGATCCCCGTGGCTGCCGTCCTCGTCCTCCTCGCCCGGCTCCACGTCCGCCGGCTCTACTCCCATCGCCTGCGGACCCTCCTCGCCGTGCTCGCAGTCGCAGCAGGCACGTCGTTGGCCCTCGGCGTCATCGTCGTCATCGGCAGCATCGACGCGTCGTTCGCTCGGTTCGGTCGCGTGCTGGGTGGCCCGGCTCCCCTGCGCGTCGTCGGTGCCACCCAATCGGGGGGCCTGCCGCCGGCCACGCTCGTCGCCGTCACAGGAACCCCGGGTGTCGCCGCCGCCGTGCCCCTGGTGCAGGCCAGCTCCGTCGTCCGCACCCGCACCGGGCGCGACATCGCCGTCGTCGTGATCGGAGCGGGCTGTGACGCCGCCCGCCTCGTCGGGATCACCATGTGCTCCGCCGCGGCGTCGAGCCCGGCCGCGTTGGCGAGCCCGGGCGCGTCGGCGAACCCGGCCGACCCAGGTGGCCCCCTGCTCATCGGCGAGGCACTGTTCCGCACCCTCGGCGCAGGGTCCTGGCTGCAGACCGACCTCGGCGTGCTCCCCACGGCGGGCAGCACCCCCGTGCCCGCCCTCGATGCCCTGGCCGGCGGCAACGTCGTCGTGACGGGCCTCACCCGAGCAGAGGCACTGTTCGACCGGGGGGTGCGCTACGACCTGATCGAGATCGTGCCGGCCCGGGGCACGCGGCTTGCCGCCGTGGCGCAGCGGATCGAGCGCCGCATCGGACCTGCGTATCGCGTGCTGCGGGCCGGACAGCCCCCGCCGGAGATGGGCCTGGCCACCGCCGCCTTCGTTCCTCTGCTCGCACTCGTCGCGGTCCTCGCCGCCGGCATCGCCACGGTCCTCGTCTACGACGTCATGGCCCTGTCGCTCGAAGAGCGCCGTCGCCAGCAGGCCGTGGTGGCCGCGCTCGGTGCGCCCCCATGGATGATGACGGCGGGCCCCGCTGCCGAGTCCGCCATCATCGGTGCCGTCGGCGGCCTCGTCGGCGCCGGTGCCGGCGGGTTGCTGGCAGGGACCATCGTCGCTCCCATCTCCGCCTTCAGTGCCGCCCTCCTCGGGGTGCCGGTGACAGTGCACCTGTCCCCGGTTGACGTCCTGCTCGGCCTGGCCTTCGGCGTGGTCATCGGGATCGCCGCCGTGGCCCGGCCGCTACGCCGGATGGTGCGTGGCGACGTCGCCGCCGAGCTCGCCGGCCGCAACGGGAGGGCCGAGGCGGACGTGTCGTCGCGGTGGCCGCGCCTTGTGGCGGCCGCCGCGTTCACTGCCGCCGCTGTCGTTCTCGCCGTGGTCGGTGCCCGCCACGACGCGCTCGCCGGCTGGCAGCCACCGGCTGCGCTCGCCGGCTTCGTCGCCAGTGCCGTCGGCAGCGTCCTCATCGTGGCCGAAGCAGCGGCGCTGCCGCTCGTCGCGCTCGTCGGCCGTTGGCCGCAGGGACGTGGCGGCCAACGTTGGGCTGCTGTTCGCATCGGCGTGGCCAACGCTGCTCGCGAGCCCGGGCGAGTCGGGGTCATGGCCGTGGCTGTGGCCGGGGCCGTCGGCGTGGGCATCGTCACCGGAGGGTATGCCCAGGGCCTGGCGGCCGGAACCACTGCCCAGGTCACCAGCTCCGTGCGCGGGCATGGCGTCGTCGTGGACACTGCGGCGGGGACCTCGGGCGACAACAGCGACGCGCGCCTGCCGGCAGATGTCGTGACCGAGATCGCCGCTGTCCCCGGTGTCGCCCGCGTGGTCTCGTCGACCGCCGTGCTGAGCGGCAATTCTGCTTCCACCCTGGTGTTCGTCACCGCCGCGGCGAGTCCCGCCGGTGGTCCCGCCCTCGTCCAGGGAAGCGCCAGCCCAGGACCGTTCCGCTCCGGCGCCGTGATGGTGGGTGTCGGTCTCGCCCGCCGCCAGCGCCTCCGGCCCGGCAGCACCGTACGGCTCGACACCCCGGAAGGTGTGGTGGCTGTCCCGGTCGAAGGCATCTGGGAGGATGGGGCCGTCGATGGCGACACGGTCACCATGAACCCCGGCGCGCTCGCGCGTCTGTTCGAGCCGCAGCTCCCAGGCGCGGTCACCGCCGTTCCGGCAGCGGGGGTCTCGGTCGCTGCCGTGGCCGGTGCCATCCGCCGGCTGCCGCTTCCCCCAGATGTCACGGTCACCGCTCCCGGCCCCTACCTGCGTGAGCAGGTCACCCAGCTCACTGGCCAGCTTGCCCCGTTCTGGGCGCTGGAGCGCGCCCTGCTCGTCGTCGCCTTCGTCGGCGTCCTTGCCACGCTGCTCCTCGTCGGGGTGCAACGCCGACGGCAGATCGGCCTGCTCGGTGCGCTGGGCATGGCGCCCGACGACGTGTTCCGGATGGTCGTCGCCGAGGCGGCCTGCGTCGGTGTCGTCGGGGCGGCGCTCGGGGTGGCCGTCGGTGCGGGCGTGCTCGCCGTCATGCTGCAGGTGGCACCGCTGCTCATCGGGTACCACGACCCGTACCGCTTTGACGCAGGGGCTCTGGCCGTCACCGTCCCTGTGGCCGTGGTGGTCGCGGTTGCCGCAGCTCTGCTGCCGGCATGGCGGGCCGCCAGAATGCCGGTGGTGCGGGCACTGAGCGATGACTGAGCGGAGCGACCGGCGGAGATGTCCTGGGCGACGGCTGTTGTGGGTCTATCGTTAAGGCGCCATAAAGATGAGGGGGTCGGAGTGCGACAGGTGGTGGTGGGTCGGCAACCGATCTTCGACCGCACGGCCAAGGTGCACGGGTACGAGCTGGTGTTCCGGCCGATGGTGGGGACGATCGACGACCCGGTGCACCGGCACGACTCGTCGCTGGTGACGGCGGAGGTCCTCTTCACCACCCTGTCGATGGGCATCGATCGGATGGTGGGCTCACGGGACCTGTACGTCCGGGCCGATCGCGAGCTGCTCCTACGTGACGCACCGTTCGTACTTCCGCCGGCCCGCACCGTCATCGAGGTCGACGCCACCGCGGGTGACGATTCTCTGGCAGCTCGCTGCCGGCAGCTGCGTGCGGACGGGTTCCGGGTGGCGGTCGAGCACAGCGGCGACGACATGCCGCAGGAGCTGCTGGCGCTGGCCACCACCGTCAAGCTCGACGTCCGGACCATCGATCGCGACGCGGCGGGCGCCGCGATCGAGGCGGCGCACCGGCGCGGTGCCTCGGTGGTGGTCACCAACATCGATCTGCGCCAGGAGCTCGTCGAGTGCGACCAGCTCGGTGCCGACCTGTTCCAGGGGAACCTCCTGGCCCACGCCACGCCGGTGCCGGGGCGCACGCTGGAGCCGGGGCGCCTGGCTGCGTTGCGGCTGGCGTCCACCATGCTCGACGCCGAGGTAGGCGTGGCGCAGATCGAGGCAGTCGTGCGCGGCGACCCTGCCATGAGCCACCAGCTGCTGTCGCTTGCCGGTGTGGGTGCGGCCAGCGGCATGCGGCGCACGGTCCGATCGGTGCGCGAAGCGCTGGTGCTCGTCGGATGGCGGCGCCTGCAGAGCTGGGTGGCGTTGCTGCTCCTCGCCGGCACCGGCGACCGGGTGGAGCCCGAGGCGATGACGATCGCCCTGGTGCGGGCCCGGGCCTGCGAACTGCTGGCGGAGCGGACGATGCCGGCAATGGCCGATGCCGCCTTCACCGCTGGCATCATCTCGGCGCTCGACCTGCTGCTGCACGTGGATCTGCCGGCCGCTGTCGAGTCCCTGCCGTTGGACCCGGAGCTGCGGGCGGCGGTCCTGGACCACCAGGGTCCCCTTGGTGCCCTGGTGGCCGACGTCACCGACCTGCAGTTCGGGCAGTACGAGTCCGCTGTCCGCAGCGGTATCGACGACGGGGTCGTCCAGGCTGCCATCTTCGAGGCACTCACCTGGTCGGTGCAGGTCGGTGCCGCTTTCGAGGGGCCCGAGGCTGAAGTGGGCGTGGACGGGTTCTCGGCCTGAGAGGCCGTGCTGCCGACGTGTTCGCCGGCAAGCAGGATCTCGAACAGCATCTCGAGCCGGCTTCGGGGCGACAGCCTGCACTGCTGCTCTGGGGTCGGTGAGCTGGTGGGTCGGTGGGTCGGTGCCAGGCTGTGCTCGTCGCCTGCTGGACGTCGTCGTCTGGTCCGTCGACAGGCGAGCGCTGGTTGTCGGCAGCCCGGATGCGCTTACCGGGTCTGGGCAGGTTCCCCGGCTGGCGCCGTGCCACCACGCTCGGACCCGGGTGCGGTTTCGCTGCCGGCGCTGTCGGTGGGGTCGGCGCTGTCGGTGGGGTCGGCGCTGTCGGTGGGGTCGTCGCTCTCGGCCAGCCCATCGCCAGGCTGCCACCCGCAGGGAGTGGGTCCCCCGCTCTGCAGCGCGGCGACGGTCCGCACCACCTCGTCGACGCTGCGACCGGTGCCGAGGTCGTGGACCGACACGTACCGGATTGTCCCTCCGGGGTCGACCACGAAGGTGGCGCGCAGCGCGACGCCCGTGGTGCGGTCGAAGGTGCCCGTCGCCGTCACCAATTCGCGCTTTCTGTCCGACGCCAGCGGGATCGAAAGGTGACGCAGGTGGGGATGGTGCCGGCGCCAGGCGCGGTGGACGTACTCACTGTCGATGCTGGCTCCGAGGACCGCCGTGTCGAGCTGGCCGAGCTCGGGGGCCGCTTTGTCGAACCCGTACACCTCGGTGGGGCAGACCGAGGTGAAGTCCATCGGCCAGAAGAAGACCACGAGCCAGCGGCCGGCAAAATCGGCCGATCGCACGCGCGACAGGGTGGGTTCATCCCAGCCCGTCACCGCGGCCAGGTCGAACGGTGGAAATGGATCTCCGACGGTGAGCATGGCGGCGCCTCCCAGCGTGCGCGACCAGCCTGCCACCAGGCTGGGTCGCCGTCGAGGCGGGTTGCGGGCCGCCGGGACTGTGAGCGGCGGTCCCGGATCAGGAATTCTCGAACCGGGGAGCGCGCTTTTCGAGCATGGCCCGGACCCCCTCCTTCGCATCGGCGGTGCCTGCAAGCCGGGACTGCTCCTGGAGCTCGTGGGCCATTGCCCGGGCGGCTTCTTCCGCCAGGTTGGCTCGCAGGGTGGCACGCGTGGCACGCGTGGCGAGTGGCGCTCCCGCTGCGATAGCGGTGGCGATCTCGATCGCTGCCTCGAGCTCCGCTCCGCCAGGGACGAGGCGCTGCGCCAAGCCGATCCGAACGGCTTCGTCGGCAGGGACGCGCCTGCCGGTGAGCAGCACGTCGGCGGCCCGGCCGGAACCTACGGCCTGAGGCACCGTGGTGCTGAGGGCGAACCCTGGATGGATGCCCAGGGTCACGAAGTTGGCCTGGAACCAAGCCGCTTCGCCTGCGACCCGGATGTCGCATGCCATGGCCAGGCCGAAGCCCGCCCCGATGGCGGCCCCGTGGACGGCGACCACCGTGGGGAGCGGCGCGGCGAACACTCGCTCGGCCTGGGCGTAGAACGCGCTGGTGCGTGTCATGAACGCGTCGGCGTCGGTGGGGTCGGGAGCGACGTCGGACCGGAAATTCGCTCCGGCGCAGAACGACCGCCCCACGCTGTGCAGCACCACGGCGCGGGCCCGGGGGACGGGTTCGTGCAGCGCGTCGGCGATGGCGCGCAGGTCCGGCTCGGTGAGCAGGTTGTGGGGGGGACGCTGGATGGTGATCACCACGACCCTGTCCTGCACCTCGACCGTGACCGGAGCGGGCTGGTCGGGGCTGCTGGCTGGCACAACCCTGGCTGGCACAGGGGCGGCGGGCGCTGGGATGCCGGGGGAACGCTCGTCCATGGCGGCAGTCTGGCCGACGATCGGCTCACTCACCAGCCCGTCCGTATACTTGACCGAACGGTTGGGCACGGAGCGAGGTGCCAAGAGCGGCACGCGTGGTGGGTGGAGGAAGGGACCTGCGTGGGAACAGACGACGTTCGGATGCCTGCGGGACATGTCACCGGCGCTCTGCGGACGGGCGAGGCCGGCTCCGGCGGTACCAGCGGGTGCTGGTGACCGGGCCAGGTTCACTCACCTCCGTTGCCGGCGCGCTCGCGGGCAGGGTTCGGAGCGCGGTTGCTCCTGTGGTTCCCTCCCAGCTGGAGCTGCCACCGGGCTCACCGTTCACCGTGCGGACCGACGATGGCGCTGTCATCTCGGGTCGAGCCGTCGGTTCCGGTCAGCGGCTGGTGGTGCTCGCGCATGGGTGGACGAACGACAGCCGGGTATGGAGCCGTGTGGTGCAGCACCTGGTGGGGGGAGGCCACCGGGTGGTCGTCTACGACCAGCGCGGGCACGGGGCGTCCACGATCGGAGCGAGCGGTCTCACCCTGTCGGCACTGGCCGGCGATCTGGCCGCGGTTCTCGCGCACGTGGAGGCGGGCGAGGCGGTGGTGGCGGGCCACTCGATGGGCGGGATGGCTCTGCAGACACTGGCAGCAGAGGATCCCGGGGTGCTGCGGGCCCGGGCTCGGGCGCTCGTTCTGGTGTCGACAGCGTGCGACGGCCTGGCTCGGTACGGCACGCCGTTCGATCGGTTGATCGCTGCCGGTCTCTGCCGGCTCGTCGGTTCCCGCTCCATTGGCCTGGTAACTGCCAACGGGTTCGTCGGCCCGCTCGTCGTACGGCCGGTGGTTGGCGTCGAGCCCGATAGCGGCGACCTGCGGACGGTGGGCGCGATGTTCGCGGCGACGCCGGCACGGGTGCGCCGGAGCCTCCTGGCCGCCATGCAGGCCATGGACCTCGGGGGCTCCCTGGGATCGCTCGACATGCCGGTGCTGGTCGTGTCGGGCAGTGACGACGTCCTGACTCCGCCGGCTCGCAGCTGCCGCATCACCCAGGTCGTTCCGCAGGCACACCAGGTCCTGCTCCCCGGCACCGGCCACATGCTGCCGTTGGAAGAGCCGGACGTGCTGGCGTCACTGCTGGCAGCGCTGGGTCGTGGCCTGGCGCCAGCCGAGGCAGGCCGGCTCGCTGCTGCGCCGGTCCCAGGCCAGCATTCCTATGCCGCCGACACATCCCTGCAGGGAGCGGGTTGACGCGCACCGCTGGCGTGTGCGTTGTGGCACGCCACCTGGCCTGGTGACGGGTGCCGGGTAGCGTTCAGGGCGGCGGCTGGTGCGATCGCCGGGTCATGGTGCGCACGCCTGGACCACGGCGCTCGGGCTCGGCTCCTGCAAAGGCGTGATCGGCGGCGCGGCGGCGCCTGACGAAAGCGACGCCACCGTCGACCCGGCCACGTCCGCGGCGAGCGTGGACGGCGAAGCCGACCCTCGGCCGAGCGCCATGCCGATGAAGTCCGTCGTGACCCGCTGGACCACGGGAGCCGCCGGGCTGTTCCCCACGTAGGGGCCCAGGTGCGTCGCGTTGTCGAGCTCCAGAAACCACTTCGGAGCGCCCAACGTGTTGTACAGGATGGTGCTCTCTTGGGGCAGGTTGCACTGGTCGGTGGCGCTCTGGACGACCAGGGTGTCCGGGGCGGGCGTCGGGGACCCGTAGGTGGAGGCGATGCCGGGGATCTCCGCGCCGGACAGGACCAGGACGGCTCGCGGGTGCACCGGCATGGCGCTGTACATGCCCTGGTAGTGGGCGCCGAACACCAGGCCGGCGACGGCGTCGCCCCCGTCGGACTGGCCGGCCAGTGCGAGGTCGGAGGTGTTGGCCAGGCCGCGCAGGAAGCTGGCGTCCGCGCTCGGGCCCGTGTTCGCCGGGGGCGACCCCTGGGACCACGCCAGGACCTGGCTCACGACGAAGGCGAGGTCGCCGGGCTCGTTGGGCAGGTCGCCCTCGGCCATGTCGCCGAGGTACGAGTCGGGTCCACCGAGCGACGCGATGGTGGCGGCGTTCTCCTCGGGGAACACCGGCGCCACGACGACGAACCCTGCGGACACCCAGCTGTCGAGGAGGACCTTGTAGGTGCTGGGATCGGTGTTGAAGCCGTGCGCGAACACGACGACGGGGTACGGCCCGTAGCGCGTGGAAGGTGGCGCGTCCGAAGTCTCCGTGCCGTTGGCTCCTGCCAGGGTCGGGTACCGGATCTCGGTCACCAGTGTGCGGGGGGACGACTGGTGGGTGGCCGGGTTGACCGCCACGCCGGTGGGTTCGACCCAGGTGACCGTGCGGATCCCCACCTGGAACGATGTTGGTGGCGGCGGTGCCGGAGCGGTGGTCGTGGTGGTCGGTGCGCTGCTCGTGCCACGGGCCGGTTTCGCGTGGCTCCGTGCCGGGGTTCGGGTGACGAGCAGCGTTGTACCTGCGGCGACCAGGAGAGCGACGACGGCGACAGCCGCCGGCCACGGGGCGCGACCCCGGGTGCTTCGGGCCGGGCGTGCCCGCGGTGGCTGGCGTCGATGGGACTCCACCCTGGCCGCGACCTTGGCCCGGTCGTTTGGCGAGGCACGGCCGTTCACGAGGACGGAATCTACCGGCCACTTCCCCCAGGGGTCAGGCAGGGTCGCGCCGTGGGGGTTGATGCGGCGGGGTGGGGGTTGATGCGGCGGGGTGCGGTTTGACGCATGGCTGCGGTCGGTACGGTGGGCGGATGCGGCTGGTGACGTTCACGGACGATCCCTCTGGCGTGCCCGGGCCCCACACGGGCCTGCTGGTCGGAGACGAGGTGGTCGTGCTCGACGACCCTGGCGTAGGGCTGCCCCCCGACATGGTGGCCCTGCTGGCCGGTGGTTCCGACGCGCTCGAGGTCGCGGCCCGTGCTGTGGCGAGCCGAGCCCGCCGGGTGCCGCTTGCCGGCCTGCGGCTGGGTGCACCGGTGCGCAGGCCGCCCAAGGTGTTCGGCATCGCCATGAACTACGCGGACCACGTCGGCGAGCTGGGCCGAGACGCCCCCGCGTTCCCTGCGTTCTTCGCCAAGGCGCCGACCTGCGTCGTGGGACCGTTCGACGCC
>JAKAYQ010000058.1 GCA_021826725.1 Actinomycetes bacterium
TTCGCCACTGCAGCCTTCGACCCGCCAGCTCTCGACGCCGCAGCCTTCGACGCCGGGACCTTCGACGCCGGGACCTTCGACGCCGCAGCCTTCGACCCGCCAGCTCTCGACGCCGCAGCCTTCGACGCCGCAGCCTTCGACGCCGCAGCCTTCGACGCCGGGACCTTCGACACTGCAGCCTTCGACCCGCCAGCTCTCGACGCCGCAGCCTTCGACGCCGGGACCTTCGACACTGCAGCCTTCGACCCGCCAGCTCTCGACGCCGCAGCCTTCGACGCCGCAGCCTTCGACACTGCAGCCTTCGACCCGCCAGCCTTCACCGGCTGCCCGGCCCCACCAGCGACCGCGACCGAGCGACCCACGCCCTTGGCTACCCCCGCGTCCCCCCCGGCCGACGGCGGCGGTCGGCGTGCCGACCGTGCCGTCTGCTTCGCTGCCGGGGCCTTCTTCGTCGGGCTCATCAAGCCTCCACCGTCGGTGGCTGCCACCGACCACGGCCGGCGACCATCATCCGCCTCCACCCCTGGTCGTTCGGGGTCGGGCGACCATATCCGCGCCGGGAGCGTGCCGCAACCGTCCGACCTGGCAGCGGGCAACCTCCCAAACGCGACCCCGTCCCAGAAAGCGAGTTGGCGCTGCCCCCGGTACCGTGCCACCCGCCCATCGCGTTGCGAGCACAAGCCGCCCGGGGACCGTGTGATCACCGTCCCCGGTCACTGCGTCGCCCCGCCGGACTGCGAACGGGACTGGAGCGGTAATCGCTCTACAGCAGTGTGCTGGGTGCGTGGCCGGGCGCACCACGTCCCTGCAGACCGAGGTCTGCTGCCAGGTCCGACGGACGATCCACACCGGATGCGGCATCGGGACGCGGGCCGGCGCCGGCGTGAAGGCCGGTCCGAGGTTCGGCGACCGCTGGACCATCAGACGGTCCTGCCGGCATGGCCGGGGCCCCTGCGCCGGTGGTCGGACCCGCCGGCCCGGCGAGGTCACCACGATCAGCTGGGCGCGGAGCGAGGAGCGACCCGGCAGGCTGCAGGTTCTCCTCGACCCAGGCGGACAGCTCGCCGAGGGTGGCACGAAGCCGGGTGCGCTCACTCTCGAGATGCCGCGCGATCGCTTCCACGTCGGCACTGAGCTGGGTACGGACCCCCTCGAGACGGTTGACGTCCTCGCGGAGCTGCCGCTGAGCCTCTTCCGATGTCCGGTGTGCGTGATCCTCGGCCTCGTTCACGATGCTCGCTGCCCGTTCCTGCGCCTCGGCGACCGTGCCTTGTGCTTCGGCCAGGGCTTCGGACCTGGTCTGCTCGACGAAGCGCTGGGCCATCTGCAGCGTGCGCTGCAGCGCCTCGTCGCTGGGAGCGATCGCTGCGGGCTGCGACGGTTGGCGACGCGCCTCGTCGAGCTGCTGCTCCAGCGTGCCGATCCGTTCCGCTGCTTGGCGCAGGCGGTCCGCGGACACGCGTGCCTGTTCCCGGAGGGCGTCGACCTCACCCGCGACCCGCTCGAGGTACTCGTCGACATCGTCGATGTGGTACCCGCGCAGCGTCAGGCGGAATTCCACCGTCCGCAGGCTGTCGAGGACCGGCTGCTGGCTGCTCGACTCAGGGCTGTCCATGCGCCTGATCGTATCGGCCCCGCGCCCATCGCCGGTGGACCCGGGCCCGGTCCCACCCGACGGCGGCGCGTTCCGGTCAGACCAGCTTGGCGACCAGCTCCAGCACGATGATCACGACGATCATCGACAAGTCGATCGCCGTGCCGCCGAAGCGCATCGGGGGCAGCACCCGGCGTACAGGCGCCAGGACGGGCTCCGTCACCTGCGTCAGCACCCGCTCGACGGGCTGCAGAGGCGATCCGGACGAGATCGGGAACCAACTCAGCACGGCGCGTAGCAGCAGAACCACCACGTAGGCCTCGATGATCCACAAGATGACCTGGGTGACCACGACACGACCCTAGGCGAACGAACGTGCCGCGTGGTGGCACCACTGGCTCCAGCGGCAGCACGCTGGAGCCGCCCCGCAGGTCAGGTCCGCATCAGCCCGTTCTGCTGCAGGCGCTGGCGCTCCTCAGCCGAGACCTTGACGTTCGATGGCGTGACCAGGAAGACCTTGTCGGCGACCCGCTCCATCTTGCCGCCCGAGGCATAGGTGACCCCGCTGCAGAAGTCGATCATGCGGCGCATCAGCTCGCGGTCGGCGAGCTGCAAATTCACGATGACCGGTTGCCCTGCCACCAACCGATCGGCGATCTGCCGGGCGTCGCCGAACTCGGTCGGCGCCGACACGTGCACCTTCGGGGCGACCGCCTCCGCGGGCAGGGGCCGAACCACCGTCGGGCGGGGCGCGTCCTCGCGCACGAGCGCGCGGATGGTCCCGGTCGCCGCATGCGGCACCGGAGCAGGCTCGTCGGGCTCGTCCGCAACTGCGCGCGCCACCGGACCGCCGGGCACCTGCACCCGGGGCTCGTAATCGCCGTAGTCGTCGTACTCGTCCTCGACGAGACCCAAGTACGCCATCGTCTTCTTGAAGAATCCGGGCATCGAGTGCGCCTCCTCCGGCTCAGGTTACTGCGCTGGCGACCCCGCGGGGGAACGTCGAGGCGGTCGTTCGCCGAACAGTCCCCGCCCGACACGCACCATGGTCGAGCCAGCGGCGACAGCCGCCTCCAGATCGTCGGACATCCCGATGGACAGCTCGGGGAGGTCGCACCGCCGAGCGGTCGCCGCTGCCGCCTCGAAGACCCGGCGCGTGGCGCTGCCGTCACCGGGAACGCCGATCGCCATCACACCGACCGGCTGGACGCCGGCCTGCCGCAACCCGGAGACCAATCCGGGAGCGTCGGCGGGACGCACTCCTCGCCGCCCGGCCAGACCGGTCAACTCGAGCTGGACCAGGACCGGCACGCCCGGTGTCACCGCAGCGATGGCAGCTCCTTCCTCCACCCGGCACACGCCGTGCCACATGGCCACCGCAGCGGCAATGCCCGGCACCGAGCGGCGCTGGACGGCTCCGAGGTAATGCCAGCGCACTTCGGAGCACTGCGGGTCACCCGACCCGGCGGCCAGAGCAGCCGCCTTCGCCCGAAGCTCGGCGGCGTAGTTCTCACCGATGTCGGTGATGCCAACGGCCATCGCTGCACGCACCGCATCGGGGCCGAACCCCTTGGTGACGGCGACCACCCGGATCGTCGCCGGGTCGCCGCCGGCGACGGCGATCCGGCGGTGCAGGGCGGCCAGCCGCTCCCCGACCAGGTCGGCCGGAGGTCCGGGCGCCCACGGCGCGTGCGCCACCGCTCCCACCTCGTCAGGCGCCGACACTCGGCACAGCGCCGATCCCTGGAACGCCGCCGGGGCCGGAGCTGCTCAGCGCAAGAAGGACGGCACGTCGAACTCGTCCTCGCCCAGGTCGAGCTCGTCGCCACCGGTGTCATCGATCGGCTCGGCGAAGATGTCGTGACGATCCGCTACCGAGATTGGGGTCGGCTCCATCCCCAGCACCTGGCTCCGGTCACGCGGGGCAGGCTCGCCGTGCCGACCCTCCTCCCAGCGCTCAAAGCCGGCTGCGATGACGGTGACCCGGACCTGCTCGCCCAACCCGTCGTCGATCACCGTCCCGAAGATGATGTTGGCGTCGGGATGGGCAACACCATGGATGATCTCCATGGCTTCGTTCACCTCGAACAGGCGCAGCTCGGATCCGCCGGCGATGTTCACGAGCACGCCGCGGGCACCCTCGATCTTCGCCTCCAACAGCGGGCTGGTGGTCGCCGCCCGGGCAGCGGTGACCGCCCTCCCCTCGCCGTCGGCGAGGCCGATGCCCATGATGGCGCTGCCCGCGCTGTTGAGGACCATCCGCACGTCGGCGAAGTCGGTGTTGATCTGCCCCGGGACCGTGATGAGGTCGGTGATGCCCTGCACCCCCTGCAACAGCACCTCGTCTGCCATCTTGAAGGCGTTCACCATCGACGTCTTTTCGGTGGCGACGGTCAGCAACCGGTCGTTGGGGATGACGATGACGGCGTCGACGTTCTCGCGCAACCGCTGGATCCCCGACTCGGCCTGCACCGATCGCCGACGGCCCTCGAAGGAGAACGGCCGGGTGACGACCGCGATGGTGAGCGCACCCATGGACCGGGCGATCTCCGCCACCACCGGTGCTGCCCCAGTGCCCGTTCCGCCACCCTTGCCTGCGGTGATGAACACCATGTCGGCGCCCTTGAGGGCCTCCTCGATCTCGTTTCGGTGCTCCTCCGCTGCCTGGCGGCCGACCTCGGGGTCACTGCCAGCGCCCAACCCCCGCGTCAGCTGGCGGCCGATGTCGAGCTTGAGATCGGCGTCGCTCATCAGCAGCGCCTGGGCGTCGGTGTTCATGGCGATGAACTCCACGCCGCGCAATCCGGCCTCGATCATCCGATTGACGGCGTTGACCCCGCCGCCACCGACGCCGACCACCTTGATCACGGCGAAATAGTTCGTCTGCGCTGGTCCGGTCATCGATAACCCCTCGTCCAATTTGGTCCCCGGCTCACCGCGGGATCACACCCGCTGTCGGCAGCCGGAATCGCCGGTTCCCCGTGGGCGGTGTGGAGCCCACAGCCAAGCTCCAACCGGCTTCGACGGGAGTGCGCTCACCATACGGCCGCGCCGTAGGCCGGTCAAGCAGAGACTGCCAAGCCGCGTCGTCTGCCGGTCACACCGCGCTTGACGGGCATGCCCGCGGCTGATCACGCAGCGCCGAGTGGGCCGACCGTCGGCTCACCCGGCGCCCGGACGTCGATCACCGCCGGTCCAGTCGGCGCCGACACCGGGTCCGCCAGCACCGCCGCCAGCGACTCGAACTTGGCGACGACGGCCACCGCCGGACCGAAATCCACCACGACCCCACCGGCCAGCCCTACCGTGACTTGGCCCGACGCGTCGGTGGTCACCTGCAGGACCTGTCCGGCGATCGCCGGCGGCACCGCGGCGGCGACGGCCAGTGCCGGGCCGGCCGCCGGACCCAACCAGCTTCCCGGCCGGCCAGCGCCGCCAGGGGCCACCAGCCGAGGCAACGCCGCTGCTCCCGACACCGCGGACGCCGGTGCCAGGACCCGGCCCGTCCGATCCACCACGACCGCGTCGCCAGGCCCGCCGACAACCGCCACGGGTACCCGTTCGACGATCCTCACGACCACGGCGTCCGGCCACGACCGGCGAACCGTCGCCCGAAGCACCCAGGGCAGGCGGTCGACGCGGGCCGCCGCCGCGCTCGGTGACACGTCGACGAGCGGTGTCGCCGAGCCGATGCCGGCAGCGGACCACACGGCCGCCGGAGAGGTGTGCTGCGCCCCGAGCACCGTCCGATGCCGGGCCTCGAACCAGCCGCTGTGCAGGATGCCGAGACCCAGTACGGCGACGGCCACCACGGCAGAAACGGCGACGGTCAGGCCCCGGAGCCGCTGCCCCCGGGCCCGCGCCACGGCCACCCGCCGGGCCCAGATCTTCGGATCGATGCCTGACGGCACCGCCCGGCGCACCGCCGTGCCCACGCTCACGGTCGCTCCCACACGGCGCTGGCAGCTTGGGTCCCACTCCGCTTGGTGCTCACGGCTGCCCGGTCCCTACTGCGAGCTCGTCGCCGTCGTCGAACCCCACCAGCTTCACCTCCGTTTGCAATACCACACCGGTCCGGCGTTCGACCTCGGCCCGGACGTGCTCGATCACCCGGCGCACGTCGGCCGCCGTGCCCCCGGGGTCGGCCTGCACGAAATTGGCGTGCTTCGGCGAGACACAGGCGGTCCCGATCCGCATGCCTTTCAAGCCGGCTTCCTCCACCAGCCTGCCGGCCGCGTCGCCCGCCGGGTTGGTGAACACCGACCCGGCGTTGGCTCCCCCGGGCTGGTGTGCGCGCCGCCAACGCACCACCTCGGCGACCGCTGCCTCCGCCGCCAGACGGTCGCCTGGCGCCGCACGAAGATCGGCCCACACCACCACCTCGTCCGGGGAGAGGGCACTCGACCGGTAGCCGAGATGCAGATCCGAGACGCGCCGCTCGCCCGCCCGCCCGGTCCGGAGGTCGAAGACCCAGCACCGCTGGAGCACCGCCGCGATATCCGACCCGTGCCCACCGGCGTTCATCCGCACGGCGCCCCCGACCGAGCCCGGGATGCCCACGGCCCACTCCAGGCCCCGCAGGCCAGCCGCAGCGCTCCGGCGCGCCACCACCGGCAGCCGGGCACCGCCGCCGGCATGCACGGCGACAGTGCCGGGCCCCGTGCCTCGGGTGCTGCATCTGGCAACAGCGCCGTGTGGAGAACCGGCCGGCAGCCCGGGTCTTCCATGACCACCCGGCTGCCCTGGCGCGCCCCAGCGGTCGGTGCCGTCACCGACGTCCACCGCGGCCAGGCCACCGCCGAGCACCACGACCAGGCCGGGAAATCCCGCGTCGGCGACCAGCATGTTCGATCCCTGTCCGACGACCAGCACCGGGACCGCGCCCCCGGCCGCGTCCAGGGCCCGGTGGACCGCCTGCAGGTCGGCTTGGCTGTCGACCTCGACCATCGCTGCAGCCGGCCCGCCGACGCGGTATGTCGTCCGGGCACCCAGCGGCGCCCGGAGCTGGGCCCGCCCGTCGAGCGCGGCGACCACGGAGACCAACGCCGCGTCCGACGGCCTCGTCACCGGTGCGCCGACCGCAGCTCGTCGGCCAGGGTGGTGATGTCGCCAGCGCCCATGGTGATGCACAGATCCCCCGGCCGAAGAAGCGCAGCGACCGCCGCCGGAAGCTCGTGCCGCTCGCCGATGTAGTGGACGTCGGCGCCGGGCACTGCAGCCACCGCCGCGTCGGCCACGAGGCGACCGGTCACGCCGGGCACCACCGGCTCCCCCGCCGGGTAGATGTCCGTCACCACCACCACGTCGGCTCCTGCGAACGCCGGACCGAACTGATCGGCCAGCGTGGCCGTCCGGGTGAAGCGGTGGGGCTGGAACACCACCACCAGCCGTCCTGCGTGCCCGTCGCGCGCTGCCGCGATCGTGGCCGCCACTTCGGCCGGGAGATGGGCGTAGTCGTCGACCAGCCGCACCCCGTCGACCTCGCCGCGCGCCTCGAACCGCCGGGCGACACCGGCAAAGCGAGCCAGCGCCCGTTCGGCCGCATCGAACCCGGCACCGGCCAGGTGCGCGGCGGCCACAGCCACCGCGGCGTTGGCAACGTTGTGGGCGCCAGGGACGGCGAGCTGGATCTCGGCGACGACCGCACCGCCGTGACGCACCCAGAAGGCCGGCGTCCCCGGCCCCGACGGTCGCCGCTCCACGCGATAGTCAGCTCCCGGGTCCAATCCCGCGGTCACCGCGTGGTGGCGGCGGCCCAGAGCCGCCGCTTCGGGGTCATCGGCGTTCACCACGACATGACCGCTCGCCGCCGATGCGTAGGCGTCGAATGCCGCCACCAGGGCGCCGAACGAGCCGTAGTGCTCCAAGTGGTCGGCTTCGACGTTGGTCACGACGGCGATGACCGGAGCGAGGCGCAGGAACGTGCCGTCGCTCTCGTCGGCCTCCACCACAAGCCAGTCGCCGTCGTCCCACACGGCGTTGGTGCCGATCTCGTTGACGTCACCGCCCACCAGGAACGAGGGTCGCATGCCGGCTTCGACGAGCACCAGCGACAGCATCGAGGTCGTGGTGGTCTTGCCGTGCGTGCCCGACACGGCCGCCACCCGGCGCAACGCAGCAATCGCCGCCAGCAGCTCGGCCCTCGACACGACAGGAAAGCCGAGCCGGTGCGCCTCCACCACCTCGGCGTTGCTGTCGGAGACGGCACTCGAGACGGCCACGACGTCGCTGCCGGCGACGTGGTCACTCCGGTGCCCGATCTGGACGCCGATGCCGGCGGCCCTCAGGCGGTCCATCCCCGGGGACGCTTTCAGGTCGCTCCCGGTCACCCGGTGGCCCATGGCCGCGAGCACCGACGCATAGGCACTCATGCCAGCTCCGCCGATCCCCACCAGGTGGATCCGGCGGGGGCGCGACAGGTCGAGCGGAACCGACCCGCCGCCAGCCGTGGCGCGGTGACCGGCCGATCCGGAGCGCCCGTCGCTGGCGGTCACGAGGTCCCTCCCGACCGCCACGGGTCGTGGGACCGCCACGTCCCTCGCTGCCCACCGGGCCGGGCATGTGCCTCGACCACGGTGGCCACGGCCTCCGCTGCCGCCGGCCGGCCTAGAGCCGCTGCCGCCGCCGCCATCGCCCGGCGGCGCCCGGGATCGGCCACGATCGGATCGAGCACCTCCGCCAGGGCGACGCCGTCGCACTGCGCATCGGGGAGCAGCACGGCGCCGCCCACAGCGGCCAGGACCGAGGCGTTGGCCGTCTGGTGGTCCCCGGGGGCCCCGGGGAGTGGCACCAGCACCGACGGGACACCGACGGTCGCCAGTTCGGCCACCGTCATGGCGCCTGCCCGCCCGATCACGACGTCCGCGGCCCGGTAGACCACCGGCATGCGATCCTCGAACGCCACCTGGCGATACCACAGACCAGCTTCCCCGTCCCCGAGGCGAGCCGTACCGCCAGCACCGGGGTGCTCGCCCGCTGCCCATGACACGTCCCGGCGGCCCACGATGTGGTAGATGGCCACGTTGCGCCGGCCCTGCCAGTGGCGGGCCAGATCCAAGACGGCCTGGTTGATGCGACGCGCACCGAGGGAGCCACCGACGGCCACGACGAGGATGCGGCCGCCTGGCACGCCGAGCGCACGCCGGGCTTCGGCCGACGGGCCCTCGCTCCCGGCGCCGGCAAGTGCCGCTACCTCGGCGCGCACCGGAGCGCCGGTCACCACCGCCCGCGGCAGTGGTGTGCCCGCTCCCGCCACTGCAGAAGCCCGGGCCAGGCGCGCCACCACACGGTTCGCCAACCCTGGCACGGCGTCGACGTTGACCACGACCACCGGCACACCCACGCACGCGGCGGCCAACGCCGCCGGCACGCTGGCATAGCCGCCGACAGCGACGACCACTGCCGGGCGCCGTCTGGCGATCAACGCGGCGGCACCGATCACGGCGGCACTCAGGCCGGCCACGGCACGGGCGTTGGCCAGCAGACCGGCGGGGTCGAACCGCCGCACGATGCCCCGACCAGGCAGCAGCGTGCTCGGAAGGCCGACGGGAGCGGTCCGGGTGGCCTCGTGGCCACGCCGGGAGCCCACCAGCTCGACGCTCCCCGGGCCCCGCCGGTCGACCAGCACTTCCGCCACCGCCACCGCCGGCACCAGGTGCCCGGCTGTACCCCCTCCGGCCACGAGTGCGAACCGCCGCGTCCGGGGGCCGCTCATCGCGTCACTCCCCGATCGGCCCGGCGTTGGACCGGGGACGCGGACCTTTCCGGCGCGCCACGCCGCTCGCCTCCGGCGATGTTGAGCAGGATGCCGGTACCGGCCATGACCACCACCAGCGACGACCCGCCGAACGACACGTAGGGCAGGGGAATGCCGGTGACGGGCAGCACGCCGATCACCGCCCCCATGTTGATGACGGCCTCGGCCGTGAGCCAGCAGGTGATGGCGGTGGCCAGCAACACGCCGAACCGGTCCGGGGCCCGTGCCGCCACCCGGAACCCGAGCACCGCCAGGGCGGCGAACAGCGCCACGACAAGTGCCGCCCCGACGAGCCCGGTCTCCTCCCCGATCACCGAGAAGATGAAGTCGGTGTGCGGGTTCGGCAGCAGGCCCCACTTCTGGTGGCCGTTGCCGAGCCCCATGCCGAAGATCCGGCCCGAGCTGATCCCGACGAGGG
Source organism: Actinomycetes bacterium (assembly GCA_021826725.1). GTDB lineage: Bacteria > Actinomycetota > Acidimicrobiia > Acidimicrobiales > UBA8190 > JAJZYI01. The sequence continues at coordinate 9,769 of JAKAYQ010000058.1, forward strand.
ACTGCACGACCTGGTAGCCCGACGTCTCGCGATGCGCAAGGGGGTTGATGAACGACAGCAACCGAGCCCGCCGGTACGGCTCGGCCAGGGCGGCGATGGACGCCAGGACGCAGGTGCCGGCGATCCAGGTGAGCACCGTCCGGGCAGGCACGCCGGCGGCGAACAGGCAGCCGAACACCACACACCCCAGGACGATGGCGGTGCCGAGGTCCGGCTGCATCAGGACCAGCGCGGAAACGAAACCGAGCACGGCGACCAGGGGAACGACCACGGCACCGGTCCGGTCCAGGCGGTCGGACCGCCGAGCGAGCAGATCGGCAGCGAACAGGGCGATGGCCAGCTTCATGATCTCCGACGGCTGCACCCGGATCTGGCCGATGCCGATCCACCGGCTGGCTCCGCCCGAGCTCTCACCGACCCCGGGGACGAGCACCGCCAGGAGCAGGACCACGGTGCCCACCAGCAAGACCGTCCGCAGGCGCCGCCACCAGCCATAGGGCACCCGTGCGCACACCATCAGCGCTCCCGCCGCCAGTGCCATCCACAGCACCTGGCGCTCGAAGATCGACCACACCGAGTGGTAGTCGACCAAGGAGGTATAGGCCGAGGCGGAAAGGACCATGACGGTTCCGATCGCGCACAGTGCCGTCACCACGCCGATGACCATCGAGCGGGTCGACGGCAGGCGCGTGCGGCCGGCGACCACCGGACCCGGAGCGGCGGCCTGAGCGGTCACCACGCGCAGGTGCCGGGCCGCGCCCGCGAGTGGGTTGGGTCGACCCGCCGCCGGACGGCGTGGCGATGTCGCGGGGCTCACCGGGCGACGTCCGGTCCGACGGGCCAGACGGTCGTCCCGGCACCGGTGCCGACGGAGCAGCCCGGCGCGACGACCGTGCGAAGGTGGGTCCCCATGGCGACAGCCTCGCGAACAGCAGCACGCATGTGGGGGAACCCCGGGACGAGCGAGGGGGAGCCCCGGCGAGGCGACGGCCGCGGAGGCTGGCTCATCGCAGCCCGGTGACCGACAGGAAGTCGGCGTAGAAGAGCCCGAGCCCCAATGCGGCGAACAGCCCGGCCAGGATCCAGAAGCGGACGATCACCGTCGTCTCCGGCCACCCGAGCAGTTCGAAGTGGTGGTGCAGCGGCGCCATGCGCAGCACCCGCCGCCCGAAGACCCGGTAGGCCACCACCTGCACCACCACCGACAGGGTCACGATGACGAAGAGCCCACCGATGACCAGGAGCAGCAGCTGCAGGTTCATGAGGAGGCACAGTGCTCCAAGGCCGGTACCGAGCGAGAGCGACCCCGTATCGCCCATGAAGATCTTTGCCGGCGCCGCGTTCCACCACAGGAAGCCCAGGCACGCACCGGCAAGCGCCATGGCCACCAAGGCCAGATCGAGCGGCTTGGAACCGAACAGGTGGTAGATGCCCGGGTGCCGGAACTGCCAGTACCCGATGATGGCGAGAATCGAGAAGCAGAAGGTGGCCGAGCCCGAGGCCAGGCCGTCGAGCCCGTCGGTCAGGTTGACGGCGTTGGAGGTGCCGACGACGACGAGCACGGCCCACAGCACCCAGCCGACGGAACCCAGATTGATTCCCGTCGAGTTCCACCTGGTGAAGGACAGGAACGTGCTGGCATGCGCCCACCGTTCGGCGGCGATGGCGAAACCGAGCGCGACGACGAACTGCCCCCCGAACTTGGCGCGCTTGTTGAGGCCCAGGCTGCGCCGATGACGGACCTTTATCCAGTCGTCAAGGAAGCCGATCACCCCGGCGGCCACCGTCACCAGGACCACCAGGATGCCGGCGCGGCTGAAGGCGACATGGGCGACGTGGGCGACGACGTAGCCCACCACCAGTGCGGCCAGCATGGCCAGCCCGCCCATGGTGGGTGTGCCGGCCTTGGCCAGGTGCATATGCGGCCCGTCCTCGCGGATCTGCTGGCCGATCCGGTTGCGTGTCAGCCAACCGATGAGCACTGGTGTCGCCAGCACCGTCACCCATAGGGCCATCCCGCCCGACAGCATCAGGCTGATCACGTTCGCGGTCCCCGGCGCACCTCGGCGGTCGCCGCGCGTGCCGCCTCGGCGGCGACAGCCCGGTCGTCGAACGGCGCCACCCGACCCTCCTGCTCGATGGTGGTCTCGTGGCCCTTGCCGGCGACGACGACCACGTCGCCGGGCCGGGCGAGGCTCACGGCACGTTCGATGGCTGCACGCCGGTCGGGCACCACCTCGACGATGGTCGCGGCACCCGCCGAGATCCCGCTCCGGATCTCCCGGATGATCGCGCCGGGATCCTCGCCGCGGGGGTTGTCCGAGGTGATCACCACCACGTCAGCGTTGTCGGCCGCCGCAGCCCCCATCCGCGGCCGCTTGTCACGATCACGGTCACCCCCGCAGCCGAAGACGCACAGCACCCGATCGCCGCCCGCCATCCGGCGCGCGCTGGTCAACACCGCTACCAGGGCGTCGGTGGTGTGAGCGAAGTCGACGACGACGGTGGCCGGCGATGCCGGCGGCGCCGCCACGATCTCGAAGCGCCCAGGGATGGGGCCGGCGCCGGCCAGGCCGGCAACGATGTCGTCCTCGGCCACGCCGACCACGGCGGCGGTGGTCGCCGCCGCCAGGGCGTTGGGAACCTGGAAGGCGCCCGGCACTCCGAGCTCCACGCGACGCCCCCGCCAGGTGAACCGGGTTCGGCCGTCGCCCACTACAAGGTCTCGGGCGTCGGCCAGGGAGAACGTGGCCGTGGGCACCCGGGCGGCGGCCAGCCGCTCGATCAGGATGCGTCCCCACGGGTCGTCACCGTTCACCACGGCGGCGGCACAGTGCTCCACCTCGAAGAGTGCGGCCTTGGCCTCGAAGTACGCCTCCATCGAGCCGTGATAATCGAGGTGCTCGTGGGCCAGGTTGGTGAACACGCCGGCGGCGAACCAGGTGCCGTGGACCCGGTTCTGGACCAGGGCGTGGGAGGAGACCTCGACGGCTGCCGCCTGGCATCCCGAGCCGACAGCCGCAGCCAGCTGACGTTGCAGGTCAGGCGCCTCTGGCGTGGTGCGAGCTCCACTCAACGTACCGATGACCACCGTGGGGCGGCCCCCGGCCTCGAGCGCGGCCGCGGCCAGGTAGGTGACCGACGTTTTGCCGTTGGTGCCGGTGACCCCGATGGTGGTGAGCGTCCGGCTGGGATCGCCCCACATGCGGCACGAAGCCGCGGCCATGGCCGGCCTGACCTGGCCCGGAGCGACGATCGCCTGGGGCACCCCCACCTCGACGGGACGTTCGGCGACGACGCCGACGGCGCCGGCCGCCACCGCCTTCGCCGCGAACGAGTGACCGTCGTGCGTGTGGCCTGCGACACAGCAGAACAACGCGCCGGGCTCCACAGCACGGTGGTCGTAGGCGATCGACCGCACCTCGGGCGCGCCGAGGTCACCCAGGGCACCTACCAGCGCCACGTCCTCGAGCACGCGGTCCATTCGCACGTTCGGCGACCTCCGGGCGTGGGTGTCGCAGCCCGTCCGCGGCGCCCGTCCCGGCCGGGATGGTAGTGGGGCGCGTCCCGGGGCTCGGGGTTCACCGTGTTCACGCTGGCCAGACCCGCGCCGCGCTGCACTCGTGGCGATGGGCAGGCGGCAGGCCCGGCCGCTCACCCGGCGCCGATGGTCGGCGGCTGCTGCGACCCCGGCGTCGGTGGCAGGGGCTGGGTTCCGCTGCCCGGCGGAGCGGGGATCCCGTAGCGGTGCAGCGCGTAGCGCATGATCTGGGAGAAGACCGGTGCCGACACGCTGCCCCCGTAGATCGGCTGCGGCTGGGTCATCACGACGATGCAGGCCAGTGCCGGGGCCTGGGCTGGGGCGAACCCGGCGAACGTGGCCCAAAAGGCGTTCGGTGTGTAGCCACCGGTGGCGGGGTCGGGGATCTGCGACGTCCCGGTCTTGCCGGCGACGGTGTAGCCGGGAACCGCCGCGGCGGGAGCGGTCCCGGCCGGCGTGGCCACGGACTCCATCATCTGGGCCAGCGTGGCAGCAGCGGACGCGGCCACCACCCGGTGCCCGGCGTGGCGGGGCAGTCGACGGACCGCTCCCCCCGGAGCGACGGTTGCCGCCACCAACCGGGGCGGTACGGCGACGCCGCCGTTGGCCACCATGCTGAACATGTCGAGGAGTTGCTGCGCGGTGACTCCGGTGTCCTGGCCGATCGGCGTGGACCCGATGGCCGTCGGCGACCACTGGCTGACCGGCTTGACCAGTCCGGGCGACGCCCCGGGAAACCCGAGACCGGTGGGCTGCCCGAAACCGAGCAGGTGGATCTGGGCCGCCAGGCGCTGTGCACCGAGCTGTTGGGCGATCAGGATCGTGCCCATGTTGGAGGATTGGGCCAGGATCTGCGTGGCGGTGAGCGGCTCGGCCGGGTGCGCCTCGGCGTCGTGGAAAACAGCGCCATCGATGGGGAGGGCGCTCGGCACGTCGACGACGGTGTCCGGGGTGATGATGCCGTCCTGCAGGGCGGCGGAGAACGTCACCAGCTTGAACACCGAACCAGGCTCGTAGACCTGGGTCACCGCCAGGTTCTGCGGCGCTTCGGTGACGGCGCCGGTCGTCGGGTCACGCACCATGCTGGCCATGGCCAAGATGTCGCCGGTCCGGGGGTCCATCACCTCGGCGATGCCGTTGACGGCGTGGGACGAGGCAATCCCGGCAGACAGCGCCTGCTCGGTGACGAACTGCAAGGGCTCGTCGATCGTGAGCTCGACCCCGGTCCCGGGCCGGGCTGCCGCGGTGGTCCGCACCGTGCCGGCGATCGGCACTCCCGACGGTGCGACTGCTTCGACGGCAGATCCGGCACGGCCGGCCAGGAGGTCCTGGTACTGGTACTCCAGGCCGGCGGCCCCCTGGTCGGCAGCGTTGACGATGCCAAGGACCGGTGACGCCAGGGTTCCAGCGGGGTCGACGCGCTCCTCACCGGGCGTCAGGTTCAAGCCACGCAGACCGAGCGCCGCGATCGTGCTTCCCACGGCGGGGTCCAGGGTGCGGTCGAGGATGACGTACCCGCTGCGCTGGGACAGCATGGCCGTAAGGGCAGCGCTGCTCATGCCGAGCAGCGGGGCGAGGACAGCCGCCTCACCTCGGGGATCGGTGATGATCATCGGGTCCGCCACCAGCACGTCGACCGGCCGCGACATGGCGAGCACAGCCCCATTGCGATCGTAGATCGAGCCTCGCGAAGCGGGGTCGACCTGGGTGACGGTCGTCTCGGCCGTCCCGAGCGCCCGGTACGCCTGACCGGGTCCCGACTGCAGTTGCACCAGGCGCAGGACCAGGGCGCAAAAGCACAGGAGGACCACGCCCCGCATGACCCGAAGGCGTCGACGGGTCGACCCGGTGGCCAGTCCCCAGGTGGACCCGTTGGACGCTCCCGTTCCCGACTGTGGTCGACGCTCAAAGCCCCGACCGCGCACCAGGGGCGGATGGGACCCCGGCCGCTGGACCCGGGTCCCGGGCCGGGCTGCTGGCGCCGGGTTCCGGCGTATGGCCGGCCCCCTTCCCTCGCCGGCCGAGCTGCTCACGAGGACGAGGCCCCGCCGCTCTGGTGGCGCGGAGCGAGACGACCGACCGCGCCGCTCGACGACGGTCCCGCCCCGCCCGACGACACCCCGGCACGGTTGGCGACCGGAGCGGGAAGCCGGATGGCGGCGCTCTCGGACGACCCGACCGGGACCTGGGGGATGTCGATGACCGAGCCGGCGGGGACCATGCCCTCCTGCCGGGCCTCGGCCGCGATGGTGGACGGATCCTCGAGCTGGGCGACGCGCAGCTGCAGGGCGCTCTCGCGCTGCTGCTGGACGCTGAGCTGCTGCTGCAGCCGGGTGAGGCGGACCTGGCCGGCGGTGAGCTCGGC
>JAKAYQ010000059.1 GCA_021826725.1 Actinomycetes bacterium
CCTTGTTCGGCCGCTAGATCCTCCTCCGCCATCGAGCTCCTCCGATCCCGCCGATCGACACTCCAACCGTTCTCCGTGAAACAAGTCGTCACGTTACGTGACTAGCAGGTACAAGTCAATGATAGATCCATGATGTTGGCCGTCAGGGTCCAGCGGATCGAGGCCCTGCGATGGACCCGGGCGATCCTGCGATCCGCCGGTGGATCGACGCAGCGACCGAACCGCCGGGTGGCCTGCCATGCCTGCCAGCGACCACCTCGCGAACGCGGTGCGGAGCCCGGTTTCGCAGCGCCGCGCCGGTGCGCTCCGAGCTCGCAGCATGTCAGGCCGCGACCACCACCGGGTTCTGGGCCCGCAGGCAATTCAGACGAGCGCGAGGGCTCCGGCGAGCAGCTCTGCCGACCGCAGGCGCTCGCCGGCCGTCGGTGCGTGGTGTGCGACGATGAGCTCGTCGGCCTGCGCGTGCTCGGCGAACGCGCGGGCGTAGTCGGCCACGTCGCCGGCCGTGCCGACAGCCGAGTAGGTGACCATCTGCTGGACGTGCCGGCCGGCGGGCGACGCGAGGAGGGCGTCGGCCTCCTCGTCGGTCATGGGCCTGCCCCGACCGAGCAGCGTCGCCACGCGCAGCCGCCGGGCGACGAGGAACTGCCGCTCGGCGTCCTCGGTCGTGTCCGCGGCGACGACGTTCAGCCCGGCAATCACGAACGGCCGATCGAGCTGCGCCGAGGGGCGGAACTCCTGGCGGTAGGCGGCCACGGCGTGCTGCAGGGCGGCCGGTGCGAAATGCGAGGCGAAGGCGTAGGGGAGGCCGAGCATCGCTGCCAGGCGGGCGCCGAACATCGAGGAGCCGAGGATGTACAGCGGGACGTTCGTGCCCCTGCCGGGTGTGGCGTGGATGCCGGGAACCCGGGTGTCGCCGGTCAGGTAACCCTGCAGCTCCAGCACGTCGTCGGGGAAGGTGTCGGCCGACGACGGGTCGCGTCGAAGCGCTCGCATCGTCGCCTGGTCCGATCCCGGGGCGCGGCCCAGGCCGAGGTCGATGCGCCCGGGGTGCAGCGACTCGAGCGTGCCGAACTGCTCGGCGATGGTGAGCGGCGAGTGGTTCGGGAGCATCACCCCGCCGGCACCCAGGCGGATCGAGGTGGTGTGGGCGGCCACGTGGGCGATGAGCACGCTGGTGGCCGACGACCCGATCGACGGCATGTTGTGGTGCTCGGCGTACCAGACCCGGCGGTACCCGAGCTTCTCGGCCCGCTGTGCGAGGGCGACGCTGGCGGCGAAGCTGCTGCCCGCCGTCTCGTCGCGCCGGATGGGTGCCAGGTCGAGGATGGAGAGCGGAATCGTCATGCACGTGCCCCCGGGTCGGTGTGTCCACCCAGAGGTATACCGGCCGGGCGCTCCCGTGCGGGCCGGCGGAGGTGTGGTGGCCCGGCTGCCCCTCGGGTGGGCCGGCTGGCCGCACGGTCCCCGGTGGGGATGACGTGCCCGCGGCCGGCGGAAGTGGATGTCCGGGCCGAAGGCCGGTCAGCTGGGCTCGGCGACCCGGCGCATCCGGTTCCGGTCGGTGTGGGCCACGACCCCGGTCACACGGGCGTGCTCGATGCTCGAGGTCTCGTCGTAGGACCAGGACCCGTCGTCGTGGACCGTGATGGCCACCGTGTACGCGGTCGTTCGAGCCCCTTTTGCCAGGTAGGGGTTGGATAGCACGCCGAACACCTCGGAACCGCAGGTAGCCGACATCGTGAATTGCCGGTCGGCAGGCCCAGCCTGGCCGCCGGCGAGGACGGTGCATCCGCGCGGGACCACGAAGCACCGCATGACGGTCCCGGCGGCCGCGTCCCACAGCCAGTAGCCGACCTCGGTGTGGAAGGGGCTCTCCTCGCCGGCTCGCCAGGCTGCAGTGCGGTAGTCGAGGCCATACAGGTGCTGCGATCCGTTGTCCACCGGTCCGAACGGCTTCATCGTCATCCGCTCTCGGAACGGCGTCCCCGCGATCGTGTCCTCGTCGTTGTGGAACGAGACGTCCTGCCCGCCGTCACCCTCCCACTCGCCGATCAGCGGTGCCAGGGGACCCCATGCGTCGAGATCGCTCATGCAGATCAGGTTAGAGGCCCGGCGCGGATGTGCGCGCCGGGCTCGTCGACGCCCAGGTGTCGCATCGCGGCGTTGTCGTCGTCGTGCAGGCGGTCCAGCATGGACCTCTTCCTCCGCCTTCCGCTGCTCGCATGGGTGCCCGACTCCCTGATCCGCCCCACCTGTCCGCTGGGATCCTCATGCGTTCGCTCACGCCATCGGGTGCTGCTCGGCTCCGGGCGCGCCGGAGCGGGGTGCCAGAGCGGGGTGCGTTGTGGCCTGAGGCGGAGACCGGATGCCGTGGCCGGTTCGTTCGGCCGGGTTGGAGAACCTGTCGCTGCAGCGGGGTGCTGGTGCCCGTTTCGCCATGGTGGCGGGCGGGGGCAGACGAGCGCGATCGGGCTTGCCCGCCGCCCGAGCTCAGCTGCCGTCTTTTGCGGAAAGATCCAGCATGGAGGCGGCTTCGGGATGGACGTGGCGCAGTAGTCGGTGGACGTCGCGGGTGAGGTCCAGGCGTTCCTGCTCGAGCCGGCCGCGACGGCGGCCCTGGCGGATGAGGTGGAGTGTGCCGCCCGCCGCGATGCACGCACCGACGTCGCTGGTGACATTGGTGTAGTTGCCGCCGATCAACTCGGCTTTGGAGCTCACCGCGACGCCGACGATCGGCAGCAGGACCAAGTAGATCCCGAGGAGCATGAGCAGCAGGACGTGTGTCTTGCTCGACAGGGCGCGCGGCACGAACTGGAGGATCCGGTCCATCCGGGATGTCGGCTCGGCCAGTGCGGTCAGCGACGACGGGCTCGCCGGGTCGTCCGGTTGTGGTTCGGCCATGGGGGCTCCTGGTGGTTGGGGGCGTGCCGGGTGGTGGTCGGGGAGACGTGCCGAGCCTATGTGTGCCCACCCGGGTTGGCCGGCGCCGCTCGCATGGTGGTGGTGGTGGAGCTGGCTGTGGTGGTGGTGGAGCTGGCGGTGGTGGCGGTGGCGGTGGCGGTGGCGGTGGCGGTGACGGTGATGGTGATGGTGATGGTGGCGGTGGCGGTGATGGTGATGGTGGCGGTGGCGGTGGCGGTGGCGGTGGCGGCGGCGGCGGCGGTGGCGGTGGTGGCGGCGGCGCGCCTATGCGGGTTCTGGGCGGCGGAGTGGGGAGCGTCGAGTGCCGGACTCGAGCGCGCGCCAGAGGTACCAGCACGCCACCGTCCGGTACGGTCGCCATGCCTCCGCCCGCGCGCTGAGCTCGGCTGGCTTGGGTGTGTCGGCCCAGTCGAACGCGAGGGCGAACCCCCGGCGCACGCCGTAGTCGCCTAGCGGCAGCACGTCGGGACGGCCGAGCCGGAACATCAGGAACATCTCCGCCGTCCAACGTCCCACGCCACGCACCGCCGACAGCGCATCGATGACGGCGTCGTCGGACATCTGTGCCGCCTGGTGGAGCGTGGGCACGTCTCCATCGAGGACTCGTTGCGCAAGGTCCCGGATCGCCCGGGTCTTGGCGCCCGACAGGCCCACGGCTCGCAGGGCCTCGTCGGGGAGCGCCAGCACCCGTTCCGGCTCGGCACCGGGATCGCCGTCGTCGAGCAGCGCCCGGAGCCGAGCGTGGATCGTTCCTGCAGCCTTGGGGCTCAGCTGCTGGTGGACGACGGCCTCGGTGAGCGCGACGAACGTGCTGGATGCATCGCGCAGCTCCATGGTGCACGGGCCGATGGCGGCAATGAGACGGGCAAGGTCCACGTCGGCGGAGCGAAGGTGCCGCACAGCCTGTCGGAGATCGAACGGGAGCCCGTGTGAGGGACCCGTGCGTTCGGAGGCACCGGTGGGGACCACGCCTTCGACGGCGAGGATGCGCCGCTTGGTCTCGATGCCGCAGCCAGCCGAGAAGCCGCCGATCCGGCCGCCGCCAGCGAGGACCCGGTGACAGGGGACGACGACGGGGAACGGGTTGCGGCCCAACACCTGGCCGACGGCGCGAGCTGCGCCGGGTCGGCCGAGGCGCTCGGCCAACTCGCCGTACGAGAGGGTGCTCCCCGATGGTATGGCCCGGGCCGCTTCGTACACCTGGCGGGAAAATGGCGGCAGCCCATCGAAATCGAGACGGATGCGCGACAGGTCCGCCCGACCGCCGGCAAGGTGCAGCTTGATCGAGGCAATGGCGCGCCGGATCGATGCCGGTGGGTCACTGGCCACGGCGCTTGGAAGGTGCTGCGTGAAGACGCGCGTGCTGGTCTGCGTGTCGGCGGCTTCGGGAAGCGCCAAGCGGAGGACGCCGGCACGGTTCCATGCGATCGCACAGCGGCCGATCGGCGTGTCGAACATGCAGAACCCGGGGCCACGTCCGGCCGTCTTGGCTGGTGGGTGATGCCGGTCAGCAGGTGGTGGGGATGGCATCGGCCTGGTCTCCCTCGGGGTGGGCCTCGGTATCAGCACCTGCGGTGTGCACACGGTTCATGGGCAAGGGGCGCAGGCTTGCGCTCATCACACAGCTCCTCGCTCCCAGCGCACTCGCCGGTCCGATCACCGGATCGTGCTTCATGCGAATTGGCTGGTCGCACGGTGCGTACCGCCAGTGCCGGCAGGGGTGTCGTCTCACCAGTATCGCCTGGTTCGCTGTCGAAGCAACCGGGATTTGGCGTGCCGCGGCGACAGGGCACCGGGCCACCAGGAGCGGTGTGGCTGCTGTGGGTGTGGCTGCTGTGGGTGTGGTTGCTGTGGGTGTGGTTGCTGTGGGTGTGGTTGCTGTGGGTGTGGTTGCTGTGGGTGTGGTTGCTGTGGGTGTGGCTGCTGCATCCGGTCCCCACTCACATGCTCGCTTTTGGTGCAAGCGTTGCCGCTTGGGGTGTCCAGTGGAGCAGCATCTCCGGCGGGAGGGTTCGTGCACCTGCTCGTCGATCAGCGAATGTGCACCCGACCGGTGCCAGCCGACGGAGCTGGGGCTGCCGACGACCAGATCACGAGCGAGCGCGCGAGTCGCACCATGGGACGTGCCAGACGGCGCCAGATGGCGCCGGGTGGGCGATGAACGCCAGATGGCGCCGGGTGGACGACGAACGCCAGGCGCGAGGGCAGAGCCGACGCATGGGCATGCCCGACGGACGAGCGCGCAGGTGGCCGGCCCCCGACAGCAGCAGCCGAAGATCGCGCCGACCCCGTTGCAGCCGTCGAGGCCATGCCCGAGATGGTGACCAACGTGGTCGACACGCACTCGCCGGCAGCCCCTGCGGCGGTACCGGCGCCTGGCCGAAGGCAACGAACGGACCGCCCTGGTACCTGTGCCAGCGAGGCGCTCTGGCGGACTTGGCGGTAGCGTGAGTCGTCTGCACCCTCGGGTGTGATCGGCGCAGTGGCAAAGGGTGGCTGCATCTGGGAGAAGGAGGGGACGGTGCTCAAGGGATTCAAGAACTTCCTGACGCGCGGCGAGGTTGTGGTGGTCGCGATCGGGCTGATCGTGGCACTGGCGTTCAGCACGCTGGTGAGCGCTTTCACGACGAGCATCATCAAACCGCTGATCGCCCGGGCGCAGGGCACTGGCTCGGTGGGGCTGGGTGTGCAGCTCGGCCACGCGGGCAACGCGTCGACGTTCGTGGACTTCGGCGCGTTCATCTCCGCTGCCATCTACTTCGTCATTTTCATGGCGGTCGTCTACTTCGTGATCGTCCTGCCCTACAAAGGCGTACAGAAGCGCCGAGGCGTCACCGTGTTCGGCGATCCGGCCCCGGCAAAGACCTGCCCGGCATGCCTGTCGGACGACCTTCCGCTTGGCGCGTCGAAGTGCAAGTACTGCGGGACCGATCAGCCGATGAGCGTGTAGGCATTGCGCAGCTCGCTGCCGTGGCCCTGTCGACCGGGTTGTGCGACGGGTCGGTCGACATCGCACATGGTCGTCCCGCGGCGAGGAGGTGGTGGTGGTCGGAGCGCCATCGAGGTTGGCGTGCACCGTGCGCGACAGGATCGGATCGGCCGCTACAGCGCTGTGGGGATCGGGCGCTCCCGAGTGTGGTGATGGCTTGGGCAGCGCTGAAGACGGTTGCATCTACACGGAGAGTGAGCGAAAGACGTCAGGATGCCGCCTCGTGGTCGTAACAACGGAGCGGACAGGGCCGAATTGCCCTAGTTGGTTGTGTCCACGTGGCGTAGTCAGGACGTATGAGACAGCGGGGTCGTTGCCGTCACGAGCATCTTGGCTCTGACGGTCCGGGCGCGGCGTGGGCCGACGGGGACTGGGGGGACGGCGAGCGAAGTGAGCCGGAAGCCCGGGGTGGGCCCGAAGCATGGGGCGACCGTACGACACGACGTGCAGCCGCCGGGCGAGGGGCCTTCTCCCTGCTCCAGCCGACGTCGGTATGGTACCGAGCGCATCCGGCTCTGGCCCTGCCGATCGCGGGGCTGCTGTTCGCCGCCATCTCCGCATTGCGGGTGGCGGTGGGCAACGGCGAGACCGCGACCGTCCTGTACGTCCTTCCGATCGCCCTACTGGCAGTCACGTACGGCCGGTGGGGTGGGTGGTCGGGATCGGCCTTGGGCCTGGTGCTCTTCTCCATCTTCGCTGCCATCGGTGGTCCCGAGGAGATCGACGTGACGGGCTGGGCCACGCGGGTGGTGGCCATGGTCCTGCTCGGCGGCCTGCTGGGCCACGCCGTCGACGGTTCGCGTGCCCTGGAGCGCCGTCTCCTCGACGAGCAGCGCCGCCGTTTGGAGCTCGAGGAGGCCGAGCGACGTGAGCGTGAGGCACTCGAGATCAACGACTCGATCATCCAGGGCATGGTTGGCGCCAAGTGGCTGGCCGAGGGGGGAGAGGCAGAGAGCGCGGCGACCCTGCTCGACAGGACCATCGAGCAGGGTCAGCGATTGGTGTCGGAGCTGCTGACCCGGGCCGCACCCGGTGCAGATGCCTGGGTCGTGCGCTCAGGCGAGGCCGGGGGGAAAGCGGCCGCCGCCGGTCCGGCGGCGCCGTCGGCGTCCCCGGAGCCCGACGCACGGCCATAGGACACGACCATAGGACGCGATTGGCAGCGGTCCACCGCCCATGGCGCGCCGATCGGGCCGGCGGGGTTCGGTGCCGATCAGGCTGCCGGGGTTCGGTGCGGGTTGGGTCGTCGAGGTTCGGTGCCGATCAGGCTGCCGGGGTTCGGTGCGGGTTGGGTCGTGGCGCGAGGTCATCGCCAGACGACGACAACCCGTTCGACGGTGAACGGGCTGGATGTGGACTGGACTGCCTGGCATGCCGCTGTCCACCATGGGCTGCCAGGCGCCGGCTGATGGCAGTCGGCGATCGTCGCGCCGCTGGCTGTCGCGGCTGTTCCGAGGGTTCCCGTGGCCGTTCCGATGAGGCTCTGGCCTGCCCTCGTGGTGCTGGTGCCGGTCGCTCCGGCACCAGCGGCTCCGGGTCCCGTCGCGCCTGAACCGTGAATTGCCGCCGAGGTCGAGCTGTCGGGGCCCGCGGCCGGGACTGGTGGGCACCCGAAGGGGCCGAGGCCGTCCCAGGCGGCATTGACGAGCGTGCAGACCGTGCCCCCGGCGAGCTCGATGGCCCACGGCCGCGGTGGCAGCGACACGGGGACGAGGTCCTGGATCGAGGTCGCACGCAGCATCACCACGTTCGTGTCCTTGGGGCTCGTGACGCAGGCCAGCGGCTCCGACGTGCCCCGCGGCCCGGCGAAGCACGGGTCGAAGATGCCGCCGGGCGACGATGCGAAGCATCGGTACGAGGCGCCTCCGGCGACGCCTGCATCGATGCACGTTCCCGTAGCGCTGCCCGACGCGTGCAGCGGCGAGGCGAGCGACCCGCTGGCCGTGAAGGGCTCGAAGGTCACCACCCGGGTGGCGTCTACGGCGGTGCGGGATTGCTGGGTGGTCGCCGATCCCGTCCCGCTGCTGGCCCGTCCTGCCCTGCCGCCAGTCCGCGGAGCGGTCCTCGTCGTGGCTGTGCTGCCGCCCCGGGACGGCGACGGTACGAGATGCCCGGGAGCGGTCGTCGTTCGGTGTGCCGAGCCGTGGGCATGCGCAAGAGCGGTACCCGTCCGAGCTGGCTCGGCATCGGCTGACGATCGGACTGCCCCGGCCGTGGGGGATCCTCCCAGGGCTCGTCCCGCGGTCCCGGCCGGGTGGGACCCGTCGTCGTGCCCGGTGCTGCACGACGCCAGAGCCAGCGCAGCGACGACGAGCACGAGGCTCATGGCGCGATCCGTTCCGGCTCCCCGCCTCGCATCCGCCGGCACGCCGGCAAGGTTCCCAACTCGTGCGCCCATGGCGTCCTCCCGGCGGGCACCGTACTCGCCCGCCACACAGACGCCGACGGCAACACCTGGTTGGTTGCACGCCGAGAGGGAGCGGCCGGGTCACATGGCTGCAGGCGTGCCGTGCGGGCGAACGGTTCTGCAGGAGCGGCTGGCCAGCTCGGTCAGATGGGCCGGCTCGTTCAGATGGGAGCGTGCGGGCAGGGAAACGGCGCTAGGCCGAGCACCGGTTTGGGCCTGCTTCGAGGTGCTGCAACATCGACGGCGGCACGTCCCCGCGTCCCATGTTGGCGCCGATGATCGATACGTAGTTGGGCGGCCGGTCGGTGGTTCGGGCCACCGCCCACGCCACGAAGTCCTGCTCGTCCATCTCGAGGGGATCGACGGTGGAGCGGAGGGTGCCCAGGCTGGCACCTACCGGTTCGCCCGGCCGCACGGTCACCCCGTCGCCGTAGTGGGCGGGTAGCACCGTCACCTCGTCGGGGAGCAACAGAACCTTGTCGCGGAGGGAGCGGTGGAGGTTACGGGCGAATTCCTCGGCGCGCTCGGCGAGATCGGGCCGGCCGACACCGTCGACGAACAGGGTGTCGCCGCTGAGCACGGCGGCGCCGACGAAATAGATGGTCGAGCCCTCGGTGTGCCCCGGCGTGTGCAGCGCCGCGACCGACAGCTCGGCGCCACCAGGCAGCACAAACCGGTCGCCGTCGAGCAACGGCTCGAACGCGAACTCGAAGGTGTCGGCGGGGTTCAGGTGGAGCACGGCACCGGCGGTTCCCGCCAGGTCACGCGCACCCGACAGGTGGTCGGCGTGCAGGTGCGTGTCGAACACCCGGGTGATCCGCCAGCCGTGCTGCTCGGCGACCCCCAGGTAGACGTCGATGTCGATGGATGGGTCCACCACGAACGCCTCGTCTCCCGCTCCGACGAGGTAGGAGAGGCAGCCCTTGGCTCGGCGTCGGACCTGCACCACCCGGGCGCCGTCGAGCTCCAGGAGCGCCGTGTCGTACACGCGGCCCCAGGCGGCCATCCCCCCGGTCAGATTGGACGCACGGTACCCAGTGCCGGCCAGGGCGGCGGTAGCGGACGCAGACCGGTTGCCCGAGGCGCAGACAACCACCACGTGGCGGTCGGCGGGAACCTCTCCGAGCCGGTGTCCGAGGTCACCCAATGGGATGTTGACGATGCCAGGGATCGCCCAGGCTGCCACCTCGTCGGGCTCGCGGACGTCGAGAAGGAACGGCTCGTCGCTGGTGCCGAGGCGTGTGGCCAGCTCGGCGGCGGTGATCTCCTCGTACATGGACAGTCCCTCCGTCATGGCGCGTGCCGTGGACACGGTCCCACGCGCATGTCGCTGTCCCAATATACCCATTGGGGTATGCGGTCATGCGCGGGTCACGCAGGTGCGTCTCGGAGGGCCGGACCGGTGCGGCAGGCGATGGCCAGCAGCGTCGCCGCCGCTCCTGCCGGTGGGTGGCCCTCGCGCCACACGGCCCGGACCCGGCGCGCCAGGTCGATCCCCTCGACGTCGACAGCGACCAGCTCACCCCGTCCCAGCAGGTCGGTGACGGCCAGCACGCTCACGACGGCTGGTCCTTCGCCGGCCAGGACGGCAGCGGTGACCGCCCGGGTGGACCCGAGCTCGAGCGCGGTACGGAAAGGAGGCGCGCCGGCCTGACGGCTTGTGTCACGCTCTGGATCACGGCCGGTCGGGATGCCGTGGGCCGATGGGCGGCGGGTCCGGAGGTGGAGCGCGCGTTCCAGGACGTCCCTGGTCCCCGAGCCTTCTTCGCGCACGACGAGCGGCGTCGAGGCCAGTTCCGCGGGGGTCACCCGCGGTGGCCGGCGTCGCGCCCACTGATGGCCCGGCGCCACCACGACGGTGAGCCGGTCGTGCATCACCGTCCGGGACTGCAGGGTCCTCGGAGCGCCGCCGCCTTCGATGAAGCCCAGGTCGCAGCGGCCCGCCCCGAGGGCAGCGGCGACCTCGGCCGAGTTCGCCACCTCGAGCCGCACGGCGGCGTCGGGCGCCGCCCGGCGCAATGCGTGAACCCAGCCGGGAAAGAGGTGCTCCGCCACCGTCAGGCTCGCCGCCACCCTGAGCTGTCCGGCCTGCTCGGCACGGAGCGTCGCGACCCCAGTGGCCAGCCGCTCTGCGCCGGCCAGGATGTCGGCGGCCCAGTCGCGGACCACCGTTCCGGCCGGCGTCGGACGAACGCCTCGCGGGCTCCTGATGCACAGCTGCACGCCGAGGCGCTGCTCCAGTGCCCGCAGGCGCTCGCTCGCCGCTGGCTGGCTCACCCCGAGCTCGCGGGCAGCAGCACCGATGCTGGAGCGGTCTAGAGCCTCCACGAGCAGTCGCAGCGACACCAGATCGGGCAGTTCCCACGGCGATGTCACAGGCATAGCCTATGGGTCCAGCGGCGACTGACCCCTACCGGACGTGCCGGCCAGGGCGGATCCTCGATGCATGGCCCTCGACTCGACATCCCCTCCTGGCCCCTTGCCGATTGCCGACGTGTCATTTGACCAGGCCCGGTCGCTGTCCGGCCTCGTCGACGGCGTCGCGACCGTACGGCAGCGTCGCTCGGGCGGCGTGGTGGAGCGTGCTCGTGGTGCCGGCGTGGTGGAGCGGGTCGCTGGCACGGTGGGGCGCGTGCTGCCGGGGCTGCTGCCCGCGACCGCCATCGGTTTCGCTGCATACGGCGTGGGGCGGGTCGTCCCGGAGATCGGCGGCCCGGTGGTTGCCGTGGTCGGCGGCATCGCTGTCGCATCTCTCCTCGGCCACCGGCCCGCTTGGGCGCCGGGGATCCGTGTCGGCACCCACCAGTTGCTGAAGCTCGCCATCGTGCTGCTCGGGTTCGGCATCTCACTGGGCATGGTGTGGACCACGGTGCGGTCGTCGGGCCTGGTGATGCTCGGCACTCTGACCGCTGGCCTCGTCGCGGCCGTGGTGGTCGGCCGGTTGCTCGGGGTGCGGGGCGACCGCCAGACACTGGTCGGGGTGGGAACGGCCATCTGCGGGGCGTCGGCCATCGCCGCCACCGCAGGCGTGCTCGAGCCCGACGACGACGACGTGGCCTACGCCATCACCGTCATCTTCGTGTTCAACGTGGCCGCCGTCTTGACGTTCCCGTTGCTCGCCCGGGCATTGCACATGGGCGGTGGCACCTTCGGCTTGTGGGCCGGTACGGCGGTCAACGACATGTCGTCGGTTGTGGCCGCTACCAGCGTGTTCGGCCACGGCTCCCTCCACACCGGCGTGGTCGTGAAGCTCGCCCGGACACTCATGATCCTGCCGGTGACCGCAGCCCTGGCTGTGCACCGCCGGCGCCGGGCTCGGGCCACCACAGGGGTCGGCGCTGGTCTGCTCGATGCCGGGCAGGTCGATGCCGGGCAGGTCGACGGTGGCCTGGTCGACGGTGAGCGGATGGTGCCGGCGCTGGTTGCCTCACTGCCAGCCGAAGCGCCGCCGGTGACAGCGCCGCACGGGCGCGGCACGGGTCGGTCGCTGCTGCATACGGTTCCGTTGTTCCTCGTGTTCTTCCTGCTTGCGTCACTGCTGCGCAGTGTCGGTGCGGTCAGCCCCGGCCTCGCGTCGGGATCTGGCCAGGCCAGCCTGGTCGTCATCACCATCGCCCTGGCCGCCGTGGGGCTGTCGGCTCGGCCCGACCACATCCGGTCTGCCGGCCTTCGGCCGCTCGCCTTTGGGGCGGTGCTGTGGATCGTGCTTGCCAGCACCAGCCTGGGGTTGCAGGCCATCCACTAGATAGACAGGTGCATACCAGTGGAACGTTATACAACGTGGTAGTTGTGTTATGGTCCTGCCATGGCAACCGACGTCCTGCTGCCGCACCCCCTGCCCGACGCGTTGATCGACGTGATCGCCCAGCGCTTCCGGGTCCTTGCCGAGCCGATGCGCATCAAGCTGCTCGACGCCATGCGCGACCGGCCGGCCACGGTTCAGGAGCTGCAGGGTGTCACGGGCTCCTCGCAGCAGAACGTGTCCAAGCACCTTGGGGTCATGTTCGCAGCGGGTCTGGTGGGACGGACCCGCCACGGCACATCCGTCCACTACGCCATCGCTGACGACACCTTGTTCGCGCTCTGCGAGCAGGTCTGCGGCGGACTTCAGCGCCAGGCAGCCCAGGTCCACACCCTGCTCCGAGGAGGAACACAACGATGACACCGACCCCCCGCACCCCACCGCCGGGCACTGCACCGCCGGGCACCGCACCGTCGTCGGCCACCCCACTGCTGGCGCCCATCGCATCCAGCGCCGGCCGCCCGCCGACGTGGCCCCTGGAACGCGTTCTCTTCGCCCTGGCGGGCAGCTTCACCCTGCTATCGGTCCTCCTCGGCGTGGTGGTGTCGCGGTGGTTCCTGCTGCTTGCAGCCGTGGTCGGTGTCAACCAGTGGGCGTTCGTCGCTCTGGGAAGGTGCCCCGCCTCCATCGTGTTGCAGCGGGCTTGCGGGCTCCGGTCGATGCGTGCCGGCACGACAGGTGACAACCGAGCGACGCCAGCGCCAGTGCGCTGACGAGCGCACCTGTGGGTGCAGTGCCGCCGGGCACCTGTGGGTGCAGTGCCGCCGGGCACCTGTGGGTGCAGTGCCGCCGGGCACCTGTGGGTGCAGTGCCGCCGGGCACCTGTGGGTGCAGTGCCGCCGGGCACCTGTGGGTGCAGTGCCGCCGGGCACCTGTGGGTGCAGTGCAGTGCCACCCGAGCCGGAGAGCGAGGACGAGCAGCCGGTGGTCGGAGCGCCATCCGTAGCCCGGTAGGATGAGCGCGGGCAAGCCGTCGTGTGCGCCCCACCCCCGACGGCCCCGCCGACCGTCGCTTGCGGTCCCCGAGCTTCGGCGAAACCTTCGATGATCGTCGGATCTGCCATCACCATCGGGATCGGGGGGCGCACGCTGCTGCGTGACGCCTCCATCCTCGTCAACCCCGGTGACAAGGCCGGCATCGTCGGCCGGAACGGCGCCGGCAAGTCGTCGCTCATCTCGGTGCTGGTCGGCGACCCGGCTCCCGAGGTGCACTCGTCTGGCGATGTCCGCATGACCGGCGTCGTGGGTTTCCTCCCGCAGGTGCCCGCGCCGGGCGGGCTGGGGCTTGACCCGAGTGGCTTTTCGCATGTGCTGTCGGCGCGCCGCCTCGACGTCCTCGATGCCGAGCTGACCGAAGCCCGTCGGCTGATGGCCGAGAACCCGACGACCGAGCACATCGAGCGGTTCACCGATGCCGAGGAGCACTTCCGGTCGCTCGGCGGCTACGAGGCGGAAGGGATGCTGGCTCGCCTGGCCGACGGTCTCGGGTTGCGCCAGGAGCTGCTGCTCGACGATATCGACAGCCTGTCCGGAGGCCAGCGCCGACGCGTCGACCTGATGCGGGTGCTGTTCCAGGAACCCGACGTGATGATCCTCGACGAGCCGACCAACCACCTGGACGTTCCGGCAAAGCGTTGGCTGATGGACCAGCTCGAGCGCTTCCGTGGCGCACTGCTCGTCGTCAGCCATGACCTGAAGCTCCTCGACCGCTCCATCACCAAGGTGCTGCACCTAGCCGACGGTGCGCTCCACGAGTTCAAGGGCACCTACACGAGCTATCGATCCCAGTTGAGCGAGCGTCTCGACCTCCAGGAGCGTGTCGCCGCACGCGAAGGGCGGGAGATCGCCCGCCTCAGCACCCTGGCCGACTCCATGCGCGGCAGCACGGTCCGGCGGGCCCGGGTGGCCAAGTCGATCGACAAACGGGTGGAGCGGATGGAGCGGGTCAAGACCGCTGATGTCCGTCGCGAGCGTGCGTCCAAGTTCCGGCTGCCGGTTCCACCTCGCTCTGGGGACACGCCGCTCGAGGTGACAAGCCTGTCCGTCGCATACGGCGACAGCAAAGTGCTCCTGGACGTCGGGCTGGCCCTGCGGCGCGGCGACCGGATGGTGGTGGTGGGGCGCAACGGCGCCGGCAAGTCGAGCCTGTTGCGGTGCCTGGCGGGTGTGCAGGCGCCCACCGCCGGCACGGCGAATCTCGGTCACCACGTCAAGCTCGGCTATTTCGCCCAGGAGCACGAGCAGGTCGACCTGGACAAGACCGCTCTCGACAACGTCGACGACTCGGTGCTCACCACCGACGCCGAGCGTCGGGCGCTGCTCGGCTCGTTCGGGCTGCCCGGTGGCCTCGCCACCCAGCCGGCGGGCACCTTGTCGGGTGGGGAGCGGGCCAAGCTCGGACTGGCCATGCTTGCTGCCGGGCAGGTCAACCTGCTGGTGCTGGACGAGCCGACCAACAACCTCGACCCGCCGTCGATCGCTGCGGTCGGGGACATGCTCAGTCGGTGGCCCGGCACCGTCGTGGCCGTCAGCCACGACCGTGCCTTCGTCGAGGCGCTCGCACCCACACACTGCCTGCTGCTGCCCGACGAGCGGTTCACCTACTGGCGCGACGACTACCTGGACCAGGTCGAGCAGCGCTGAAACAGGCGGTAGGCGGTAGGCCATTTCCTCGGCCAGGCCAGGTGTCGGTCCGAGTCGCGCTGAGGTATGAGGCGGCGGGCGCTGTGGCTGCGTCGACCGGGTTTCGGCGTAGGCCGAGGTCCGCGATGGCCTGCGAGACTTCCCCGATGCATGTCGCCATGGTCTGCCTGGGCAACATCTGTCGCTCGCCGATGGCCGCTGCGGTCGCCAGCGCCATGGTGGCCGAGTGCGGGCTGGCCGACACGGTGACGGTCGAGTCGTTCGGAACGGCTGGCTATCACCGTGGCGAGGCTGCCGACCGCCGAGCCGAGGCTGCACTGCGCCGGCGAGGCTGGCCGGCTGGCGGTCACCGAGCCCGCCAGATCACCGCCCACGATGTGATCGCCGCCGACCTCGTGCTCTGCGCGGATCGAGCCAATCTGGCCGCCGTTCGCCGCCTGGCGCCCGACCCCGGCGAAAAGGTCCGATTGCTCCGGTCCTTCGATCCGCAGGTTGGCGCCGGCGACGAGGAGGTCCCCGACCCATGGGACGGGGACGATGCCGCCTTCGACGAGGCCTTGGCCCTGATCGAGGCGGCGTGCCGCGGCCTCGTCGGCCAGTTGGCTGCTCTGCAGTCCTGACGCTGCCGGAGGGGTGGGCGACAGCAGGGGCTGGCGACATCCGGGGATGGCGACACCCGATCCTGAGGACAATCGGAAATGGCGCCGGACAGGCCCGAGATGGACGCCGGTTGGCCGGTCGGCCGGTCGGCCGGTCGGCCGGTCG
>JAKAYQ010000060.1 GCA_021826725.1 Actinomycetes bacterium
GGGCGTCATCCTAACCATGCTGTCTCGCTCTGACAATGGCGGCCCGTCTGCCCGTCTGCCCGTCTGCCCGTCTGCCCGTCTGCCCGTCTGCCCGTCTGCCCGTCTGCCCGTCTGCCCGTCTGCTCGTCTGCCCGTCTGCCCGTCTGCCCGTCTGCCGGGATACCGTTGGGACCTGGGCACCTGCGGCCAGGGTTCGGCAGGGCTCGGCAGGGATCGGCAGCGGTGCAGGACCGGGATCGGCAGCGGTGCAGCCAGCGGTGTGGGCACGTGCAGCCAGGGATCGGCAGCGGTGCAGAGCAACCTCCATGAAAACGGGGCCGGAACGACTTGCATCGCGCTGCCCGACGCGTTAGAACACAACCAAACGATTGGTCGAAGTTCGGGAGCGCCGACG
Source organism: Actinomycetes bacterium (assembly GCA_021826725.1). Lineage (GTDB taxonomy): Bacteria > Actinomycetota > Acidimicrobiia > Acidimicrobiales > UBA8190 > JAJZYI01. The sequence goes on from JAKAYQ010000060.1 coordinate 395, forward strand.
GACCGATCGCCAGGGGAGGGAACCATCACGCCGCCAACCAGCACATAGTCCCCGCGTGCGGGCGGAGCGAGCCCGTACCCAGGTGCACAGCACTCGGGTTGGGCGCCGCGTCGGGCCGTGCAGGGGGAGCTCCGAACGTCATACCCGAATTGGGACGCACTCGGTTCTTGTGATCACACGCGCAACACTCGCTGTCCCGTGAGGACGCCGAGCTGTTGACAGCCACCACGATCCGGCTTCCCGTCAGACACCCGCCACACAGCTGCAAGCTCTGGCGCACCAGCACGATCGGGACCAGCACGATCGGTGCTCACGGTGCAGGCACACGAGACGTACGAACAAGTCCATCACGGTCCATGACAGAAGGACGGATATCCATATGAACCGAACCCGTCGATCAGCCCGGGCTGACCTTCACGGAACCCAGCTGTTGGGAACCGCGTATGAGAGCTTTGCGGGCGACCACACTGCCGCTCCCACGCCGCGCCGCCATCGGCGGTATCCGGTTGTCGCTGGAGCTCTGGCCATCGCCCTGTTGGCGGCAGCCTGTAGCAGCACGAGCTCATCGTCCTCGACGTCGTCGTCGTCGCCAACCGCTTCGTCCTCGTCCTCAGCTGCGTCGTCATCGAGCACCGGCCCGAGCACCGCTCAGCTGACCAGCCTGGCTGCCACTGCCGCCAAGGCGGATGGTCCAGTGGTCTCGGTGCCGCCGGAGACGATCGGCTACCTGCGCTACGTCGCCGCCGACTACTCCGACGGCCTGATGTACAACTCGTTCGTCCAGGCGGCCAAGGTCCTCGGCTGGAAGGTCGTGTCCTGCGACGGCCAGGGCACCCCGTCGGTGATGGCGGCATGCATGAGCACCCTGATCTCCGACCACCCGAACGCCATCGTCAACGACGGAATCCCGCAGTCCCTCATCGCTGCTGGCCTGCAGCAGGCCAAGGCCGCCGGCATCCCGCTCGTCTACACCAGCGGCACCCTGGCACCTGGCAGCACGTCCATCTACAGCGGGACCAACCTGTACGACGCCGGCTTCACCACCCCTGACCAGCAGATGGGTGTCGACCTGGCCAACTACGTGGTGAAGCAGCTCGCCAGCGTGCCCGGGACCAAGGACGTGATCGACCAGACCTTCCCGGTCGCCGAATGGGGCGTCGTCCGCAACATCGGCATGGAGAGCGTCCTGAGCGGCCAGCCCGACATCAAGATCGTCGCCTCGCCCCAGGCCAACTCGGCCAACCTCGTCCAGGGCACCACCACCACGATCTCGGCGTTGCTGAGCCAGTACCCGAAGACCAAGGTGGTGTGGATCACCTTCGACGGGACCGTGAGCGGCGCGGCGCAAGCCATCCAGGCGAAGTACGCCGGCCAGACGTTCCCCAACGCGCCCCTGCTGGTCACGTTCTACGCTGACCCGCAGACCGACCAGCTGATCAGCCAGGGTGTGGTGAGCGCAGCCGTCAACGTCCAGCTTCAGGCGTGCAGCTGGATCGCCGTTGACCAGCTGGCCCAGTACTTCGCTCGCAAGACCCCGATGAGCCCGGACGTCCGGCCGAACTACAGCGGGCTCAACTTCTTCCAGACGCAGGTCATCACGAAGGCGAACGTGCCGGCGGGCAACGCCTTCCCGGCACCGCCGGTGAACTACGTCACGTACTTCACCGCCAAGTGGCACGACGAGTTCAAGCTGCCGTGACCTCTGGCACCGGGCACCTGGGCTTCGAGAGGAGTCGCCGCCATGGTTGATGGCTCTTCTTCCGTGGCCACCGGTCCCAGCGGGCCTGAGGCCCACGGCGGCCGATCCGATGCCGAGGCTGTCCTCGCCGGGGCTGGGAGATCCACCGGGTCTCCCAGCCCCGGCGGCCGGCCGCCTGCCACCAGGCAGGGGGCCCGACTGCGGCTGTACCACATCATGGCCCACTATGGGCTGCTCATCGCCCTCATCGTCGCGGTGGCCGGGTTCTCTCTGGCCCGGCCGTCGAGCTTCTGGACGGTGGGCAACCTGCAGGACATCCTCACCCAGTCGGCGGCGCCGGCGATCCTGGCCATCGGCCTGACCGTGGTCCTGGTGGTCGGTGACTTCGACCTGTCCATCGGCTCCATGCTCGGTCTGGGTGGCAGCGCGGCGGTCGCCATGATGTCGCTGCACGGCACCGACTGGGAAGTGGCCCTCATCGTGGCGCTGGTCGTCGGCCTGATCGCCGGCGTCGTGAACGGGCTGCTGATCGCCTACTTCAAGATGTCATCGTTCATCGTCACCCTGGCGATGGGGACCATTCTGCTCGGCGTCAACTTCCTGGTCGCCGGCAACCAGACGCTGTTCTCCAACATCGCCCCCGTCTACCTGGACTTCGGGCGCCTCCGGACGGTCGGGAACATCAACCTGCAGGTGTTCATCGCCCTCGGGGTGGCCATCGTGGCATGGGTGTTCCTGGAGCGGACGGAGACCGGCCGCTACATGTACGCCGTCGGCGGCAACAGCAACGCGGCCCGGTTGTCGGGTCTGGCCGTGCAGCGGTACCGGCTGGCCGGGTTCGTCCTCGCCGCCATCGCCGCTGTGGTCGCCGGTGTCCTCGTCACCGCGCAGGGCGGTGCCGCCATCCCCAACCTCGGCGCCCCCTACCTGCTGCCGGCCTACGCTGCTGCGTTCCTGGGCACAGCGGGCTTCAGCGAAGGCGCGTTCAACGTGGCGGGGACGGTCGTCGGCGTGATCTTCCTGTCGGTGATCGCGGCCGGCCTCACCATGTTCGGCATCTCTACGGGGTGGATCGACATCGTGCAGGGTGCGATCCTCATCTCCGCCATCCTGGTGAGCGACGTCGGCCGGCGCATGGTCGCCGCCGCGGTCCGCCCGACTGCCGGGGCGGGCTGACCGTGCCAGACAGCACGTCGGCGTCGCCGGTCCACCGCGCCCACCACGGCATGGCGGCCCATGTGGGCCGCCGGCAGCCGGCGGAGACGTTCGCGGCCGACGGGCTGAGCAAGCGCTACGGCGGCGTGATCGCCCTGCGCGACGTGAGCGCGACGTTCCGCTCCGGCCAGATCGTCGGACTGGTCGGGAAGAACGGTGCGGGCAAGTCGACGCTCATCAAGATCCTCGGCGGGGCGACGCATCCCGACCGGGGCCGGATCCTCGTCGATGGGGAGCCCGTGCGGGTGCGATCGCCGCACGACGCGCTGGCACTGGGCATCGCCGTGGTCCACCAGGAGCTGGCCCTGGTGCCGGGCCTCAGCGTCGCCGAGAACGTCTGGCTCGGCCTGGGGTACCCGCGGGTCGCAGCGCTGCTCGTGGCCCGGTCCTCGCTGCGGGAGCGGACGGCGGAGATCCTCGACCGCGTCGGTCTGCGGGTGCGTGCCGACGCCGCTGCGGGCAGCCTGGGCATCGCTGCCCAGCGGCTCGTCATGATCGCCCGTGGCCTGGCCGCGCACGCCCGCCTCCTCATCCTGGACGAGCCGTCGGCGTCGTTCACCGATGAGGAGATCGGCATGCTGCACCAGGTGGTTCGCAGCCTGGCCGCCGACGGGGTCGGCACGGTCTACGTCTCCCACCGGGTTACCGAGATCCTTGCACTCACCGAGCGGGTCGTCGTCATGCGCGACGGTGCCGTGGTCGACGAGCGGGCGACGAGCTCCCTCGACCGGCAGGCCCTGGTCGGGATGATCTCGGGCGGGGCCGAGGAAGAGCTGCTCGCCGAGGTGGGCATGGCAGGACCGGTGGTGCCCGACCGGAGCGGCGTCGTGGCGGCGCCGGGGAGCGGTGCTGCTGCGCCGTCGGGCAAGCCTTCTGCCAACGGTTCGGGCGCACGCCCGGGCTGGCCGCACTCCGACCGGGGTCAGGAGGCGCTCCGGGTGGAGCACCTGGCCGGCGGGCGCGACAACCGGGTGGTGGACGCCAGCCTGGTGGTCCACGAGGGCGAGATCCTCGGCATCGCAGGCCTGGTCGGATCGGGCCGGACCGAGCTGGTCCGCATGCTGTTCGGCTGCGAGCAGCCCTGGAAGGGATCGATCGTCCTGCGTGGCCGGAAGGTCCACATCGGCTCGCCCCGTGCCGCCGTGCACCGCGGGATCGCCCTCGTCCCCGAGGACCGGCGCAACGAGGGGGCACTGCTGTCCTTCAGCGTCGGCTACAACCTGACGCTGCCCTCGCTGTCGAGCTTCCGGCGCTGGCCCTGGTTGGCCTGGCCGGCCCGGGGGCGCGAGCGTCGTGCCGCCGAGGCCATGATGGCCGAGCTCGGCGTCGTCGCCAGCGGACCGGAGACGGCGGTCGACACCCTCTCGGGCGGAAACCAGCAGAAGGTCGTCGTCGGGAAGTGGCTCCTGCGCGACGCCGACGTGTTCATCTTCGACGAGCCAAGCATCGGCATCGACGTGCACGCCAAGGCCGAGATGTTCCGCCGCATCGCCATGCTGGCAGCCTCGGGCAAGGCCGTCATCGTGATCAGTTCCGAGTTCGAAGAGCTGGAGGAGCACTGCCACCGCGTGGTCGTCATGCGAGAGGGCCGCAGCGTGGGCGAGCTGGCCGACGAGGAGGTCTCCGAGTCCAACATGCTCGCTCTGTGCTACGGGGACGACGACCCGCGCCATCGACGGGTCGGGTGACCTGACAGGAAGGGAGCTGGCCCGACCGGGACGGCTCACGTGACCGATGCCGCGGCGGCGCCGAGCGCGCCCTGACCGCGCGGCGTTGACGAAGAAGAAGGAGGACGACGCCGTGCGCATCGGCTACCTGATCGACACCCATGTGGGGGACTACGACCGGCCGGTCCCCGACCCCGAAGAGGCCGCCCGGGCCATGGACGCCCTCATCGAGGAGGGGATCCTGGCCGAGCAGGCCGGGTTCCACTCGCTCCAGGTCCCGGATCGCCACGGCCGCACCGAGTGCGCGTGGCCCGGTGCGATGTCGCTGCTCACCGTGCTGGCCCGCGAGACCTCGCGCGTGGCGCTCGGCTCTTTCGCTCTGGTGAACACCCTCTACAACCCGATGCTGATCGCCGAGCAGTGCGCCATCATCGACAACCTGAGCCGCGGCCGGCTGTACATGACGTGGGCCCGCGGCTACCACGACGGGTACTGGGGGTTCTTCGGCGTGGACCGGGACCGGATGCTCGGCCGGTTCCTGGAGAACGTGCGCGTGATCGAGATGGCGTACCGGGGCGAGCCCTTTCGCTACGACGGCGACTTCTACCAGGTCCGCGACGCGGTGCTGTCGCCGCAGCCGTACCAGCGGCCCCACTTCCCCATCTGGGGCGGTGGCCAGCTTCCCGCCGCCATCGAGCGCTGCGCCACCTACGCGGAGAGCTGGACGTGCGACGACTTCCCCATCGAACGGGCCACGTGGGAGGAGCAGGCCGGCGCCTATCGAGCCGCGGCTGAGGAGCGGGGGAAGAAGCCGTTCATCGTCCTCATGCGCAACGGCTGGGTCGCCGACAGCTTCGAGCAGGCGGTGCAGGAGTTCGGCCACCACTACGTCGACGAGATGCGCTTCTACTGCAAGCAGGGGATCCTGGCCCACCACCCCGCGTTCGACACCCCCGACAAGATCACGCCCGAGAGCACCCGGGAGCACGTGGTCGTCGGCTCGGCCGCCGAGTGCATCGAGCGGCTCGAGTACTACGAAGAGGAATTGGGCGTGGACTACGTGACCATGCGCTTCCGCATGCCCAAAGGCCCGTCGTTCGAGCGGACACGGGAGCAGATCCAGCGGTTCGGTGCGGACGTCGTGTCGCACTTCCACCGCAAGTCGCCCGAACCATTGGTGCACCCGGCCATCCCGGCCGGCGTGACCTTCTGAGGCAGGCGGCATGCCGCGCGCTGCTGTCGTCTACGAGCACCAGGGGCCGGTCGAGATCGTCGAGGTGGAGCTCAGTGCGTTGGGGCCGCACGACGTGCGGGTGGCCATCGGCGCATCGGGGGTGTGCCACAGCGACGTCGCTGCGCAGACCGGGGCGCTCGCGTTCCCCACGCCGATCATCCTCGGTCACGAAGGAGCCGGAACGGTCGTCGCTGTCGGGAGCGATGTGACGTCGGTCGCTCCGGGCGACCACGTGGCACTGTCCGCCATCATCTCGTGCGGGCGCTGCCGCCCCTGCGTGGAGGGGACCCCGAACCTGTGCGAATGGGGCCTGCCGATCATCTTCAGCTGTGCCCAGCCCGACGGAGCGCTGCGTGCCACCGACCCGTCGGGCCGGGGGCTCTACCAGTTCGCCAGCCTTGGCACGTTGGCCGAGGAGGTGATCGTGCCCGAGGTGGCGACAGTTCCGATCCCGGTCGACGTGCCATTCGAGGTCGCCGCGCTGGTCGGGTGCGGCGTGCTCACCGGGGTGGGTGCGGTCCTCAATCGGGCCAAGGTGCGGGTGGGCGACACCGTTGCCGTCATCGGGTGCGGTGGGGTCGGGCTGAACGTGGTGCAGGCCGCGGCGATGGCCGGGGCCAGCACGATCGTGGCGGTGGACCGCGAGGAGTGGAAGCTCCAGATGGCGCGGGAGTTCGGTGCAACCGACGCCGTGGACGCGACGGCGGTGGACGTCGTCGCCGCGGTGCGCGAGCGCACCGGCGGGCGGGGAGCGGACGTCGTCTTCGAGTGCGTGGGCAACGGGGCGCTGATCCGCCAGGCGTGGGATGCCGCAGGGATCGCCGGCACGGTGGTGGCCATCGGTGTCGCCGGATCCGACGAAGTCGTGTCCCTGCCGGCGCAGGAGCTCTCCACTTCCGAGAAGACGCTGATGAGCTGCTTGTACGGCACCTCGCGGCCCCGGCTCGACATGCCCCGTTACCTGCAGCTCTACCGTCAAGGCAAGCTCCGGCTCGACGAGCTGGTGACCCGGCGCTACAGCATGGACCAGGTGTCCGAGGCCGTGGCGGACCTGAACGCGTCGCGCAATGCGCGCGGCGTGGTGGTGATGGGCTGATGCGGGTCGGGATCGTCGAGGGTACGGGCCCCCGTGGTCAGGGCCCGGCTTCTCGGCGGGCCGATACCGGCGCCGACGTCGTTCCGGGCGGTGTCGTGCCGGTAGGCGGCGTCGTGCCTGATGGCACTCCGGTGGTCGCCGGGGTGGTGGACGGTGCTGTACCGGTGGGCGCTCTGGTGGCCGTCCGGGGTGGTCGGCGGTGTCGTGCCGGACGGCGCTCTGGTGGGTTGGGGCCTGCCGGAGAAAGTGGCGGGCCGACCAAACGGTTGGTAGAGTTTGTCTGCGTCGGCGGTGGTCTTGTGCCGCCGGCTGCACTGGGCATGAGTCGTCGCTCGGCATCCGGTGCCGGCTTCGTCGCCCGTACCGGCACGGATGGGGGATCCCATACCGGAGCGGGTGCGGTGACCGGCGAGCGGCCGGTGACCGGGCACCTGCGCCAGCGTGGCGCCGGGCGCTGCGGACTCTGACGAGGGAGGTAGTTGTGGACAAACGGCGATCGTTGGTCGAAGCGGCATCGCTCGTCGAGGACGGCGCCACGGTTGCCATCGGGGGCCTGTCCATGAACGGCGCACCCATGGCGCTGGTGCGCGAGATCGTGCGCCGGAGAGCCCGGGACCTCACGGTGGTAGCCATCGTGGCCGGGATGCCGGTCGACTGGCTGGTGGCGGGGGGGTGCGTATCGAAGGTCGTGTCGGGCCTCATCAGCTTTGAAGGGCTCGGCCTGGCGCCGCACTTCCGGGCCGCTGTCCAGCGCGGCGAGGTCGAAGTCGAGGAGTACAGCGAGCACACGCTGATCTGCCGGTTGCAGGCAGCCGCCTATGGCTTGCCGTTCATGCCCACGAAGGCAGGGCTGGGCACCGACATGATCAGCATGCACCCAGACACCACCCGGCACGAGCAGGACCCGTCCACCGGCGAGCACTACATCGCCTGTACCCCGCTGCCGGTGGATGTGGCCCTGGTGCACGCCCATTCGGCCGACAGCCAGGGCAACATCCGGGTCGACCCCAAGCTCATCTGGATGGACAACGAGATCGTCAACGCCGCGACCACGACGGTGGCTTCGGTGGAGGAGGTCCTGCCGCACCGCGACTTCGTAGCCGAGCCGCATCGGACTACGTACCCGCGGTTCATGGTCGATGCCGTGGCCGTCGCCCCCTACGGTGCGTACCCGACGGCGAACTTTCCCCGGTACTCCTATCACGCGCAGTTCTTCGCCGACTACGTGCAGGCCACGCGTGACCCGTCGGCATGGGCAGAATTCTGGCAAACGCGGGTGGTCGGCCCGGCTGAGCAGGGTGACTTGCTCGACGCCAACGGCGGTCCCAACACCCTGATCGACATCGCCCGGGAGGCCTGATGGCGACGAACCCGACCGAGGTGCCCGGCTACGGGTGCACCATCGACGAGCTGATGGTGGTGACGATGTCGCGGATGATGGGCGACGACACCCGGGCCTTCAACGGCGCGGTGTCGTTCATCCCGGTCTGCGCCTACCTGCTGGCCCGCCGGACCCACGCGCCGGAGCTGGTGTGGGCAGCGAGCTCCATCGCCATCGACGCCGACCCCAAGCGCATCCCCGAGTCCACGCTGTCCGACGCGCTGTGGGATGGTGCCAGCATGCTGTCGAATTCGCCATTCGACTTCTGGGCGATGGCCCAGGGGGCCCGGTACAACACGTTCGCGTTCCGCGGCGCGCAGATGGATCGCTACGGCAACGTCAACAACACCGTGATCGGCCCGTACGACAAGCCGAAGGTGCGGCTGCCCGGCGGCGGTGGCATGGCCGACCTGAGCTGCATGATCCCGCGCATCTACCTGTGGAGCACCACGCACGACCCCCGGACCTTCGTGGAGCGGCTCGACTTCCGTTCGGGAATCGGCTGGGGCGACGGGGGCGACCACCGCGAGCGGCTCGGCTTGCCCGGCGGCCCCCAAGCGTGCGTCACCAACATGTGCGTCTTCGACTTCGAGCCGGAGTCCAAGGCCATGCGCTTGGCGAGCCTCCACCCCGGGGTGACCGTCGACGACGTGCGTGGCGCCACGGGATTTGACGTGCTGGTACCCGGAGGGGAAATACCGGTGACAGCTCAGCCCGATGAAGAGGAGATCCGCCTGCTGCGCGAGGAAGTCGATCCGACCGGGGCCCGCCGACGCGAGTTCTCCTGAGCGCCGGGCACCGGGAAGTGGGCAGCCGGTGTTGGACACCGGGCAGTGGGAACCGGGCAGTGGGCAGCGGGTGTCGACGGTAGGGCAGGGCTGACGCCATGCGCTACGGCGTGGTCCTCCCCATCCAGGCGGCTGGCACCGCACTCGACGTGCTGTGGGACGAGGTGGTGGAGGAAGCCGTCGCTGCCGAAGCAGCCGGGTTCGACGCAGTGTTCCTGCCCGACTTCCACCAGGCGCGCGGCGGGTCGCTCACGTCACCGCTCGTGCTCGGCTCAGCGTTGCTGCAGGCGACCACCAGCCTTCGCTTCGGCACGAGCGTGCTCGCCGCCCCGTTCCACCACCCGGCGCACCTGGCGGAGGCGGTGGCCATGCTCCACCGGACGAGCCGGGGCCGCTTCATCCTCGGGGTCGGCCCGGGCTACGTTCGGAGCCATTTCGACCTGTTCGGGGTTCCGCACCACGGCAGCGGGCATGCGCTCGAGACCACGCTGCAGGAGCTCCGGCAGGCGCTGGCCGGCGACGTCATGGACCTGGACGGGCCAGTGCACCGCGGACGAGGGGCCGTGTTTCCCCGGGCGCGTCCGGGGCCAGGAGGTACCGCCGGGCCGGTGACAGTGGCTGGCGCCCAGCCGGCTGGTGGCGCGGGGCTGCCCGACGGTGGTGGTGCCCAGCAGGTTGGTGGTCGTGCCCAGGCTGGTGGCGCGGGGCTGCCCGATGGTGTGGCGGGCGGCGCCCGGAATTCCCAGTGCCCGCCGGTGTGGATCGGGGCCCACGGGCCGCTCGGCATCGAGCGCGCTGCCAGGATCGGTGACGCGTGGATCTGCGACCCACAGCGCGATGTGCACACCGTCGCTCGCCTGGCCGAGCAGTACCGGGCCGCTGCAGCCGAAGCGAAGCGACCGCCGGTGGTGGCACTGTTTCGTGACGGGTGGATCGACGACTCGGCCGACGCCTGCCGGCTCCGCTGGGGTCCCCACGCCCTGGCCGTGCACCGCCTGTACTACAACCTCGGCACGTACCACCGGGAGCTCGAACCGTGGGTCGACGAGGTCCAGGACCGTGCCGACTTCACCTACGACCGCCTGGCTCCCGGCCGGTTCTTGGTTGGTGACGGGGCGGGTATCCGAAGCACGGTGGCCGACTGGGAGGAGCAGACCGGTGCGGCGTTCCTGGCTGTGCGCCTGCGCCAGCCGGGAGGACCGGGCCACCAGGCCACGATGGAAGCCATCGCCCGCTTCGGCGCCGAGGTCATCGCGGTGAGGACAGCCCCAGGCGGGGCAGCTCCGGCCTGAGCCGGAGAGCGGGCCGAACGCCGCGGTGGCGGGACCGCCCGAGACGGACCGCCGCGTCCCGTGTCGTCAGGCGGTCATTCCCCCGTCGATCACCAGGTTCGCCCCGGTGATGTAGGAGGCGGCGTCCGACACCAGGAACACCACCGGGAGTGCCACCTCGTGCGGCTGTGCCCAGCGCCCGAGTGGGATGTCCTTGCCGGTGGTCCGGGCCATTTCGGGGTTGTCGCGGTAGTGGTCCCATGCGTCGGTCTCCACCAGCCCGGGAGCGATCGCGTTCACGCGGATGCCGGAGCTGCCCCATTCCTGGGCCATGGCCCGGGTGAGCATCAGCAGGCCGCCCTTGGACGCCGAGTAGAACGACAGCGATGGCAGGCCGCGCAGGCCGGCCAAAGATGCCACGTTCACCACTACGCCGCAACCGCGCTCGACCATGCCGCGGGCCGCAGCGCGAGCGACGATGAACGGCGCCGTCAGGTTGAGGGCCACCGTCTTGTCCCAGCCGCGGTCGGCCACCTCCAGGATCGGTGCCATGAAGCGGGCGCCACCCGCGTTGTTCACCACCGCATGGATCGGGCCGAGCTCCGCTTCGGTGCGGGCGACCGCCTTCTCCACCTGCTCGGTTTCCGTGACGTCGCAGGGGAGGACCAGGGAGCGTCCGCCCGCCGCGGTGACGAGCTCGGCGGTCTCGTCGAGCTTGGTCTGGGTGCGGGCCAGCAGGGCGACCGACGCGCCATGCTCGGCCAGCGCGACGGCGATGGCCCGGCCGAGGTCACCCGACGCGCCGGTGACCAGCGCCACCCGGCCGTCGAGGGACAGTACGCCGTGGGGGCCGCTGGGTGCGCCGGGACTTCCGGGACCGCCGGGACTTCCGGGACCGCCGGGACTTCCGGGTGCGCCGCTCATGCCGCCGCTCCGCCGCTGGTCCGGCCCGTTGCCTCGACCGGGGTGAACGAGACGGGGAAGTGCTCCATGCCGCGGGAGATGAGCGTCGGGTGCCACACCTCGGGGCCGGGGCCGGGTTGTAGGTCCGGCAGGTGCCGGATGAGCGCGTCGATGGCGATCGATCCCTCCAGACGGGCGAGCGGAGCGCCCAGGCAGTGGTGCAGGCCGAACCCGAACCCGATGTGGCGGTTCGGGGAGCGGCCGAGATCGACAGAATCGGGATCGGCGAATTCGTCGGGGTCCCGGTTGGCGGCGGCCTGCACGAAGTAGAGCTCGTCGCCGGCCCGCAGCGTCTTGCCGCCGAGCTCAGTGTCCTCACTCACCAGCCGCACCTGCATCTTCGACGGCCCGTCGAAGCGCAGCAGCTCTTCGATGGCGGTCGTCAGGAGCTTCGGGTCGTCGCGCAGGCGCTGAAGCTGGTCGGGATGGCGCAGCAGCGTGCGGGTGCCGTTGCCGATGAGGTTGGTCGTCGTCTCGTGGCCGCCGAAGAGCAGCAGTGTGCAGGTCGAGACGATCTCGTCCTCGCTCAGAGCATCGTCCTGCTCCTTGGCTTGGACCAGCGACGTGATCAGGTTGTCCTCGGGATCCTGGCGGAACCGCCGGATCAGGCCGTGCAGGTACTCGGCCAGCTCCAGCAGGCTTCGTTGGGCTCGCTCCCGCCGGTCCTGCACCCGGGCGCCACCGAACACCAGGATCATGATGGCGTCGGACCACTCCTTGAACAGGTCGCGGTCGGCTGCCGGAACACCCATCATCTCGGCAATGATGACGGCGGGGATCGGGTACGCGAAGTCCCGGATCAGGTCGACCTGGCCCCGGGGCCCGATGTCGTCGAGCAGCTCGGCGACCACTTCGTCGATGCGCGGCCGCAGCGCCTGGATCTGGCGAGGGGTGAACGCCTGGTTGACCAGGCGGCGCAGCCGGGTGTGGTCCGGCGGGTCGTTGAACACCATCCAGTGCTCCAGGATCTCGAACGTCGGCCGCCGCTCATCCTGCTGCTCGGGGCTCAGCTTGTGCTCGAACACCGGCTGCACCCGGTTTGCCGACAGCGCCGGGTTCCGCAGCCCGTCCCAGACGTCGGGGAAACGGTGGACGAACCATGCCCGGTACTGCTCGTTCCAGTGCACCGGGTCCTCCCGGCGCAGCTTGGCGAAGTAGGGGTAGGGGTCCGCCACCCGCTCGGGCGACAGGATGTCGTCGTCGGCCATCGTCGTGGTGCTCCTTCCGGACCTCGCCCGCACCGGGCGGTGTCCGTCGCTGCGTCCCGGCAGCGCCGGGGCGTGTCGGTTGCCGTTCCCTGGCCGCTGGGGCCGGGGTGTGTCGAGTGGCTGTGCCCTGGCCGCTGGGGCCGGGGTGTGTCGAGTGGCTGTGCCCTGGCCGCTGGGGCCGGGGTGTGTCGAGTGGTGGCCGGTCAGGGCGGGGGCACCGGTGTATCAGGTCTTGGCGCGTCAGGATCCGAGGATGGCGACGACGCAGCCGTTGCCATCGACCCCGGCGGTGCCGCCGCCCATGGTCTCGACGAGGCCGAGCCGAGCGCCGTCGACCTGCCGTCCGCCGGCGTCGCCCCGGAGCTGCCAGACGATCTCGGCCAGCTGGGCCAGTCCGGTGGCGCCCAGCGGGTGGCCCCGCGACAGGAGCCCGCCCGACGGGTTGACCGGCTGGGGGCCCCCGATCCAGGTGTGGCCAGACTGGCAGAGCTCGGCTCCGCCGCCCATCGGTGCCAGACCGAGTGCCTCGGTCGTGACGATCTCGCCGATGGTGAAGGCGTCGTGCACCTCGAGCACGTGGATGTCTGCCGGTCCGACGCCGGCGAGCTCGTAGGCGTCGGCAGCCGTGTCACGGACGATGTCGTAGCCCCACACGTGCGACGTCCGGTGGTCCCACAGGGCCCCGGACCGCAGGGCGGTGGCCCGCACGGGCACGTCGCGGGCCACGCCACGCTCGGGGCCCACGACGGCCGCGGCCGCGGCGTCCGAGATGGCGCAGCACTGGAGCAGCGTGAGCGGGTCGGCGATCATCCGGGACTCCAGGATCTGCTCGACGGTCAGCTCGCGGGTGTGCTGCGCCCGGGGGTTGGCGGTGCCGTGCTTGTGGTTCTTGACCGAAACCAGCGCGAGCTGCTCGTCGGTGACGCCGTGCTCTGCCTGGTAGCGCGCGGCGGACATGCCGTAGATGCTGGGCATGGCCATGCCCTGGCGACCGTCGGCGTCGGTCGGCTCGGGCAGGATCGGGCCAGCGAAGTGCAGGGTCATCGTCTCGATGCCGAGCGCCAGGACCCGACCGTAGCGGCCCGAGGTCACGGCGTGGCAGGCCTCGTGGAAGGCAGTGGTGCCGCTGGCGCACGCGTTCTCGATGGTGACGATCGGCACTCCGGTGATGCCCACCGTCTGCAGGGCCCGCTGGGCGGTGCCCGGTGCACCGAAGACCGTCGCGGCGAACACGGCATCGACCGAGTCGACATCGGCGTCGCCAAGGGCTTCGTACACGGCTTGCTGGGCCAGCATCGGTCCGGTCAGCTCCGGCTGCTTGCCGAATGCCGACGTCCCGACGCCGTAGACGGCGGCCCTCACGACCCGCCCCCGGCTGCGGCAGTGACCGCGCCATCGACGCGGACCAGCGGGTCGCCGTCCTCGGTGCGGCCCGACAGGTGCACCCGGCTGGCGGGGGTGGGGGCGCGTGCCGCACCGTCGACGTGGGCGAGAATCCTCGGCCCGTCGTCGAGGTCGACATAGGCCAGCACCATCGGCGGGGTCCGGCCCGGGACGGGGATGCGCAGCACGGTGGCGCTGAAGACTGTTCCCTCGGGGCCCATCTCGTCGGGGCCGCTCGTGCCCCCGCACACCGGGCAGCGGGGCAGCGGGGCCACGGTCGGATAGCGGCACACGTGGCAGCGACCGCCGGCCAGCAGCACCAGGTCGCCCCGGTTCACCAACTGGGGCCTCGGATCGGTGGGGTCGGCGGCCGGAGGGGCTGAGCCGGCTGTGCCGGGGCCGGCCTGGGCCGGCGCCGAGCTCATGCTCCGAGCGGCCGTGCGGGCCGCGGGTGCCGGTGTGGCATCGAACGCTCCTTCGTCGGGCGCGCCGGAGCCGGGCGGGCCGGCGGCACTCAAGAGCATAAGCTTAACCAACCGTTTGGTCCAACAGCGTCGAACTGGTCGCCGGTTCTGGCGGTGGTCCGCGTCTGGTGTTTTCCGGGGCTGGTGGTGGGTCGGGGCTGGTGGTGGGTCGGGGCTGGTGGTGGGTCGGGGCTGGTGGTGGGTCGGGGCTGGTGGTGGGTCGGGGCTGGTGGTGGGTCGGGGCTGCCCGGGAGCAGCGGGGTGGAGCCCTTGTCAGCCCCTGATGCCGGTGTTACAGTCAGACCACCAAACGGTTGGTAGACTCTGCGGAGAACGTCGGCCACATGGTGGAGAACGGCCAGGGCACGGTCGGTGCCGGCGCTGATCGTGCCGGGGAGCGATGGCAGCGAGATCCCGCTGGTCTGCACGTCGCCGGCCGGGCCGGGGAGGGAACGATGTCCGGTACCTGCGCCAGCACCAGCCGCGCCAAGGGTTCGTGCCGTTCCGCAGGTGTCGCCGGCCACGATCCAGAGCACCTGCTCGCCGTGCCCGGCGGGCGTACCCCTCGAACACGCTGTACCCCTCGAACACGCTGTACCCCCCGTACAGCCAGCAGACCGGCCGGGGACGGCAGCGCGTGCCGCCGCCGTTCCGGGGACGAAAGGGACC
>JAKAYQ010000286.1 GCA_021826725.1 Actinomycetes bacterium
TCTGGCCGATCCGGATCGTCTCCACATCGAGGCGAGCGCCTCCGGCGGTGAGGATACGAAGGGTGGCGTCCATGATCTCCGGGCCGATGCCGTCGCCGTACGCGACGGTGATCGGGGCGGGTCCACCGGTGTCAATGCTCATCTTCTCTTCCTTGCTCGCAGTCGGGCGTAGGGTCACCCGTGATTGTCACGACGTCAGCTCTGGTCAAGAGCCCGGGACGCGCAGGTGAGTGACCCTCGTCGCAGCCTGGGCGTCAGTGACGACCTGGCCCTCGTCGCACGGGCGTTCCATCGACAGGTCGCTTCCCAACACCCTCCGACACTGGCATGCCGCTCGGGGCGCGTTGCTCACTCGGCTACTGGGCTCCTCGAAATTCGGCATCGCACATGGTCCCTATTACACGAAGCATAGCACATGAGTCGTAGTAGGGTCGAGCGCTGGCGCGGTAGCGACTGAACGGTTGGCTGGGTCCCGACCAGGCCATCGTGGTGGCGTTTCTCAGCACACCGGCCCGGGACCCGCAGATGGCCAACCGGGGTCGCCCCGTTTCCAGCGCCCGCCACCTCGAACTGGGCGTGCGGTTCTCCCGCACCCAGCTCACCGACGCCGTTCACCGCCGGCATTCGGCTTCCCCCGCCACGGCCGGTTCGGCCGTGGCGAAACGACGAGCCCGGACAGGTTCACCAGGCCGAGCTGGTTGGGCGAGACAACCCCGACCACCCAGCGGCCGAAGGCCGGGCGCCGCCCGTGGCGTTTGGCCACAAGGCGTGCCAGGCGCATCTGCGCATACCACCTGATGTCGATGAAGTGCTGCGACGAGTTCCCGTAACGAAAGAACCCGGCCCAGCCTCGGAGGAACCGGTTGAGGCTCCCCACGACTTCTTCAACCGGCAGCAGCACCCATCGCCGCATCGTGAGCTCACGGATGCGGTCTCGGGCACGCTGCATCGCCTGTCTCGTGGGCCAGCGGGCGAGGTAGCTCACGTGGTGGCGGGACCGAGACGACCGGTTCGACACCCAGCGGTGATGGAATCCGAGGAAGTCCAGTCCCTCGCCTCCCTCCACCAGGTGCACGATCCGGGTCTTTGACGCCTTTGGCTCCAGACCGAGCCCGTGCAGGATCGCCGTCAACGCCCCAAGGGCGCCTTCGGCTTCCTCCTCGGACCGGCACAACACCACGAGGTCATCGCAGTAGCGCACCAGCACCCCGATGCCACCACCGTCCCGCCACGCCTTGTCCAGGCGGTGCAGGTAGATGTTGGCAAGCAAGGGGGAGGCGACTCCCCCCTGCGGCGTGCCGTTGTCACTGTGGCGGACCGCCCCGTCCAGCATCACTCCTGCACGAAGCATCGTGCGCAAGAGCTTGAGGACGTGACGGTCACAGACCCGCTCCTCCACCGCCGCCACCAAC
The DNA here is from genome assembly GCA_021826725.1 of Actinomycetes bacterium. Lineage (GTDB taxonomy): Bacteria > Actinomycetota > Acidimicrobiia > Acidimicrobiales > UBA8190 > JAJZYI01. The sequence goes on from JAKAYQ010000286.1 coordinate 1,413, forward strand.
CGGTCGTGCGGGATCGCCTCAAAGCAGTTGGCGATATCGCTCTCCACCACCCAGCGTCGCCCACGCCAGGACTCGTCAACCAAGACCTGGAGGGCGTCGTGCACGCCACGTTTGGGCCGAAACCCAAAGCTGTACGGCAAGAAGTCGGCCTCGAACACTGGTTCGAGGACGATCTTCACCGCTGCCTGCACGATCCGATCACGGACGGCGGGGATCGAGAGAGGGCGCTTGTCCTTTGACCCATGCTTGTCGATGAAGACACGACGAGCGGGCAGCGGACGGTACGTCCCCGTCTTCAGCCCCACCGCCAGCTCGTCGAGCAGGAGATCAACTCCATAACGCTCGACATCGGCGATGGTGGTCCGGTCGATTCCGGCTGCGCCAGCATTCTGGCGCACATTGGTCCACGCCCGCTCTAAGACGTCCCTGCGATAGACCTTGTCGTAGAGCGCATGGAACCGTCGCTCGGGGTCGGCCTTGGCCGCCCGGTAGAGCGTTCGTTGTAGGACTTGGACTCGATCCTGCTCAGCGGTGCTAGCCACGAGGGCACTCACCTACCCTTTCCAACAACAGACGCATCGACGAAGTAGCGGCCCTTCCCTCCCCGGCGGTTGTGTTGTCCGTCCGGCTCGATCGGTACTATGACCGCCTCCGACGCCCACCCGGCTCGTCACCCACTTCCCGAGGTCATCGGTTATAGGGCACGACACTCCGACCGCCATTCGCAGGGCCGTCGGGCCGGGGAGGGCCTCTCCAGTTCCCGTCACCACCGTCTGGACGTTCCGAGCCCCTTACGCCGGGGAGTTCCTTGCGGCTGCAATCCAGGGTCTGCACCGCTTCCGTGGCCTTCGCCGTGAGGTTCGCGGCTCGGCTCTCCCTTTGCGATTTAACGACGCGGCAGGCTTCGCTTCATGCTACGGACCGCCCAGTTGCTCCCCCTGTAGGGCTTTTGACACTGGGCTTCGACGCCGGGCGTTTCCCCCCGACGCCGCCAGTCTGCTACCGGGCCTCCTGGCAGCTACCCGGACCGGACTTGCACCGGCAGGCGATGACGAGCTTGCGATCGAAGGATCAGCTACAACATCAACCTCACCTCCGATCTACTGGACGCACACCCAAGAAAGTCGAAACCCTCCATTCCTCTGGTGAGGTTGACGATCCTGGTCTTTTCGGGATGCAGTCGCAGCCCGAGCGGAACCAGAGCCGCCTCGGCGAGTGACCGGGCCATTTCGGCTCGCTCCTTCGTCGGGCAGAGTGCGACCCAGTCGTCGGCGTACCTGATGACCTTGCCAGTCTGCGTTCTCACCCGGGCGAGCTCCTCATCGAGGACGCTCAGGGCGATGTTGCAGAGCAACGGCGAAATCGGAGACCCCTGGGGGGTTCCCGATTCGATGTCGGAGTACACGCCTCCCTCGATCATCCCCGCCCGCAGCCAACTCCGCAGCAGCTTCAACATCGCCCGGTCACAGACCCGGCGCTCGACCAGGGCCATGAGGGCGTCCTGGTCGATCTCGTCGAAGCAACTTTTGATGTCGGCGTCGAGCACCCAGTGCGCTCCGGAGTTCGCCGTCTGGCGAATGACCTCCAGTGCGTCATGAGCCGAGCGCTTCGGGCGGAACCCGAAGCTGAGCGGCGAAAAGTCGGCCTCGAAGATTGGTTCGAGAACGAGTTTGGCCGCACTCATGAGCACCCGGTCCCGGAGTGCTGGTATGCCGAGCGGCCTGGTTTC
>JAKAYQ010000061.1 GCA_021826725.1 Actinomycetes bacterium
CCGGACCGCGCCGCGGCGCCTCGCCGATGACCTGACCGAGCGCCCGGCGGACGGCGACCAGCTCAGTCGCGGAGACGTGCTCATCCGGCGTGTGTGCCAGCAACGGGTCGCCGGGACCGAAGTTGACGGCCGGCACACCGGCGGATGCGAAGGTGGCCACGTCGGTCCATCCGAGCTTGGCGCGCGCCGGCGCGCCGGCCGCCTCCACCAGTGCCGACAGCAGCGGGTGACCAAGACCGGGCGGCGCCCCTCCGGCGATGTCGGTTACCTCCAGCGTGTCACCGGCGTCCAAGGCGCCACGGAACAGGTCCTCAAGGGTGGCGAGCGCCCCCGCCACGTCGCGGTCCGGGGCGAAGCGAAAGTTCACCGTGACGGCGGCGTCGTCCGGCACGACGTTGCCCGCCACTCCCCCCATCACCCGCACCGCCTGGAGCTGCTCCGTGTAGACGCAGCCGTCGAGCTCGACCTGGCGGGGGCGGTAGCTGTTCAGCACGTCGAGGACGCCGGCCAGCCGGTGCACGGCGTTCACACCCATCCAGGGCCGGGCCGTGTGGGCTCGGCGACCACGCACCCGCACCTCCACCCGGGCGGTGCCCTGGCACCCAGCCTCGACCACACCGCCGGTCGGCTCGAGAAGCACCGCGGCATCGCCGGCCAGAATGTCGGGGCGGTGCGCCGCCATCCACGCCAGCGCGTTCTCGTCCCGGTCGATCTCCTCGCAGGCGTAGAACACCCACGTCACGTCGACAGCGGGGTCGACCACCGTCGCGGCAAGGTCGAGCAGGACGGCGAGGCCGCCCTTCATGTCGACCGACCCGAGTCCCCACAGCACGTCGCCCTCGACACGCGCCATCCGGTCCTCGAAGGGCGGGACGGTGTCGAGATGGCCCGCCAGCACCACCCGACGGCTATGCCCGAGCGCCGTGCGGGCCACCACGGAGTCCCCCAGCCGCTCCACGTGCAGCTCCGGGTGCTCGGACAGCAGCGCCTGGACCCGATCGGCAATGGCCTGCTCGCTCCGGCTCACCGACGGCACGGCGACCAGCTCCGCCGCTCGTGCCAGCAGGGCCCGCCCCTGCAGGTCGGAGGCGCGGTCGGCACGGACGTCCCCGTGTGCAGCAACCGGGTCGGCACCCGACCTCGCACCGGCGCTGTCGCCGGGCGGCTCAGGTAGCGACACCATGGTCGCGTAGCGCCTGCTCCAGCTGCGCCTTGTCGTGTCGCTCGCCCTCGGCGAGCCGCCTGATCACCAGCACGCACGGCAGAAAGAACTCCCCGCCCGGCAGCTCCTTCCGGCGGCTCGCGCTCACGGCCACGCACCACGGCGGGACAACGCCACGCGACAGCTCCTCGCCGGTCTCCCCGTCGATGACCGGGATCGACGGGTTGAGGATGGTCCCAGCTCCGAGCACGGCACCGGCACCGACACGAGCACCCTCGGTCACCATGCACCGGCTGCCGATGAGCGCGTCGTCGCCGACCACCACCGGTACCGCGTTCGGAGGCTCGAGCACACCACCGATGCCGACACCACCCGACAGGTGCACCCTGGCACCGATCTGCGCGCACGAGCCCACCGTCGCCCACGTGTCCACCATCGTGCCGTCACCCACACGGGCGCCGATGTTGACGTAACTGGGCATGAGCACCACCCCGCGACCGAGGTGCGAGCCCCAGCGGGCCGACGCTCCGGGGACCACGCGCACCCCAGCCGCGGCGAAGCCCCGCTTGAGCGGCAGCTTGTCGGCGAACTCGAACGGCCCGAGCTCCGCCGTCTCGATCCTCCGCAGGCGGAACAGCAGCAGGATGGCCCGCTTCAGCCATTCGTGGACGACGACCTCGCCGGTCCCCTCATCCACCTCGGCCACCGCGAGCTCGCCGCAGTCGAGCTGGTCGATCACGCCGTCGACCACCGCAGCGGCGTCACGGTCATCGGGTCCGAGACCGTCCCTGCGATCCCACAGCTCGTCGATCCGTCCAGCAGCGTCGGCCATCGCCGCAGGTTAGCGGCCGTCGCCGGCCAACCTTGCCCCGGCAAGACCGTCGGCGCCAGCTGCCTCGATGCGGCGGGCGACCGCCTCGATCCGGTCGTCCGGAGCGACGACCGCCACCCGGACATGGGTGGCCTCGGACTGGCCGTACAGGTCGCCGGGTGCCGTCACCAGCCCCGCACCGCGGGCCAGCGCCCGCGCCAGGTCCCACCCGTCGGCCCCGGTCCACTCCGCGGGCACCGGCACCCACAGGTAGAACCCACCGCCCGGCATCCTCGCGTCGACGCCGACCGAGCGCAGCGCCGCGGCCACGCGCTCCAAGCGCCACCGGTACCGCTCGCGCTGGGCCTCGACATGGGCGTCGTCACCCCACGCCACCACTGCCGCCGCCTGGACCGGTCCCGGCACCATCAGGCCCACGTGACGGCGCAGCCCCGCCAGCTCACCGACCAGCTCGGCGTCGCCGAGGTAGCAGCCGACCCGGACCCCGGCGAGATTGGACCGCTTCGACAGGGAGTGCACGGCCACCACTCCAGCGGTCCCGTGCTCGACGATGGTGCGCGGCGGACCGTCCCAGGTGAGCTCGGTGTAGCACTCGTCAGAGAACACCGGCACACCACGGCCGCGACCCCACGCTGCCGCCGCCCCGAGGTCGCACAGCGCCCCGGTCGGATTGGCCGGGCTGTTCACCCACAGCAGCAGACAGCGCCGGGCGTCGTCGGGGTCGACGGCGTCCAGGTCGAGGCCGCCGTCCGCCGTCGCCGGCACGCCGACGGCACGGCACCCGGCCAGGTACGCCCCCATCGCGTAGGTGGGATAGGAGACAGCCGGGTACAGGACGGTGTCGCGTTCGGGGCGCCCCAGGCGAAGCAGCCACGGCACGGTGGCCACCAGCTCCTTGGTGCCCACACAGGCGGCCACGTGCGCCGGGTCGACCACCACCCCGAAGCGGCGCTCGACCCAGCCGGCCGCCGCACCACGCAGGTCCGCCGAGCCCGTCGCCGTCGGGTAGCCCCGTTCGGTTCCCGACGAGCCGAGCGCCCGGACCACCTCGTCGGGCGGGGGATCGCACGGCGTCCCAACCGAAAGGTCCACCGCACCGCCGCTGTGGCCGGCCGCCAGCCCCACGACCTCGGCGAGGCGGTCGTACGGGTACGGCGGCGGGGTGAATGCGACCGACGAAGCGGGCGGTACTGCGCTCATGGACCGGACCCTCCTGTCGAAACGCCGGTGAACCTGAGCAGCCCCAGGTGGTCCGGCATGCCGGCGCACCGGGTCTGGGCCGGGCTCACGTGCCGGGTGATGTGCCGCCGACGGCACCGCCTGCCGCCGCGTAGCCGGCGAAGCGCGCCCGGCCGGCCGCGTCCAGGACGACCCGCACCGCCGTGCCATCCTCGCCGTGCTCCTCGGTCATCACCTCGCCCTCGCGGTGCACCGCAGCGAGCACGTCGCCCCGCTCGAAGGGCACCAGCAGGTCGACGACCGTATCGGCTACCCGCAACCGGTCGCCGATGGCCCCCACGAGCGCATCGAGCCCATCGCCGGTCCGGGCCGACACCACCACCGCCCCCGCATGGGCCGAGGCCAGCACCGCGGCCGCCGGCGCGTCCCGATCGACCTTGTTGACAGCGAGAAGCTCAGGCACGTCCTGCGCCCCGATCTCTCCGAGCACGTCACGGACCGCGTCGATCTGCGCCTCGGCATCCTCGGCCGACCCGTCGACCACGTGCACCAGCAGGTCGGCCTCGCACACGACCTCCAATGTCGACCGGAACGCCTCCACCAGCTGGTGCGGCAGCTTTCGGACGAACCCAACCGTGTCGGACACGAGCACCGTCTCGCCGCCGGGCAGTGCCAGCCGGCGCGTGCGCGGGTCGAGGGTGGAGAAGAGCCGGTCGGCGACCACCACATCCGCGTCGGTCAGCGCGTTCAGCAGCGTCGACTTGCCGGCGTTGGTGTAGCCAACCAGCGACACCGTCCGCTGCCTCGACCGCTCGCGCCAGCGAGCCTGGGTCCGGCGGGTGGACGCCACGTGGCGCAGCTCCACCTCGAGCGCGGTCATCCGGCGCACCAGCCGGCGGCGGTCGACTTCGAGCTGGGTCTCGCCGGGTCCGCGGGTCCCGATGCCACCCGCCTGCTGGCTCAGCTGATGGCCCCGCCCGCGAAGGCGGGGCAGCCGGTAGCGCAGCATCGCGAGCTCCACCTGTGCCTTGCCCTCCTGGCTGCGGGCGTTCTGGGCGAAGATGTCGAGGATCACCGCGGTGCGGTCGATGGCAGTCCGACCCAGGATCTTCTCGAGGTTGCGCTGCTGCGCCGGGGTGAGCTCGTCGTCGAACACGACCGTGTCGGCGTCGACCGTCTCGGCCAGCTCGTGGAGCTCGTGCGCCTTGCCCTGCCCGACGAAGGTCGCAGGATCGGGGCTCTGCCGACGCTGCACGACCCGACCGACCACGTCGGCTCCCGCCGTGCCCACCAGCAGTCCGAGCTCGTCGAGCCCTGCGTCCACCGTCGACCCCGATGCCCACGGGAAGACCACGCCCACCAGCACGATCCGCTCCCGGAACCGCCGGTCGATAAGGGTCACCGTTGCACCCCCGCCGCCGAGCCATCCCCCATCGCCGAACCATCCCCCATTCCGCCGGACGGTCCGGCCGGACCGCAGTGTGCAGACCCAGGTTCGCCGGCTGCGACCAGAGCAGCCAACACCGCCTCGTCGACGCGCACGTCGGCCACGCGGACCGACGGTCCGGCAAGCATCGCCACCGTGCCGCGCCGGTCGACTCGCAGATCACCACCCGGGTTCCGGACCGTCACCGGCGAGTCGGCAAGGTCCCAGTCCCAGCAGCATGCCGCCGCAGCGCAGCTGCCGGTCCCACACGCCAAGGTTGCACCTGCACCGCGCTCCCACACCCCGAGCTCCACCATGTGGCGCCCCACGACCCGCACGAGCTCGACATTGGTGCCACCCGGCGTACGGACGTCGACTTCGGCTCCCCACGAGCAGACCATCGCCGAGTCGACCACCGGCACCAGCACGACCAGATGTGGGTTGCCCATGTCCACCCACCGGGCTCGGACCCCCGCGCCCGAGCGACCTGCCGCCGCCAGCTGAGCTCCGAGCTCACCGAGAAGAACGCCCGCAGCGCCGCCACCCGAATCGCTCGACACGCCACCAGCGCCCCGATGGCCCGCAGCGCCGACGCTCACGGTCACGGCGGCCGCCCCGGCGGAGCCCGGCTCCTCCGGCAGGCGCAACTCGGCCCCCAGCGCCGGCACGCCCATGTCGACCTCGGCCATCGCCATACCCGCAGCCGGCCCGAGCTCGATGCTGACCCGGCGCACCCCAGCCGCTGTGGCCACCGACAGCGTCCCGGTCGGTACCAGCCCCGCGTCGGCAGCGGCATGGACCAGGCAGCGAATGCCGTTCCCGCTCATCTCGGCCACCGACCCGTCCGCATTGCGGAGCTCCATCTGGAGGTCCGAGCCATCCTCGCCGATCCTGACCCGCAGCACGCCGTCCGCGCCGACGCCGCGCCGACGGTCGCACAGCGCCCGCGCCTCCCCGGCCGACACGGACCGGCGGCCCTGGGGATCGATCAGGACCAAAAAGTCGTTGCCGGCACCGTGGTACTTGGCCAGGTGCAGGGAGCGTCGCCCCGTCATCGTGCCGCCCCCGCCGGCGCCGGCCACCAATCCCGACGCGCCTGCGCCGCCCCGCGCGCCTGCGCCTCCGGTCCCACCCGCGACACGTGGCTCGCCGATGCCGCCTGTTCCACCGCGGCGTCCCACCAGGCGAGGGATTGCGCGACCGGGTCACCGGACGGGTCCAGCCACTGCACCCGGGGATCACGGCGGAACCACGACCACTGGCGCCGGGCCAACGCCCGGGTCCCCGCCACCGCTTCGGCAACACACGCATCGAGGTCGGCGCCGAGCTCCACGTGGGCCAGCAGCTCCCGGTAGGCCAACGCTTGGCGCGCCGTGCGCGACAAGCCGGCGGGCCTCCGAGCGAGACGCCGGACCTCGTCGAGCAGGCCGGCAGCCATCCATCGGTCCAGGCGCTCGGCGATCCTCTGGTCGACGGCAGCTCGGTCGAACACGATGCCGACCTGCACGACCGGCGACGGCGGGTACCGCTCGAGACCAGGGCCGAACGAGGAGAACGGCCGGCCCGACCCGAGGGTGACCTCGAGCGCTCGCACCACGCGGCGGCGGTTGCCGGGCTCGATCCGCCCCGCAGCCGTCGGGTCGAGCCGGGCCAGTCTGCCGTACAAGACGGCCAGGCCATCGGGATCGTCGGCTTCGCGCCCGAGGGCGGCGGCGATGTCCGGCCAGCGTCCGGGCAGGTCGAGGCCGTCGAGCACGGCTCGCAGGTAGAGACCGGTGCCGCCCACGAGGACGGCCCGCCCGCCGCGGCGCTCGATGGCATCGACCACGGCCAGCGCTTCGCGCTGGTACTGGGCCACGCCGTGCTCCTCGTCGGGATCGACCACGTCGATCATGTGATGGGGAACGGCGCGGCGCTCCGCCGGCGACGGCTTGGCGGTAGCGATGTCCATGTCCCGGTAGACCGCCATCGAATCGACGGATACCACCTCGGTGCCCGGCCTGGCCGCAGCGAGAGCAGCAGCCAGCGCCGACTTGCCCGACGCCGTCGTCCCCACCACGGCGATATGCGGCGCCATCGGGCGGGTGGATGCCCCGCTCGCCGCCTGCGCCTCGCGTGTCACCGGCACTCGCGGCCGCTCAGCCGGCCGACACGGCGACGGGCAACCGCACCCGGTGGCGCGGCGGCGCCAGGACCGCCACCAGCCGGCCGCGCAGGAAGTGCGGCGCCGCGCTCAGCACCTCGACCGTCGCGTAGGCACCCGGCCGGGGCCAGCTGCTGCGGTCCGGGCCGCCTGCGACGTGGACCAGCTTGTTCTGCCGGGTCCGGCCGCTCCACACCTGCTCGTCGCGGGCCGAAGGCCCCTCCACCAGCACCTCCTCGGTCTGGCCGATCCGGGCCTGGTGGCGGACCAGGGCCGAGCGCTCGACGACGACCCGCAGCCGCTCGAAGCGCTCGGCGACCACCTCCGGGGCAACGAAGTCGTCCACCATGGCTGCTGCCCGGGTGCCGGGTCGGGGCGAGAAGACAAAGGTGTAGGTGCTGTCGTACTCGGCCTCGGCCGCCACCGCCAACGTGTCGGCGAAGTCATCTTCCGTCTCGCCGGGGAACCCGACGATGATGTCGGTGGTGACCGCCAAGTCCGGCACCGCCCGGCGAGCCGCGCCCAGGCGCTCCAGGTAGCGCTCGGCACGGTAGCCGCGGCGCATGGCGGCGAGGACCCGGTCGCTCCCCGACTGCAGCGGCAGGTGCAGGTGCTCGCACACGGCTGCCACCTCGGCCATGGCGGCCACCGTCTCGGGCCGGAGGTCCTTCGGGTGCGGGCTCGTGAACCGCACCCGCCGGATGCCGTCCACCGCTCCCACCGCCCGGAGCAGCTCGGCGAACAGGGGTGCTCGGCCGGTGATGTCGCGCCCGTAGGAATTGACGTTCTGGCCGAGCAGGGTGACCTCGGTCACCCCGGTGGCAGCCAGGCCGGCCACTTCGGCCACGACGTCGTCGACGGGCCGGCTGGCCTCGGGTCCGCGCACCTGGGGCACGATGCAGAACGCACACGAGTTGTCGCAGCCGGTCTGGATGGTCACCCACGCGGCATAGGGCAGGTCGCGTATGGCGGCAGGCGCCGGCGCGCCGTCGGGCTCGGGGGCATCGAGCACCTCGACCACCGGCCCGGAGGCGGCCGCCTGGCGCAGCAGGGCCGCCGCCCGGTTCACGTTGTGGGTGCCGAACACCACGTCCACGTGGGGGGCCCGTCGGCGCAGGTCGTCGCGGTCCTTCTGAGCCAGGCACCCGCCCACGGCGATCTGGAGGCCCGGTCGCCGGTCGCGCAGCGACTTCAGGTGGCCGAGATGTCCGTACAGCTTGTTGTCGGCGTTCTCGCGGATGCAGCAGGTGTTGAGCACGACGACGTCGGCCTCGTCGAGGTCGTCGGTCGGTTCGAGCCCGTCGGCCACCAGCAAGCCGGCGATCCGCTCGGAGTCGTGCTCGTTCATCTGGCACCCGAAGGTGCGGACCATGAACTTCCGGGTCACCGGCTCAGTCTACGAGACGTCCGCCCGCTTCACGCCGGGCCGCCCGGTGACCGGTACCCATGCGCCGTCGTGCTCCACGGTCAAGCCGTCGAGGTCGGGGGCGAGGGAGAGCACCCGCCCGGGCACCTCCAGGTCCGCCATGGCACGGCCGGCGGCTCGGTGGACCTCGTCGGCGTGCTCTGCGTTGCACACCGCCAGCAGGGATGGCCCCGCCCCGCTCCAACACGACAGGCGGGCGCCGCCATCCACCAGCCGGCTCAGCAGATGCGGGGCCTCGGGGAACAGGGGGGTCCGATAGTCCTGGTGGAGCCGGTCCTCTCCGGCCTCGCGCACCAGAACGTCACGGTCGGCCAAGCCGGCGAGCAGCAGGGCCATGCGGCCGAGATTGAAGGTGGCGTCCGCTCGCGGCACCTCGCGCGGCAGGGCCTGCCGGGCTTTGGCCGTCGCCAGTGCTCGATCGGGCACGACCACGACGAAGGCCAGTCGTGCGTCGAGCGGCAGCCGGACGGCTCGAACCGCCCCCCGCACCGTGGTCGCCGCCAGCAGGCCCCCCACCACCGAGGCGGCAGCGTTCTCCGGGTGACCGTCGACGCGAGCGGCGACCCCCAGCGGATCTTGGGACCCGGCAGCGGCCGCGGCGGCTGCCGCCAGGGCTGCCGACGAACCGAGCCCCCGGGCGACGGGGATGTCGGACCGCACCGTGATGGCGAGGCGGTCGTGGCCGGCCACGTCGATGGCCACGGTCGCCGCCAGATGGGTGGCATCAGCCGGCAGGTCGGCACCTTCGCCTTCGGCGCGCACGGTGAGCCGATCAGCCGGCTCCACCTCCACTTCGACGTGGAGGTCCAGGGCCAGGGCCAGGACGTCGAACCCGGGGCCAAGATTGGCGGTGGATGCTGGCGCTCGGGCTCGCACGGCCGCCAGGGTAGTGGCCCACGCCCCACTTCGCGGGTTGTGGCCGGCATCGCCGGCCGCGAATGTCAGTGCAACAGCCTCCACAACGCGGAGGGCGGCTGGACCGCCCCTCCGAGAACGGCGGGCACGGCGACCCGCTGAGCCCCGTCGGTGACCTCGAGCGTGCCCACCCGCGTGCCGGCAGCCATCGACGGCCGCAGTCGGCCAGGCACGAACCGCCGCAGGATCGTCCTGCCCGGCCATTCGAGCAGCGACACGGATCGGGTGGTCAGGACAACCGGATCGGCCGCCGTTGCGACCCACGGCGGCCGGACGCGAGCGGTCACCGCGTCGCGGGCCACCACCGGGGCGATGCGCAGCGAACCGGCTGCCGCGTCGATCAGGCCCAACCCGACCTGCTGAGCCGCACCCAGAGCGTCGAAACCACCCTGACCGGTCACCGCCGCCACCACCAGGACCTGGCGCCCGGCCACCGGGCGGTACGCGGCCAGGACCACGCACCCCAGCGCCGCCTGCGTGAACCCCGACTTGACACCGACGACACCGTCAGTCCCGATGGCCTGCACGTAGTTGGCCAGGAGCCCGCCGAGCGGCACGTCGATGGTGGGCTGGTCGACCACAGCAGCGAACGTCGCCGACCGCATGGCCACCGCGGCCAGCCGCACCTGGTCGGCAGCGGTGCTCACCGAACCGTGGCTGATACCGCTCGCATCGGCGTAGTGGGTGGAGCGCATGCCCAGCTGGGACGCCGCCGCGTTCATCTTCGCCACGAACGCCGCGATGCTGCCGGCGTCCCAGCGGGCGAGCGCGTCGGCGAAGTCGTTGGCCGAGTGGACCATCAGCCCGTCCAGCAGCTGCCGCTCGGTCAGCCTTTCCCCGGCGACGACCGGGATCATGGTGTCGTTGCGCGCGGCGTCGCCCGCCGCGTCGGCGACGTCGGTCGCCGTCATCGTGAGCGATGGTCCGGCGCCCGTGGGTGTGATGGGATGGTCCCGCAGGACGAGGTAGGCCGTCATGATCTTGGTGAGGCTGGCCACCGGCACAGGCACCTGGCCTGACGGGTGCACGACGAGGCCGAGCGCCGGGACCCCGACAGCTGCACCCCCGGTCGCGGGCCAGGGCAGGGCCGGATGGGCACCGGCCACCACCAGCCGTCCCTGGGGTACGGGGACAAGCACCGGCGCCGGGGCGGCTCGGGTGACGCGCATGCCCACCACGACGGCGACCAGGACCACCAGAGCGAGGAGCCCAACCGCGACGCGTCGCCGCCGGGCGATGGTCGTGGCGCTGTAGCGGGGACGATGGACAGCGAGAAAGCGAGGAAGCGAGCCGTGCCCAGCCGTGCTTCGGGGTGCACGGGCCTCCGATAGCCGAGCGCGTGACGTGACGACCTCGGATCCTCCGGCACCGCCACGGCCATCAGCACCGCTGCGAGCACCAGCAGCATCGCGAGCACCAGCAGCGGTCGCGTTCCCTGGAGCAGGCCGACCGCCGTGGCGGCCCCGTTCCGGCGACGACGGAGCAACACCAGCAGTCCCCGCGGACCCCGTGCCCGGCGTCACCGGACGGGAGTGACCTTCCGGCCGGAGGACGACGACGTGCCCGTCACGCCGCCGGCCGGGGAGGTGGGTGACCTCGGACTGCTCGGTCATGGCGGGTGACCCTACCGCTCGGCCCGCTCGCCGGGCATCATCGGGACGGTAGCAGTGGTAGAGCCCTCGGACTGCCCGATCATGGCGGATGACCCTACCGCTCGGCCAGCTCGTCGAGCTCGTCGGGCGTCATCAGGACGGATCGGGCCTTGGAACCCTCCGACGGCCCCACCACGCCCCGGCGCTCCAGCAGGTCCATGAGCCGCCCGGCCCGAGCGAACCCGACCCGGAGCTTTCGCTGGAGCATGGACGTCGACCCCAGCTGCGAGCGGACCACCAGGTCCATGGCCGCACCAAGCAGCTCGTCGTCGTCGTCTGCGACACCGCCGAACCCTCCTGCCGTGCTGTCTTCGCCGGCAATGCCGTCGACGTACTGAGGAGTGCGCTGTCGCCGCCAATGACCGGCGACGGACCGCACCTCCTCCTCGGAGACCCACGGCCCCTGGATGCGACGCGGCACCGACGACGACGCCGTCAGCAGCAGCATGTCACCCTTGCCGACGAGGCGCTCGGCGCCGGGCTGGTCGAGAATGACACGGCTGTCGGCGAGCGAGGACACCGAGAACGCGAGCCGGGAGGGCACGTTCGCCTTGATGACGCCCGTGATGACGTCGACCGACGGCCGCTGTGTGGCGAGCACCAGGTGGATGCCCACGGCCCGGGCCATCTGGGCGATCCGGCAGACGGACTCCTCCACGTCGCGGGCGGCCACCATCATGAGGTCGTTGAGCTCGTCGACGACGACGAGCACGAATGGCAAGCGCTGGTGGACCGGCACCGGCAGCACGGCTCGCCGGCTGGCGGCAACCCGCTGGGCAGCGTGCTCGGCTGCGTCCGCAGTGGCCGCGTCCGGGTGGGCGCTGCTGACCGCCGAGGCGCCGCGCCCGGTGGCGGTGTCGCGCCCGGCGCCGGCCTGGCCGCCGGTACCCGGGACATCGATCGCCCCGTCTCCTCCACGACCCGCACCGCCGGGACCGTCCGATGGCAGTTCGCCCGCTTCGCTCCCCGCCTCGTCCCAGCTGTCCCCGTCGCTCTCCCCGGCGGCGGCACCGCCGAGCTCGCCACGGTCGACAGCATCGTTGTAGCCGGTGATGTCGCGCATGCCGACCTCGGCCAGCAGGTCGTAGCGGCGCTCCATCTCCCGTACGGCCCATGACAGGGCGTTGGCCGCCTTCTTCGGGTCGGTCACGACCTCCGTCAGCAGATGCGGCAGGCCGTTGTACTGCCCGAGCTCCACTCGCTTGGGATCGATGAGGATCAGGCGGACCTGCTCGGGCGTCGACCGCATCAGGATCGACGTGATGATCGAGTTGATGCACGACGACTTGCCGGCTCCCGTTGCCCCGGAGATCAGGATGTGCGGCATATCGGCCATGGTCGCCATGACCGGCCGGCCGGCGATGTCCCGACCGAGCGCCACCGCCAGCGGATGGGTGGCAGCACGGGCCTCGGCGGAGAACAAGACGTCGCCGAGCGTCACGAGATCACGCCGGCGGTTGGGAACCTCCACGCCGATGGCTGACTTCCCCGGGATGGGCGCCAGGATCCGCACGTCGGGCGACGCCATGGCGTAGGCGATGTCCTTGGCCAAGCTGGTGACTCGGGCGACCTTGACCCCCGGTCCCAGCTCGAGCTCAAAGCGGGTGACCGTCGGCCCCACCGTGTAGCCGACCAGCCCGGTGTCGACGCCGTGGGCGCGCAGCGCGTCCACCAGGGCGCGGCCCGAGGCCTGGATCTCCGCCTCGTCGAGCACCTGCCGCTCCGAACGGCGGAGCAACCTGGCCGGAGGCAGGCGCCAGTCCCCGGCGGGCAGCGCCAGGTCGAGCGCCATCTGGTCGGCGACGTCCCCGACCTCGTCGGTCACCGGCGTCCGGGGCGGCCGGCGGCGGGCCGCCCCGGCGGCGATGCCCGTGCTCGTGCCAGTCCCCGTGCCCTCGGCCACGACCGGCACGCCGACGACGTCCTCGCCGGGGAGGCCACCACCCGCGGCACCTGCCACCGCTGGCGTGACCGCACCGGAGCCCGACGGCGACCCATCGGGGTCGCCCGCGGCGCCCACATCGCCGCCGCCAGCCATCGCTGCGGCTCCGGCTCCGGCGAGCAGGTCCGGCACGTCGACGCCCACCGCTGATCGTTCGCCACTCAGGTCACGACCGGCGTGCCCACCGGCAGCACGAGCCGCCGCGGCCTGGTCGTCGCTCCCCGGCTGTCGGCGGTCACGAGCGGCGCCGGCGGCCCGCCCCACGGCCCGCGCTGCAGACGCAACCGCGGATGCCGCGGTACGGACGGTTATGCCGGTGAGGATCACCAGCGCGACGGCCAGCACCGCCACCAACACAACCGCCGCACCCCATCCGGCCAGGGCGGTGCGTAGCGGATCCCCGATGAGCGCGCCAGCCCACCCGCCGGCACTCGACAGGCGGTGGGCGTCGGCTCCGAGCGGGGGTGCTCCGCCGGCCAGGTCGGCCAAGCCAGCAACGGCGACGACGGCGAGCGCGGCACCGAGCGTCGCCCGTGCCGGGCGACGCCCCGCGCTGCCGACGACCAGCCGGGCTCCGGCGGCGGCAAGGAGCGGCGGCAGCAGGAACCGGCCGACCCCGAGGACCACACCGGCGACATGGCGCACCTGATGCCCGGCTGGTCCGAGCGCGTCGGCGTACAGGGCCAGCAGCGCCAGGACCGCGGCGGTGGCGAGCGCGATGCCCCATACGTCTTCGGCGTGGCCCGCCAGGATGTTCCACGCGGATTCGACCCGATCGGGCGGTGCCGCCCGCCCGGCACGCGCACGGGTGCCGGGCGCCGGGCTCCGGCGCGTCCCACCAGCGGCTCGCGCTCCCGAGGGGCGTGCCCGCTTGGCGTCGCTCGCCCGGCGCGGCGCCGGGCCGGTGCGCCCCGGGCGGCGGCTGGTTGTCACCACAGTGTCGTCAACGCTAACACCGGGCGGTCGAGCACCCGGGGACCGAAGCGGTGGGCCGTGGTCGCGGTGAACCTGCGCCGGCGCACGCCGGACGTGCCACCCCGTCGCGTGGCGTCAGACCGTGACCACGACGGGCACGATCATCGGCCGGCGCCGGGTGCGGTCGCCGACGAAGCGACCGAGGGCCCGGCGGGCGGTGCGCTGCAGGCTCTCCTGGTCGCGGGCGCCGTCGGCCATCGCCTGCTCGAGCGCCTTGGCCACCGTGGCTGACGCCTCGCCGAGGAGGTCCTCCGCTTCGGGGGCGTAGACCCAGCCCCGGGTGATGACCTGCGGCGGCCCCACCAGCTCGCCCCGGTGGGGGTCGATGGTGGCTACGACCATCACCACCCCCTCCTCGGCCAGGAGCCGGCGGTCCCGGAGAACGCCGTGCCCGACGTCGCCGACCGTGCCATCCACGAACAAGAACCCGGCCGGCACGCCGTCACCACGTCGCAACCCGCGCTCGTCGAGGACCACGCTGTCGCCGTCCTCGCAGACCAGGACGTGCTCCTCCGGGACACCCATGGACTGTGCCAAGCGGCCGTGGTTCACGAGGTGCCGGTACTCGCCGTGCACGGGCACGAACCACTGCGGCCGGGCCACCGACAGCAGCGTCCGCAGCTCGCCTTGGCGGGCATGGCCGCTCACGTGGACGGGCTCGATCCCGGTGTGGACCACCTCGGCGCCACGCCGGTGCAGGCCGTCGATCACCCGGCCGACCGCCCACTCGTTCCCCGGGATCGGGTGGGCACTGATCACCACGACATCGCCCTGCCGGAGACGCACCAGTTTGTTCTCGCCTGCAGCCATGAGCGACAGGGCGGACAGCGGCTCACCCTGGGACCCGGTCGAGACGATGCAGACCTCGCCGTCGGGCAGGTCGTCCACCCGCTCCACGTCGACGAGGGCGCTCTCGGGGATTTCCAGCACGCCGAGCCGGCGACCGAGGTCGACGTTCTTCGCCATGGATCGGCCCAGGGTGGCGATCTTGCGCCCGGCCCCCACCGCGGCGTCGACGATCTGCTGCACCCGGTGCAGGTGGCTGGCGAAGCAGGTCACGATCAGCCGGTGGCCGGCGTGCGCGCCGAACACCCGGCGCAAGGCGGTTCCCACCGTCGACTCCGACAAGGTGAACCCCGGCTCTTCCGCATTGGTCGAGTCCGCCAGCAGCAGCCGGATGCCCGGGCCGGTGGCCAGAGCGCCGATCCGGGCCAGGTCGGTCAGCCTGCCGTCCACCGGCTGCAGGTCGATCTTGAAGTCACCCGAGTGCATGATGATGCCCTGGGCAGTGTGGAAGGCCGTGGCGAACCCGTGGGGGACCGAGTGCGTCACCGGGATGAAATCCACCTCGAACGGACCCACCGTCCTGCGGTCCCCGTCGGCCACCTCCATCCACCGCACCCGGTCGCCCATGCCGGCCTCGTCCACCCGGTTGCGGGCGAGGCCCAACGTGAGCGCCGAGCCGTAGACGGGTGCCTCGAGCTCACGCAAGAGGTAGGCGAGCCCCCCGGTGTGGTCCTCGTGCCCGTGGGTCAGCACGACCGCCTCGACCTGATCCGCGTGCTCGCGGAGGTAGCTGAAGTCCGGCAGCACGAGATCGATGCCCGGCATGTTCGGGTCGGGGAACATGATGCCGCAGTCGAGCACCACGATCCTGCCGCCTTGCTCGATGCAGGCACAGTTCCGGCCGATCTCGCCCAGGCCACCGAGGAAGGTGACCCGGACGGGCTCAGACAACCGAGCTCCCCGAGGTGCGCT
>JAKAYQ010000062.1 GCA_021826725.1 Actinomycetes bacterium
GTGCCGGTGACGAGCTGGACGACACCGCCGCCGAGCACGTGGTGGTTCACTCCAGAGAAGCCGGCGGCGCGGACCAGGGCCAGCAGCTCTGCCGGCGGCGGCAGGTAGGCGACCGAGCGGGGGAGGTAGCGGTATGCCGCCTTATCCGACAGGAGGCCACCGATGAGCGGTACTGCCCGCTCGAACCACAGCCGATGGCCGGCGCGCATGATGCCGGTGGGCGTGGCCACGTCCAGAAGCGCGACGCGCCCTCCGGGGCGGACGACGCGGCCCATCTCGGTCAGCACGCCGGCGAGGTCGCTGAAGTTCCGCATGCCGAAGCCACAGGTGGCGCCGTCGAGGGCGGCGTCGGGCAGCGGCAGGTGCGTGGCGTCGGCTTGGACCCGGCCGATGGTGGGGTCGCCGGCAGCGAGCATGCCAGCCGACAGATCGACCCCGAACGGGCGCAGCCCCTGTCGGCGCAGTTCGCGCCCCAGGTCGCCGGTGCCGCAGGCCACGTCCACGATGGACGACCCGGGGGGCAGGCCGAGCGCGCGGACGGTCCGTCGGCGCCAGCCGATGTCGAGGCCGAAGGTCATCAGTCGATTGACCAGGTCGTAGCGGGGAGCGATGGTGTCGAACATGGCCCGCACCACCCGGGTCTTCTCCTCGGCCACGGGCAAGTCGGTGGCGGAGGAGACGAGCGCTGCGGCCGGTGGTGGCTGGCGGGTGCCCGTCACCGGCTTGCCATCGTGCCGAGGAGCTCTTCCGCCACTCGCGCTGCAGCGATGGCGTCGAGCTCGGGGCTGGTGCCCACGTGCTCGATGTGGTCGAGGGCGGCGTGCAACAGCACCCGGGTGAAGTGGTGCCCCACGAGCGTGGTGGTCGCCGGCAGGAGCGCGCGGAACGCGTCCACCAGCCGGACGGCAGCGGTCGCCTCGTCGACCTGGCTGTCGTCGCGCAGCCGGTGGCGGATGTGCGTGTCGAACAACGCCACCGCCCGGCGGGCGATGTCGGTGGTGGCACGGTGGTGGTCGGCGGCCAGCTCCAGCAGGTCCGTCAGTGGGATGCCCCAGCCCAAGAGCGCAAGTCCGGCGGCCGCCGCCGCCACGTCACCCTCGGTGTAGCCGTACCGATCGCCGATGCGTTGGGGGACGAGCAGGCCTTCGGCGGTCACCGCCTGCAGGACTGGCACGGGGATGCCGGTTCGCGCACTCAGGTCCTCCACGCTGAGCAGGCCCCGGTTCCCGCCCGGGCGGGTGGTCTCGTCCGCCAGCGCGCTCACCAGGGCTTCGTCGGCCGCGTCCAGGCTGCCGTCGACGATGCGGGCGATGGTGGCGAGGGTGAAGCCCTTGGCCTGCAGGCCACGGATTCGCTGCAGGCGGGCGAGGTGCGTCTCGTCGTACCACGCGACGCGGCCTTGGCGGCGTGGCGTGTGCAGGATGCCTCGGGCCTGGTAGTAGCGAACGGTGTCGACGCTGACGCCGGCCCGAACCGCCAGGGTCTCCACCCGAAGCTCCATGCCGCCAGTGTAGAGGGGTCACTCTGGGAGTAGCTACTCACACGATTGAAGGCGATGTCGCCGTCGGCAGGTCGCGGGCGTGGTTGGCATGCGCGATCCCGGCACGCTGCCCCCGTGGCACGTATGGTGGGGATGGTGGTGAGCCTGGACGCAGTCCGGCTGGATGAGCTTCGGCGGAGCTTGACGGGTGTAGAACGGGAGATCGGGTCGCTGTTGGCGTTCGTCGAAGCGCCGAGCCAGGCACCCGTGAGCGACGTCGGCGGATCGCTGGACCAGATCGCGGGCGACCTCGGCGAAACGCTCCGGGCGCTGCGGACGGCGATAGGTGCACTGACCTGTCCGGCGGAGCCCCCCATCCCAGGAGGGTCTCGGCGCGAGCTGCTCTTCGACGGAGCACCCGACGGTCTCGTCGAGACCACCCGTGCCGGTGTGGTGCGTGACGTCAACCGACGTGCGCTGGCCATGTTCGGCGTCGAACGTACCCAGCTGGTGGGGACCTTGCTGGCCGACGTCGTGGTCGCAGGCGACCGCCGCCGCTTCCGCCGGTTCCTGTCGTCGTGCCGGGCAGGCGGGCGTTCGGGTGACGACGGGCGTTCGGGTGATGACGGGTGTTCCGGTGACGACGGGTGTTCCGGCATCGACCTGCGCATCCGGCGCGAGGGCGGCGTGCCATTCGACGCGGCGCTGCATGTCGCCAGGGTCGGGCAGGGTGCGGATGCCATGCTGCTGTGGTCGGTCCGGAACGTGAGTGACCGGCGGCAGCTGGTGGAGCAGCTCACCCTGTACGCCGCGCACGACCACCTGACCATGGTCGCCAACCGCCGGCACTTCCTGCAGGTCCTGACCCGCCGGCTGCGCAGCCGCGTGAGCCCCGACCGGTTGACGGTCGTGCTGTTCATCGACCTCGACCGGTTCAAGGCGGTGAACGACCGGCTCGGGCACCCGGCCGGTGACGAGCTGCTCGCGGCCGCCGGCGAGCGGGTGCGGTCGTTGCTGCGCGACGGTGACCTGCTCGGCAGGATCGGCGGGGACGAGTTCGCCGTCGCCATCGACGACGAGCCCGGCGGATCGACCGGTGCCGCGCTCGCCGACCGGATCCTCGTCGCCCTCGGGGCGCCGTTCGCTCTGGCAGAGGGCATCGTGCACGTCGGTGCGAGCATCGGCATGGTGGCGGTGGAACCTGGTCGTCATCGTGCCGAGGACGTCCTACGCGATGCGGACATGGCCATGTACGCGTCGAAGGAAGCGGGTGGGAACCGGTGCACGATCTTCAGCCTGCCGATGCGGGCGCATGCCGTTGCCCGCATCGACGCCGAGGTGGAGCTCCGCCTGGCTCTCGGCAACCGGCAGCTGGCGGTGCACTACCAGCCGGTGGTGGACCTGGAGGACGGCCATGTCGTTGCCGTCGAGGCGTTGCTGCGGTGGCACCACCCGGTCCGAGGCATGCTGGCCGCCAGCGAATTCATAGGCGATCTGGAGGATTCCGGGCTCATCGTGGCGGCGGGCGGTTGGGCGTTGCGCCGGGCGATGGCCGACCTGCGCGGATGGATCGACGCCGGGGCGCCGTCGGGGCTCGGTCTGCTGGTCAATGTGTCGCCCAGGCAGTTTGCCGACCCGGAGTTCGCCGGAGCGCTGGTTGACGAGGTGCTCCGAGCGGGGTTGGAGCCGGGCCAGGTCTGCATCGAGGTGACGGAGCGCACCGCGGTCGAGAGCGGCCGGCGGGGCGTGGACGCGCTGCAGCGTCTGCACGTCGCTGGCGTGCGGGTGGCGCTCGACGACTTCGGCACCGGGTACTCGTCGCTGGCGTACCTCCACGACCTTCCCGTCGACGTGGTCAAGATCGACCAGTCGTTCGTGGGCCGGTTGCAGGTGACCCGCGAGGACCGATTGATCGTGGTCGCCATCGTGCAGCTCGCCCGGACATTGGGCCTGACGACGGTGGCGGAGGGTGTCGAGGCCATCGAGCACGTCGGAGCGCTGCGAGCGGCGGGGTGCGACCGCGTCCAGGGGTTCTACGTGTGGCCTCCGGTCCCGGCCGAGGAGATGGCCGATCTGCTGTCGTCCGGATGGCACCTGCCGATGCGGCGTCGGGCGCGGGTATCGGGATGAACGGGCCGGAGTGGGAGGACGAGCGCCGGCACGGTCAGGGTGCCCGTACCGGTGACGCCACCGGGCCGGCAGGGGCTGTGGAGCCGGCGGGGCCTGCCCCGGAGAGCGGTGCTGCCGGCGCTCACGCGACCGCCAGGCAGCCGGTTACGTCTGCGGCCAGGTCATCGGCTCTGTCGCCAGACGTTGGGTCCACCCCTGCATTCGACCTGGTGGTGGTGGCCGCATCGGCCGGTGGTCTCGACGCGTTGAGCACGGTGCTCGGCGCGCTCCCGCCTGATTTCGAAGCGGCGGTGGTGGTCGTGCAGCACCTCGACCCGAGGCACCGGACCCTGCTCGACACCGTGCTCGGCCGACGGACGCAGCTGCCGGTGTCGCTGGCCGAGGAGGGTGACTGCTTGCGGCCCGGGACGGTGCTGGTCGCTCCGCCGGACCGGCATCTCCTCGTGAACCCGGGGGGCACCGTGGGACTCTCGCGCTCGGAGCTGGTGCATTTCGTCCGCCCGTCTGCCGATCTGCTGTTCGACTCGGCGGCAGGGAGCTACGGTGACCGCGTGATCGCCGTCGTGCTCACCGGTACCGGGAGCGACGGCAGCATGGGGGTGCGGGCGGTGCATCAGAGCGGCGGGACAGTGCTGGCACAGGACGCGGCGACGTCCATGTTCTTCGGCATGCCGGGAGCTGCCATCGAGACGGGGGCGGTGGATTTCGTGCTGGGGCTCGACGAGATTGGCCCGGCCCTGATCGCGCTGGTCGGCGGCACGGCATCGTGACGGGCAGGACCGATGTCCCAGAGCCCGATGTCCCAGAGCCCGATGTCCCAGAGCCCGATGTCCCAGAAGGGACGAATGGTCCCGGCGGTGCGATCGAGCCGAACCTGCCCGAAGTGACCGGTGGGGCAGACGTCCCGTGCGTTCCTGACGTCCCTGGCGGTGTGGCGGAGGAGGCAGGAGATGCGGGCATATCGGTCGGAGCGGTCTCGCTCCACCAGCTGCTGGGGTTCCTGAGCGACAGCCGGGGGATCGACTTCACCCAGTACAAGACCGGTACCACCATGCGACGCCTGGCCAAGCGGATGGCGGAGGTGCACGTGGAGACGTACGAAGAGTACGTCGACTACTTGGAGATGCATCCCGACGAGTACGAGGGTCTTTGTGACACCATGCTCATCAACGTCACCCGGTTCTTCCGGGATCCCGAGGCCTGGGACACCCTTGCCGCCGACGTGGTCCCGGCCATCGTGGGCGCCAAGCGGCCCGACGAGCCGATCCGGGCGTGGAGCGCGGGGTGCTCCTCGGGGGAGGAGGCCTACTCGCTGGCGATCCTGTTCAGCGACGTGCTCGGCGAGGAGGCGGTCCGGCGCCGTGTGAAGATCTACGCCACCGATGTCGACGAACCGGCGCTCGCCCAGGCTCGCCTGGGCGCCTACTCGGCAAAGCAGCTCGATGGCGTGTCCGCCGAGCAAAGCGAGCGGTACTTCGAGCCGACCGGCGGTCGGTTCACGTTTCGGCCGGACCTGCGTCGAAGCGTGATCTTCGGGCGCCACGACCTGACGGCGGACGCGCCGATCTCGCGCCTCGATTTGCTGGTCTGCCGCAACACCTTGATGTACCTGAACGCGGAGGCCCAGACGGCGGTGCTGGCCCGGTTCGGCTACGCCCTGAACCCCGACGGCTACCTCTTCCTGGGCCGGGCGGAGATGCTCCTGTCGCACCAGCGCTTCTTCACCCCGTTCGACCTGAAAGCGCGGATCTTCAGAAAGGCGTCGAGTGGCACGTCGCCTGTGGTCGACCGGCCGTTGCCCGGCAACCTGTTGACGGCCCGGCGCGAGCTGAGCGACCTCGCGTTCGACGCTTCGCCGACAGCCCAGATCGTCGTGAGCGTCGACAGCTCGGTGGTAGCGGTGAACGACCGGGCCCGCATCATGTTCGGGATCAACGAGCGTGACGTCGGCCGGTTCCTGCAGGATCTGGAGATCTCCTACCGGCCCGTCGAGCTCCGGTCGCGCATCGAGCAGGCATACAGCGAGCGCAGGCTCATCGTCGCCCGGAGCGTGGAGCGCCAGTTCCCCGACGGGCAGGTGCAGTACCTGGATGTCACCGTCATGCCGTTGCCTGTCGACGGGGCGTACCTCGGCGTAAGCGTGACGTTCGAGGACGTGACCCGGTACGGCCAGCTCCAACTAGAGCTGAAGCGGTCGCGGGAGGAGCTCGATACCGCCTACGAGGAGCTGCAGTCGGCCAACGAGGAGCTCGAGACGTCGAACGAGGAGCTCCAGTCGGCCAACGAGGAGCTCGAGACGTCGAACGAGGAGCTCCAGTCGGCCAACGAGGAGCTCGAGACCATGAACGAGGAGCTCCAAGCCGCCAATGACGAGCTCGAGGCGGCCAACGAGCAGGAGCGATCTTGGGCCGCCGAGGCGAACCGGGTGACGACGTTCGTGCAGGGGATCCTGGCCAGCGTTCCTGGGGCCGTCGTGGTGGTCAACCGGTCGGGTGTGGTCGACATGTGGAACGCCGGTGCGGAAGCGCTCTGGGGCGTTCGCCCGGAGGAGGCGCGTGGGCGCCAGCTCTTCGAGCTCGACTTCGGCCTGCTCCCCGCCCCGGCGCTCGAGGAGGCGGTCGCTGACGTCCTCGCCGGTGGTTCCACTGACTGCAATCTCGAACTGCAGGCCGTCGACCGCCGTGGTGGGCGGGTGACGGTGTCGGTGCGGTGCACCGCCCTGGCCGGGGAAGGCGAGGTGCCGGGCGTGCTCGTGGTGATGGAAACGCAGCCGGGGGGCGCGGTTGCGACCGAACCGGCGGCTGCGACCACCCGGTAGTCGGCAACCAGGTAGACCCGGTCGGCTTCGGCGGGTCGGCCGGCTGCCGGGGTTGCGCATGGTGGGGGGGCGACGCCCGAAGGAAGCGCTACCGGACAGGATCGGGAGCGGGATCGATGCCGTCGGGAGCGAGATCGGGGGCCCCGGGCGGTGCCTTGTCGCCGCGTGTCGTATGGGTGCCGCTGCCCGCAGGCCCCGTGCCTTCCGGCGCGTCGGGCACGACGCTTCCTTCGGGCCCGCCGAGGTGGGCGGTTTCGCGCAGCGGTACCTCGCGGAGGAAGAGCGAGAATACGAATGCCACCGCCACCACGGGCACGGCCACCAGGAAAACGGTGTGCAAGCTGTGGCTGAAGGCCAGGACGAAGCCGTGGTGCACCGGGACGGGCAGGGCTTTGAGCTCGGTCGGGTTGGCCGTCACGTTGCCCCCGGCGAGTGCCTTGAGCGCCTGGGGCGGCAGGTACCGACGCTCCTCGATCGCCAGCCGGTTGGCGAACACGGCACCAAGGATGGCGACGCCGAAGGATCCGCCGATCGAGCGGAAGAAGGTCGCCAGCGAGGTCGCTGTGCCGAGCTGCCGGTAGGGGACGGCGTTCTGGACGGCGATGACGAGGACCTGCATGACGAGCCCCAAGCCGATGCCGACGATCAGCATGTCCACCGCGGCGAGGCGGAACGACGTGCGGGCAGTCATCGTCGACAGCAGGTAGAGCCCCACGGTCATGACGCCGGTCCCCACGATGGGGAAGATCTTGTACCGGCCGGTGCGCGAGATGATCTGGCCGCTCAGGATCGACATCCCGAGGAACCCAAGCATGAGCGGCAGGATCTCCAGGCCCGACACGGTGGGTGTGACCCCGTCGACGGTCTGGAAGTACAGGGGCAGGTAGACGATGGCGCCGAACATGGCGAAGCCGACGATGAAGCCGAGCAGGCTCGTCAGGTTGAAGACACCGTTCCTGAACAGTTCCAGTGGCAGCAGGGGCTCCGCCGCTCGCCGCTCGACGGCGACGAACGCGACCAGCAGGAGCGCTCCGGCAACACCGAGCCAGACGATGACGCTCGACCGCCACGGGTAGGTGGTGCCGCCCCAGGTCGAGAGCAGGATGAGCGCGGCCACTCCGGCTGAGAGCAGGGTGACGCCCCAGTAGTCGACCCGGTGCTCGGTCCGGCGCCGGGGCAGGTGCAAGGTGGTGGCGATCACCACCAGGGCAGCGATGCCGACGGGGATGTTGATGTAGAAGACCCAGCGCCACGACAGCGACGTGGTGAAGTACCCGCCCAAGAGGGGACCGATGACGCTTGTCACCCCGAAGACGGCGCCGAAGTAGCCCATGTAGCGGCCGCGCTCGCGGGGGCTCACCACGTCGCCGATGATGGACTGCGCGCCGACCATGAGGCCGCCGGCGCCGATGCCCTGCAGCGCCCGGAACGCGATCAGCTCGCCCATGGTCTGCGACAGGCCGGACAGCGCGGAGCCGGCGAGGAAGATCACGATCGACACCTGGAACAGCCGTTTCCGGCCGTACATGTCGCCGAGCTTCCCCCACAGGGGCGTGGCGATCGTGGAGGTGAGGAGGTAGGAGGTGACCACCCACGACAAGTGGTTGAGGCCGCCAAGATCAGCGGCGATGGTGGGAAGCGCGGTGGCGACGATGGTCTGGTCCAAGGCGGCCAGGGTCATGCCCAGCATCAGGGCGATCAGGATGATCATGACGCTGCGGTGGCTGCGCGGACTGGCGCCGGACAATTCGGCGGTCCCCCGATCGACGGGGCCCGCGCCCGCGGCTCCGGATGCTGCCTGGGTGGGCATCGGGCTCATCGGTCGGCCTCGTGATGGTGCAGAACGTCGGCGACGAACCGTTGGATCAGCTCGGCAAAGCGGTCGCGGTCAGCGCGATCCCATCCGGCCAGCACTTCGGTGAGCGACGCCCGGCGGGCTGCCAGCAGCCGTTGCAGCACCTGGTGGCCCCGAGCCGTCACGTGCAGCCGGTGGGCGCGGCGGTCGTCGGGGTCGGGGGAGCGCCGTACCCAGCCCTCGCGTTCGAGGTGTTGGACCTTTCGGGTGACGGTAGGAGCATCGACCCCGAGGATGGTGGCGAGCTCACCCACACGCAGGCCGTCCTGGCAGGCCAGGTGGCCGAGGACGACGGAGCCGGCCCGGTCCAGGGCGACCCCGGCTCGCCGGACCAGGCGCTCGTGCACCCGGGCTCGGGTGGCGACGTAGGAGACGGCTTGGATGGCGGCGTCGATCGTCGTGACAGCCGGATCGATGGCGTCCCCTGACGGCGCCGATCCGCCGGCACCGGGATCCGGCAGCGTGGCCAGGCCCGAACGAACGGGGGAGTCGGTGGCGGGAACGACCATCTTCCGAGTGTAGCAACACGTTGTGTGTTGAAAGCAATGACATACCGCCGGTCGCCGGTCGCCGGTCGCCGGTCGCCGCGCACTCGCGGGAGCAGGGTCGCAGGGTCGCAGGGTCCCAGGGTCCCAGGGTCCCAGATCACAGGGTCCCAGATCACAGGGTCCCAGATCACAGGGTCCCAGGGCGCACGCGGGCGCCGGGCGAGGGCACAGGGCGTGCCGCCGCGCACCAGATCCTGGAGCGTCAACCCGGCGAGCAGCCCCCGTGCCCGTCGGCGGACACCAGCACGTCTGGGTAGGGGCCGCCGATCGGGTAGTGGTCGCCGGTCCGAGCGTCCTGGCGGTATGGCACGGGCGGGGGCTCGCCCCCCGCCAGGCCGGCGAGCGCCGTAAGGAACCGGTCGACGTCCGCTGCGGAGGTATCGATCCCGGCACTGGCGCGTACCGCTCCCGGAATGGCGCTGCGGTCCCCGCGGCGCACCTGCTCGCGGAACCGGGAGACGGCTGTGCCGTCGAGTCCCAGGAGCCTGATGAGGTAGGGGTGGGCGCAGAAGCAGCCGTGGCGGACCCCAATGGCGTGCTCGGCAGCCAGTCGGGCCGCGACCAGCGCGTGGGGAACTCCCTCTACCACGAACGTGGCCACCGGCAGCGTCGGCGTGTCGAGCGACGGGCCCAGCAGGCGAACGCCGGGAATGGCGGCGACGCCGGAGCGCAGCCGCAGCGCGATCTCCTCGTCGTGGGCGACGAGCGCGGGCCAGCCGATGGCGCCGAGGGTGTCGACCGCCGCGTGCAGGGCCACCGCCCCGATGACGTTCGGTGAGCCCGCCTCCTCGCGTTCAGGTGGTTGCGACCAGATCACCTCGTCCAGGTCGACGAGGTCGACTGCGCCGCCACCGGCCAGGAACGGGTCCCCGTCGGTGAACGCGGTGCGGGGTCCGATGAGGACGCCGGTGCCGAACGGTGCGTACATCTTGTGCCCACTGAACGCCACGAAATCGGGGCTTGCAGGGAGGGGGCGGTGCGGGGCCAGTTGGGCCGCGTCCAGCACTACGGGGACGCCGCGCCGGTGCGCCTCCTCGACGAGCTCGTCGACCGGCGGCTGCCAACCGGTGATGTTGGACGCGCCGGTCAGTGCCAGCAGACGGGGAGCGGGCGACTGCTCGAGGGCTTCGACCACAGCGGCAACCGTGACGGTACCGTCAGGCTGGCATTCCACGTACCGGCAGGTCGCCGCGCGCGACCAGGGCAGCAGGTTGGCATGGTGCTCGACGACTGTGGTGACGACGACGTCGTCGGGACCTAGCCGGAGGCGGTAGGCAAGGTGGTTGATGGCCTCGGTGGTGTTGCGACAGATGATGGCTACGTCGTCGTCGCCGCGACCAGCGAAGCGAAGCAGCGCCTGCCGGGCGGCCTCGAACGCGGTGGTGGAGCGCTGCGATTTCTGTCCGGCACCGCGGTGCACACTCGAGTACCAGGGCAGGAATTCGTCCACAGCAGCAGCCACTTCGGGCAGCGCACCGGTCGACGCGGCCGCGTCGAGGGACAGGTAGGGCCGGTCGGTCCCGTCAACGCACGGAACAGGGAGCTCGGCGCCGACCAGGGCGACGGGCAGGGTCCGTGTCGCGGGTGGCGGCTCAGGCTTGGTGCTGTCCGTGGTGGCGCTGTCCATGGCCGTCATCCTGTCTGCCGGGTCGGCCGGCGTCGAGCCAGCGGCACGGGTGGGATCGACCCCGTCGTCGCAATCGGCGTCGCGGTGTGTGCTGCAGCGCCTGCGGTCAGGCGGGTCGCTCGTCGTGGCCGCCGAACTGCTTCCGCATGGCGGAGAGTGCCTTGTTGGCGAAGTCGCCGAGGTCCCGTGAGGCGAACCTCGACTGGAGCGCGGCGGTGAGCACCGGGGTCGGCACCCCTTCGTCGATCGCCGCGATCGACGTCCACCGGCCCTCGCCGGAGTCCGACACCCGCCCGGCAAATTCGCCCAGGTCCGGCGACGATGCCAGGGCTGCAGCGGTGAGGTCCAGGAGCCAGGAGCCGACCACGCTGCCGCGCCGCCACACCTCGGCGACCGCGGCGGTGTCGATCGTGTACTGGTACAGCTCGGGTTCGGCGAGCGGCGCCGTCTCGGCGTCGGACTCGACCGGCCGTGTGCCCACGTCCGCGTTGTGGAGCACGTTCAGTCCCTCGGCGATGGCCGCCATCATCCCGTACTCGATGCCGTTGTGGACCATCTTGACGAAGTGACCCGCGCCGCTGGGTCCGCAGTGCAGATAGCCCTGCTCGGCGGGCGTGGGCTCCCCGGTGCGTCCCGGTGTGCGCTCCGCCGTGCCGACGCCGGGTGCCAGGGTGGCAAAGATCGGGTCGAGCCGCTGCACCGCGGCGTCGGGACCGCCGATCATCAGGCAGTAGCCGCGCTCCAAGCCCCACACGCCACCGCTGGTGCCGCAGTCGATCAGGTCGATGCCGTGCGCCGCCAGGGTGGCGGAGCGCCGGAGGTCGTCGCGATAGTAGGAATTTCCACCGTCGATGATGGTGTCGCCTGGCTCGAGCACCTCGGCGAGGCTTGACACCACCCGGTCGGTGACGGTGCCGGCCGGGACCATCGCCCACACGGCCCGAGGCGCGTCGAGCTGTTTGGCCAGCTCGGCCAGCGATGTCGCGCCCCGCGCCCCGCCGGCCACGACCTGCTCCACGGCCTCAGGGCTCTGATCGAACACCACGCACTCGTGCCCGTCGTTCACCAGCCGGCGCACGATGTTCGCGCCCATCCGGCCCAGGCCCACCATGCCCATCTGCATCGGTCGATCAGTCGGCATCGTCCACCGCCTCGTCTCGTCGTCGGGACCGCTCCGGTCGACCTGTGCCAAGAGCAGCCGGTGCCGGGAGCGGCGGCGCCGTTCGGCGTCGTTGGGGCCACGCTAACGGGGATGGAGGCCCGTGGGTGTTCCCCCGCCCGGCCCCCCGGTCCCGTGGTGGGCGGACGCAGCGCGGTGTGCTCCCGAGCATGGTGGGTGGTTCCGGGGTCAGCGGGTCGGCCGCATCTGGTTTCGGGGTGCGCCAGGTTTCAGGGTGCGCCAGGTGGTGGCGCTGATCCCCGGGGTGTGGGTGGCTCCGGCCGCGCTGTCGGCCGTGGCGCGCTGTCGGCCGTGGCGCGCTGTCGGCCGTGGCGCGCTGTCGGCCGTGGCGCGCTGTCGGCCGTGGCGTGCTGTCGGCCGTGGCTGGCGTTGGGAATGCGCCCGGCGCCACCGTCGAGCGGCGGTACTTCCGCCGAGCCGTCGGTCGGGTGTGCGGTCCCGTGACTGTCGGCTGCTTCCCCGTGATGACCGGGAGCGGGCTTTGCCCATCCGAACAGGACGCCGTACAGCACGGCATTTGCGCATTGCAGGACAGCAGCCAGCTCGAACGGCGCGGCCAGGCTCACCTCGTCGAACAGGAAACCCGCCAGCACCTGGCTGGCACCCATGGTTCCCTGGGCCGGGAGGTTGGAGAGCGCAGCCACGCTGGCCCGCTCGTCGGGATGGGCCAGGTCCTGGGTGAACGACTGGCGCAAGGGCAGCCCTGCCCGCTGGGCCACCATTCGCATGAAGAAGACAGCCCCGGCGATCCAGAACGTCGGTGCCAGCACCATGGGAACGATGAGCACCCCGCCGATGGCACGAACGGCGACGATGGCCCGAACCGTCCCGAACCGACGCCCGATGCCGGCCGCCGCCAGGGTCGAGGCCAGCGATCCAAGGTTGACCAGCGCGAACAACAGGCCGATGGTGGCCGGGGTGGCTCCGTAGCGACGGGCCAGCCAGTAGCTCACGAACGGACCGAACAGCCCGATGCCCAACCCATTGACGCTGTTGGTGACCGACAGCCGCCACAACGCCGGCCACGATCGGCGCGGCCACGACACCCCGGTCCGGCGACCGCTGCGGTCGGGACGGGCGCCCTTGTCGACAACCGGCTCGTGCAGCCGTATGGCCACGACCGCCGCCACGGCGGCCAGCACCCCGGCGGCCACGAAGGCCGGACGGTAGGCGGCAGTGGCTTGGGCGGGGCTCATGTGTGCATGGGTGCGGGCCAGCCCCGCCAGCAAGCCGCCAGCCAGCGCTCCCAACGACGAGACGAACGCCATGCGGCCGAAGGCGGCGGCACGTACCGACACCGGCACGACTTCGGCCACGAAGGCGGACTCGGCAGGCTGGTAGGGGCCCACCGTGCCTCCGCCCGCGCCCTGACCCCGTCCGAAGCTCCCCAGCGCAGCAAAGAGGAACAGGACCGCCGGCGCTCGGTCGACCGAGAACACCGCGGCGGCCACAGCTGCCAGCAGTGGGATCCCGACCAGGAACGGCTTGCGGCCCACCCGGTCCGACAGCAGGCCAACTCCCGTCGACAAGAGCGCCGACACAACGGTCACGACGAGGAAGAGGACTCCGATCTCGAGTCCGGAGAACCCGTCGGCAGCCAGGTACAGCGCGACGATCACGCTGGCGACGGCCCGGGCCACGCTCATGGCGAACCGGCCCGTCAGGAGGATCCTCAGGTCGGCGCCGACCCACGACGGCCACAGATCCTTCCACCACCGGCCGATCACCGCCGCCCGCCATCCAGCAGCTCCACCAACGACTCGAGAGCGGGCAAGGCTGCGGAGATCGCCCGCTGATGTGCTGCCGGCAGCTCTCCGACGTGCTCGTGCAGCACCTGGGCACGGGCCGCTCGGATCTGTCGGTGCAGCCGGCGACCACGGGTGGTCACCGACACCAGGGCCACCCGGCCGTCTGCAGGGTCGTCCTGGCGGCACAGGGTGCCGTTATCGACCAGGCGGGCCAGTAACCGCGACAGCATGGTCGGGTTGAGCCCTTCGCGACGAGCCAGCTCTGACGGGCGGATCGGACCCCAGCGCACCGTGGCTCCCACGACCGACAGCTCGGCCGGGGTCAGCCCGGACCCGGCGTCGATGGCCCGCAGCCGGCGTCCGAGGCGCAACAACACGGCCCGCAGCCGGGCCGCTTCGTCGAGGTCGTCGCCGAAGCCGTCGGTGAGATCGTCGGCTAACACGATCGGAGCCTTCGGAGCGCAGATGGTCGCCGGGGAAACGCAGCAAGGCAAGGAGTAGATGGCGACGATGGAGCAGTCTCGTTGGTCAGCGGTGCGGCCACATCTCCGTAGTATAGATGCTTATCGACAGGCAATAGAATGGGACGACACGGCACGGCACGGCACGGTGGGCCTGGAGGTCCTGTCGATGCCGGCGGCACCGGATCGGGCGAGGCCGGGTTGGAACGGGTCCGGCTCGGGCGGCACCGGATCGGGCGAGGCCGGGTTGGAACGGGGCCGGGCCGGGCAGGGTCGGGTCGGGCTCGGCCCAAGCTCCGAACGGGTTCCCGTGGGGACCTGCCGAGCTCCCCAGGAGGCGGCGATGCCGTGACGTCGCCCACCACCTGGTCTGGATGGCGCCGGAGGTCAGGCGAAGTGGGCGATGTCCCCGACGAGCAGAACCGTCACGAGTGCCATGACGGCGACATAGACGAACGTGATCGGCCACCGCCACTGGTGGTTGGCGAGCCAGAACCGTCGGGTCCCGCGCACGTCGAAGACGAGCGCGAGCACGGCAATGGGGATGCCGATGGCGGGGCCGACCCCGGCGGCCGTGCCGAGCACCGGCGTCAGGACGGGGAACACGACATAGCTGAGGAGGCAGCGGAGGGCCGAGATGAGTATCGACGTGCCGAACAGCCGCTGGGCAGCGTCGTTGGTCGCGGCCTTGCGCTCGGGTACCCGGAGCAGGCGGCGCATCACCGCGTCGGCTGTCGAGGTGGACCGCCTAGTCGTCGCGGCGACAGGGGCGTCGGAGATCGTCACGCATACAGGCTACGCACCCGTGCCCCCGGGCGACAGTCGCCCCGAGGGATCGCACCGGTCCGAGCACGGCCAGGCAGTGGGGCGCCGACGGCAGATCGGATCGCCAGAGGCGGTGCCCTGTAGGCTGCCGGGCGCTGGGTGTCAGCGTCCGCCCTGGTGGGAGGGGGGTGTGGCTGCTGGACGCATCTGCCCGCCGGAGGCGTGCAGCGGGTCGATGGCGGGCGACCGGGCCCCGGATCGTGGCCGATGGTCCGGTCCGGCCCTGCTCCGCCGTTCCCGCATCATTGTCTTTGGGTGCAGGGTCGAGATTGTCTTTGGGCGCAGGGTGTCGAGCGGTCGAGCGGCGTTGCAGACGCAGGAGCATTCCGGCTCGGTCGAGCGGAAGGCGCCGGTCTGGCCTATTGACGTGTTGGGTCGACCTCTGTTGGTGGTCCTGGAGGCAGGGCAGAAAGTGATCGTTTACATTGCAACGATGAGCTGGCTGACGAACGGAGGGCGGGTGGGCCACGTTGCGCTGGGCGAGCAGGAGCCTGGGTCGCGGTGGCAGCGGCCGCGTACGCTGGCGGTGTTGCGGACGGCCGGGATGATCGCCCATCACGGGTTCGAGCTGGGTTGTGGGGCCGGACTGGCGTTGCAGCCGGAGTTGGGGCTCCCGGCGGCCACTGCCGTGTGGGTTGCCGTGGCGGCCGGGGATGTGGCTGTGGCCTCGAGCACGCATCGGTGGTCTCCCCGTATCCGGGCGCTTCACGGGC
>JAKAYQ010000287.1 GCA_021826725.1 Actinomycetes bacterium
CGAGCTGGCCAGCAGTGTTCCCGGCCAGGTCCAGGCTCCGTTCCTGTGGAACCTCCTCATCGCGAAGTCGAAGGAACGCTCGCCCAAGGCCATCGTACGGGGGCGTCAGAGCAGCGGTTGTGCCGCCACCCGCCGGGCTGCAGCCGGACTGAGCTCACCCGTCGCTCGCAGCTGTGCGACGACAGCGTTACGTCGCACCAGGGCGAGATGCGGGTGAACGATCGGGTCGAGGGCGGACGGTGCCTGCACCAGGCCCGCGAGCAAGCTGGCCTGAGCCCAGTCGAGCGAGGCGGGGCTTCGGTGGAAGTAACGCGTCGACGCCTGGGTGATCCCGTAGGCGCCGTCACCGAAGTACGCGTCGTTCAGGTACATCGTCAGGATCTGCTCGTGCGAGTACTCGAGCTCCAGTTTGAACGCCAGGCCGACCTGCTCGGCGATGGTGAAGGGACTCCGGCTCGGTCCGGTGTACAGGCGCTTCGCCAGCTGCTGAGCAAGCGTGGACCCGCCTTGCCCTGTATGTCCTGACAGGCGGGCATAGAGATAGCGAGCGGCGCCGTAAGCGATGTCGACACCGGGCGGGCTCCGGAACGCCTGGTCCTCGATGGCGATCAACGCGTCGCCCACCTTGGCGGGTGCGGTGGCTGCCAGCTGCCCGCCATGGGAGAGGACCTCGGCGCGCACTCGCGCCGGAGCGTTGCCGACGCCTGGCACGGCGGCCAGAAGGCCGACCCCGATCGCCACGGACATGGCGAGGACCGCCACAAGCAGGATCACCGCATGCCGAACGGCACGTCGCCATCCGCTGCGCTTCGACCGTGTGCCCGGAGATCGACGCCTGAACGCCGAGGCCGGGGCGAGCTCACGGTCAGAGACGCTGTGCGTCGAGCCACGTAGCACCACAGATCTCACGGTGTCCATGGTGCCGGTGAAGTGGCGCCGGCGGTGGTCGGGTCGCGGGTTGGCGCCGGGGGGAGGTGGGTCGGCGGTGGTCGGATGGCGGGGATGGCGCTGACGGCGGTCGGGTGATGGCGGTCGGGCCCCGGCGCGGTCAGATGGGTGGGCCGACGCGGCGTAGCAAGCTCCGTGCCGCGGTCAGCACCAGGCTGCGATCATGGGTGACCGTGAACTCAAACCTGCGGTCGAGGTCGACGCCGCCGTCGCCGAGGTCGCGTCCGATGAGCGCAGCGGCGTAGTGCACACCGACCACCACGACGGTCCACTCCTCGGCCAGGGGATCGTCGCCGCTGAGATTGATCCCGCGCACCGACGGAGCGGGCTCGGCCGGCATGTCGACCCCTAGTGCGACCACCAGCGAACAGCGGGTGGCCAGCCGCGTGTAGCGCCGGAGCGCGCCACCATCCACGCGGTGGCCATGTTGGAACGCCGACAGCACGACGGGAGGGATCGCCAGCTCCAGGCCTTGGGCCTCGATGTGCTGTGACAACCCGAGCAGTAGGCGCTTGCGACCGACCTGGGCCCGGTGCGGGTCCA
Organism: Actinomycetes bacterium; assembly: GCA_021826725.1. Lineage (GTDB taxonomy): Bacteria > Actinomycetota > Acidimicrobiia > Acidimicrobiales > UBA8190 > JAJZYI01. The sequence continues at coordinate 1,492 of JAKAYQ010000287.1, forward strand.
CCACATCGAACGGCGTGGTCGCGACTGCCAAGCGTGGTGCAGTGGTCACCAATCTGACCGCGGTGAGCGGGGTCGCCGGCAGCGGGCCTGGGTATCCGAGATGCCAGCCCTGCCCGACCGTGGCGCCGAACGCTCGGGCGCGCTCCAGGTCCTGCTCGTCCTCGATGCCCTCGGCCAGGATGATCGCCCCCGAGTGCTCGGCATAGGCCATGACTGCAGCCACCACCTTGGCCTGTCCGGCGTCCGGGTACCGCTGGACGAGGCTCAGATCGAGCTTTACGACGTCGGGCCGCAACAGCGGGAGCATGGCCAGGGACTCCGGCACGGCGCCGACATCGTCGAGGGCAATGCCCCAACCGCGGTCGCGAACAGCGGCAACCGTCGACAGCAGCGCGGACGGACGACCCACCAACGCCCGCTCGGTGATCTCGACCACGATCCGCAGCGATCGGCGTGCTCGCTCGAGCCATCGCTCGGCATGGTCCGGTCTCGGTCCCAGCGCCGCCGGTTCGATGTTCACGAACAGGGCTGTGTCGCGACCCAGCCCTGCGTCGAGCGCCCCGGTGATGGCGGCGATGCGGCACGCCCAGTCCAGCTCGGTGGTCCGGCCGGCACGCTGGGCTGCAGCGAAGGCGATGTCGGGCGACACGCCCAGGTCGGGCCAGCGGGCAAGCGCCTCGAAACCGGCCACCCGACCATCGTTCAGATCGAGGATCGGCTGGTAGGCGGCCTGCAATGCACCCGTGGCGAGCAAGGCATCGACGTCGACCTCCGTCTGAACACCCCGTTGGAGATCGTGGACGACCGACATCTGCTCACCACCTCGCTTCGCTGTGCTCCGTTGCGACGCTCCGGAGGGCTCTACGGCGCGCCCCGTCGCATCTGCGTCTACGCGTCTGCGACTACGTGCCTGCGCCAGCCTCCTTCGGGGTCGCCGGCACCCGCGGCGAGTCGTGTCGTGCCCACCCGCTCCTGGCAGGGTCGGCGGCGGTCCGGCAGCCAGGCACGGGTAGGTGGAACCCTGCAGGTACGTATGACGATCATGTGCCCGTCGGTGTCATCGGTCCGCCCGCCCGTGTTCTTGAGAACTGGGGAGCTGCCGGACTCGCACGCGCTCGGGCTCACGCGGTACGGAGCCCGTAGTCACGGTGGCAGCGAGCCGCTTCGTGGTCATCGGGCGTCGGTGGTCCCCACCTTCGTCGTGCGCTGCGGTCTTGTGTGGTGGCCGGTTGTGTGGTGGCCGGTTGTGTGGTGGCCGGTTGTGTGGTGGCCGGTTGTGTGGTGGCCGGTTGCGTGGTGGCCGGTTGTGTGGTGGCCGGTTGTGTGGTGGTGGCGTCTTTTGACCGGAGCCTGCGCCAGCGCGACGCAGCGGCATTGCCGTCGGTGGCGAGCCCGGTGGATGGGCCGTCGATGGTCACAGAGGGAGACCCGGTAGGCGGCACGCCATCGGGACAGCTGAGCCGCAGGCGGCATTATCTCCCCGGCGAGACTACGCCGGTGTCGCTGGCTCGTGCGGACGGCGGTGCCGTCTGGCCCATGCCGGTGCCCGCTGTTGCCACTGGGCATGTGCTCAGCAGTCCGGCGTGTTGCCAGGGGAGGGGTCGGCGTCGGCGGCGAGAGATCGG
>JAKAYQ010000063.1 GCA_021826725.1 Actinomycetes bacterium
CGGCGAGCAGCAGGAGCACCAGGCCGGTGCCGATCAGCACCCGTGACGACCACACACCACGTCGGCGGTGACGTCCTCGGCCTGAGTTGTCGTCGGGACTGCGCATCGCCGCCTCGTGGGTCCGGTCCGTGTGCCCTGGGTGTGTCGTCAGCCGCACGTACCGGCACCGTCACGGCACCGCTGCGCCGAGACCAGGACGCGACGGAGTGCACACCCTTCGCGTTCATTGTAGGTGGCGCCACCGTTCCGGTACCCGCAGGATCCAGCTGAGCCGCAGCGCCTGCCCAAGCCACGTTCCGGGAGCGGGTGGGCCGCACAAACGCTGCCCGGCCGGTCGGCATCGGACCGCCGGTGGCCGGAGCGCGTCGATGATGCGGTGCCGCCCGGCTCGCAGCCGGTATGGCCAGGTTGATCCCAGCCACGACGTTGCGTCGGGTGCCATGCCCCGCCAGGATGGCGTCGTGACGACGAACGAGACGGTCGGCAGGGGCGGGATCGGTGAAGGTCCTGTCGGATGGAAGGAGCTGGGGGACCGATTGACGGCGGCTCTGCATCTGGCCGTCGCTCCGGTGGGCATCTCCTTCCACGGATCGGTGCCGGACCGGGTCCCGGCCTTCGACGCGCCGATGTCGGAGCCAGCGGACGACGGCAGGCAGGGCCGAGTCGCCGCAGGGTGCGTGTTCTGGATCCACGGAGCGGAGCGAACCTTCTCGACTGTCCCCGAGGACCATGGAAACTGCTCGGTTGGCCGGGTAACCCACGGCCTGGCCGAGCTCGGCGCGGTGGCTGGGAACGCAGACGTCGCCACGCTGTTGGGATCTGGGTGGGTGGACGAGGCTGACATGATGTCGGTCCCGCGGGTGTCGCTGCGATCGTCGGCGATCGTCTACGGCCCGATGGGCTCCAGCGACGTGGAGCCCGATGTCGTGCTGCTGCGGGTCAACGGTCGCCAGATGATGGTGCTGCACGACGCTGTTCCGGGCATGGCGATCGAGGGCAAGCCGCAGTGCCATATCGTTGCGCTGGCGAAAGAGCACGGCAAGGTTGCTGCCAGCGTCGGGTGCGCGCTGAGCCGGGCGCGAACCGGCATGCGGCCCGAGGAGATGACCTGCGCGATCCCCGCCGCCCGGCTCGCCGAGGTCGTCGAAGCGCTGGAGCGCACGTCGGAGATCGACAGCATGGTGGCCACCTACGCCGCCCGCGACGGCCGTCGCTCCGCCTGAGCGCACCCGCCAGGGTCCGGCGGGCCGCTGCTCGTCACCGGGGTGGGCCGGGCGCCGTGTTCGGACGCCGTTCGCCGGCCCTGCCAGACTACGCGTATGGCTTACCGACCGTTGTCCGCTGTGGTGCTGGCAGCCGGGGAGGGCACTCGGATGCGTTCTGCCCGGCCGAAGCCGTTGCACCGGCTCTGCGGGCGGCCGATGATCCTGCACGTTCTCGACGCGCTGGCGGAGCTGCCCATCCGGGATGTGGTCGTGGTGGTGGGCCACCGGGCGGACTGGGTGACCAAGGCACTGTCCGAGCACGCCCCGATGTCCCTGGCCATCTCGTTCGTCGAGCAGTCCGAGCGCCTCGGCACGGCCGACGCGCTCGGTGTCGGGCTCACGGCGTTCTCGGAGGAGCTGGCCGACGTTGATGGCGACGTGGTCGTGCTACCCGGAGACACGCCGCTCGTGCGACCTCCGACGCTCGCGGCACTCGTTCGCCATCACCGGGCCACAGAGGCAGTCGCCACTCTCCTGACGGCCGTTGTGGAGGAGCCGACGGGGTGCGACCTGGTAGTCCGCGGCAAGGACGGGTCCGTCGTGCGGATCGACGACGGCGGAACCACGGCCGGCGGTGTCGGCGGCGAGCTCGTCGAGGGTGGCGGCGTCGTGGGGACCGAGGTCGCGACGACGATCCACTGCTTCCGGCTCGGGATGCTGGCGCCCGCCCTCCGGCGGACTCCTCTGACGGGGGACCCCCCCGAGCATCGGCTGAACGACGTCTATGCGGTCCTCGCCGGTGCGGGCTACCGCGTGGAGTCGGTGTTGGCCGGGGACCCGATGGAAGCGGCCGGTGTCAACGACCGCGCCCAGCTGGCGGTGGCCGAGGCGGAGTTGCGGGATCGGATCAACGAGCGGTGGATGCGGCGTGGCGTGACCATGTGGGATCCCGAGCGCACCTATGTCGATGCCACGGTGGACCTGGGATCGGACGTGGTGCTGCTGCCGGGGACGATCCTGCAAGGTGCGTGCGAGCTGGCGTCGGGGGCCGAGGTCGGCCCCGACTGCCACCTGGTCGACACGGTGGTCGGACCGGGCTCGATCGTGGCTCGTACCACGGCGGTGCAGGCCAGGATCGGCGCGGGCTGCACGGTGGGCCCGTTCGCCTACCTCCGGGAGGGAGCGGTGGTCCCTGACGGCGGGGTCGTGGGTGCGTTCGAGAGCGTGGAGGGGCCGGCATGACCGCCTGATGGCCGGCGCCTGAGATCGGGGCGGCAACCCCGGCCACCTGTGTCGGTGTGGGTGTCGGTGCCCGACCGATCTGGCGGCGATGGGAGGGCCGGCAGGGTTGGTAGCGTCTGGGGCATGGAGCTGGTTCCCCGCCGTCGCCTAGAGCTGTTCTCCGGCCGGTCGCACCCGCAGCTGGCGGAGGAGATCGCCGAGCATCTGGGGGTGGCGCTGGGTGAGGCCAACCTCAGGGAGTTCGCCAACGGGGAGATCCACTGCCGCTACGGCAAGTCGGTGCGCGGCAGCGACGTGTTCATCGTCCAGACGCACTGCGGGCCCGTCAACGACACCCTGATGGAACAGCTGATCATGATCGACGCGGCCAAGCGAGCCTCGGCAAAGCGCATCACGGCGGTCTGCCCCTACTACGGGTACTCCCGCCAGGACCGCAAGGCGACCGGCCGTGAGCCGATCACCGCGAAGCTGGTTGCCGACATGCTGCAGACGGCGGGGGCCGACCGCGTTGTCAGCGTCGACCTGCACTCCGGGCAGATCCAGGGGTTCTTCGACATCCCGTTCGACCACTTCACCGCCATGCCGGTCCTGCTCGAGGAGCTGCGCCGCGGGGGGACGGACGACCTGGTTGTGGTGGCTCCCGACGCCGGTCGGGTGAAAGTGGCCGAACGGTACGGCCAGCAGCTCAACACCGACATCGCGCTCGTGCACAAGCGCAGGCCGCGCGGCACGGCCAACACGGTCGAGGCGCTGCACGTGGTGGGTGACGTGGTGGGACGCCGGTGCGTCCTCATCGACGACATGATCGACACCGCCGGGACCATCTGCGCCGGTGCGGAGCTGCTCGTCGAGCAGGGGGCGGCCGACGTCTGGGCCATGGCGACGCACGGCCTGCTGTCCGACCCCGCGCTCGAGCGGCTCGAGAAGTCGCCGATCTCCCGTGTGGTCGTGACGAACACGCTGCCGATCCCGAAGGACCGGTGGATCGACAAGCTGCAGGTCGTGTCGGTCGCCGGCCTCATCGCCGACTCCATCGACGCCGTCTTCGAGGACACGTCCGTGTCCGAGATCTTCGGCGGGGACAACCTGGCCTAGTTCGGGGCCGGCTGCCGGCTGCCGGCTGGCGGCTCGCTGTGGCTGCTGTGGCTGCTGTGGCTGCTGCGGCGCTGGGCGATCAGGCGAGCGCTCGGGGCGAGGGGCTGCCAAAGGGATCGTCGGCCAGCTCGGGCACGCACCGGCCGGCGCTCTTGGAGCGGTACATGGCGGCGTCGGCCGCGGCGACCATGGCCTCGGCATCGGCGCCCGGATCGTCGGTCCACGCCACGCCGATGCTGGCCGCCACCGTAACGGTGCCGCCGGCGACAGGAGCGTCCTCGCAGAGCCGCTTGCCGATCGTCTCCGCGATCTTGGTGGCGTCCAGGGCCCGCCGGACGTTGGTGCAGACGACGAGGAATTCGTCGCCGCCGATGCGGCCAACGATGTCATCGGCTCGAACCGAGTCCTGGAGGCGTCGCGCGACGACGGTGAGGAGCTGGTCGCCCGCGGCGTGCCCCAGCCGGTCGTTCACCGGCTTGAACCGGTCCAGGTCGATGAAGACCACGGCCGTCCCCGTTCCCCGGCGTCGGTGGCCGCGGCGGAGGGCGGTTTGCAACGCCTGCAGGGTGGAGGCCCGGTTCCGGCACTCGGTGAGCGGGTCGTAGGCCGCCTGGATCTCGAGCTCGCGCCGGAGCATGACGCTGGCGGTGATGTCCTCGAAGCATCCGATGACGCCGGTGGTGCCGCCATCGCCGCCGTGCAGCGCCCGGAACCGGGCAGCGCAGTATCGCAGTTCCGCTCCCGTGAGCGGGATGCCGTCGCAGCTGGTCGCGTCCAGGTTGATCCGCACTTCGACGTCCTCGCCGTCGGCGCCGGCGGTCGTGGCGGCCACGGCGGCCAGCAGCGGCGGCCGGTCCTCCTCGAGGACGTTGCTGAACAGGTCGACCATCTGGGACGCCGGTGCGGAGGCCAGGATCTGGTGGAGCCGCTCGTTGGCGAACAGGATCGTTCCGTTCGGGTCGAGGTGGGCCAGTCCCAGGGGGACGGTCTCGGCGAGCTGGTGCAGCAGGCGCTCTCGGTCCTCGAGAGCGGCGTGCGCTGCCATCTCGTCGGTGATGTCGACGACTTCGGCGACGACATGGCCCGAGCCGTTGTCCTCCAAGTGGTTGTGGTTCGTGATCTCCAGCCAGACGACACCCCCGTCGCCACGAAGGTGGCGGAGCCGTACGCGGCGGCCGGTGCCCGAGGTGCCGAGCATGTCGATCCAATTGGCGATGGCCACGTCGTGGTCGTCGGGATGGACGAGCTCCAGTGATCGCCGGCCGACGATCTCCTCGGCGGTGCGCCCCAGTATCCGGGGGAAGGCGTCGTCGACCCAGGTGAACACGGAGGAGCTGTCTTTGTGCACCCGTGCCACGCGAGGTGGGAGGTCGGTCCCCGCCATGTCGGCGAGCCCAACGGCATCGTCGTCGAGCCGGTCGCCGAACAGCGCCAGCATCACGCCGTGCGCTCGGCGAGCGTCGATGAGGTACAGGCTGACGGGATGTTCCGGGTCGTCGCTGCGGCGAACCGGAGCGGATGCGGTCCCGGCGATCCGGGCGCGGGCGAAGAGCCCGACGGTGACGATCCGGTCGGCGGGAACGATGATGTCGAGGGTCGATGCCAGGTGCAACACCTGGTCGGGCGGCACGGGGACCGATGGAGGCATCGGCACGACCATGGCGAGCTCGCTGATGGCAGCCACCTGTGCGTGCGGGTGGCGGTGCAGGAGCAGGTCGAGCACGAGGTCCGACCCTGGACGGTCGCTGGACGGCCCGTTTGCTGCTTCCCCTGGGAGCAGGTCGTGTCCTGCCATGGTCCAAATGTCGGCACGAACACGACCGGGCTGAAGCCGGCCGGTGGCGGTGGCGCCCGATGTGGTGACCCGGGCCGGAGCCGGTCGACGATGGATGCGCCGGTGGCGACCGGCACGGCGACACGGGCCGGTGACGCGGGCCGGGCCGGAGCCGGTCGGCGGTGGAGGCGACCGGTCCAACGGGCCTTCAAGTGGGGCCGGAGCGCCGGAACCCTGCGCTTGGTGCCCGGTCGAGCCGGCGGGGTCGTGCTCCCGGACTATGCTGCGTGCTTCGGCGGGCCCCCGTTCCTCTGGTTGCCTGCCTGGTTGTCCGTCCCCGCAGCACACTTTCAGGAGCTTCCATGGCCGAGATCACGTTGCGAGCCACTGCAGGGCGGGGCATCGGCTCGTCCGAGTCCCGTCGACTGCGCCGCGAGGGGCAGATCCCCGCGGTGGTCTACGGGCACGGTATGGAGGCGGTCGCCGTTGCCGTCTCCGGTCGTGAGCTGCGCGCCGCGTTGAGCACCGACGCCGGGCTCAACGCCGTGCTCTCCCTTCAGGTCGAGGGCAGCCAGTACCTGGCTCTCACCCGTGAGATCCAGCGTCACCCCGTGCGGGGGACGGTGGTGCACGTGGACTTCCAGGTGGTCGACCCGGACGAGGCCGTCGCTGCCGAGGTGCCGGTCGTTCTCGTCGGGGAGGCTCTGGCGGTCGCTCACGGTGATGGGGTCGTCGACCAGCAGCTCTTTACGCTCACCGTGCATGCCACGCCGTCGCAGATCCCGACCTCTGTCGAAGTCGATGTCAGCGAGCTCACGATCGGCGGGTCGATCCGCGTCGCCGACGTGGTCCTGCCGCGGGGAGTCGTGACCGACCTTGACCCGGAAGCCGCCGTCGTGCATGGTGCGCCCCCGCGTGTCCAGGCTCGTGGCGAGGGCGAGGGCGGTGCCGAGGCGGGCGCGGCGCCGGCCGGCAGCGTCGAAGGCTAAGCACTGGTCAGGATCACGGCTCGGGCGCCACGCACGGGCACTCCTGCCGACGTCCTCGTCGTCGGCCTCGGGAACCCGGGCAGCGAGTTCGAGCAGACGCGTCACAACGTGGGGGCTGAGGCGGTGCGTCTCGTCGGTGAGCGCCACGGCGAGCGCCTTCGCGTGGAGAAGGGGCTTCGGGCCGAGGTCGCGCAGTGGCGGTCTGCTGCCGGGTTGGTCGCGCTGGCCGTGCCGACGACCTACATGAACGACTCCGGCTTGGCCGTGGTGGCACTGGCGCGACGGTTCGGCATCGCCGAGGCCGGCGGCCTGGTGGTCGTGCACGACGAGCTCGACCTGCCCGCCGGCCGGGTGAAGCTCAAGGTCGGCGGTGGGACCGCCGGCCACAACGGCCTGCGCTCGGTTCACGCCCACCTCCACGACGTGGGCTATGCCCGGGTCCGTATCGGCATCGGCAAGCCCCCCGGCCGCCAGTCCGGCGCCGACTTCGTCCTGCGGCGGCCTGGTGCCGCCGAGCGCGCCCTGCTCGACGTCGCGGTCGAGCAGGCGGCGGATGCCGTGGAATGCATCGTGGCCGAGGGGATCGACGCGGCGATGACCCGCTTCAACGCCGCGGGCTGACGCAGCACGCCCAGCTGGCACCGGGTGGATCCGTTGGGCTGCGAGTCGGCGCCGCGGGCCGGGCCGGACGCCGCCGCAGGCCGGGCCGGACGCCGCCGGTACCCTGTCGTGGTGGCTCCCCGCCCCGATGCCCCCCTCGCGGACCTGACCGCGCTGTTCCGCCGCGACGCGGTGGTGCGGCGGTTCGCTGCCGCCCACGATGGCAGCGTCGCCGTCGGCGAGGCGGGAGCGCCGGCCGTCATTGCCGCCATGCTCCAGCTCGGTCAGCAGCGTCCCATGCTCGTCGTCACGCCGACCGCGGCGGACGCCGAACGGGTCTCCCACGACCTCCGGGCGTTCGTCGCCGATGACCTGGTGGAGCTGTTCCCCGCGTGGGACACCCTGCCGTTCGAGCGCGTCAGCCCCGAGGTCGCGACCATGGGCCGGCGCCTGCGGGTGCTGTGGCGCCTGAGCGGGCATGAGGCAACCGCTCCGCTCGGGCCGCCCGCTGTCGTGGTCGCGCCCGTCAGGGCAGTGCTCCAGCGCCTGGGGCCGCTGGACGAGACTACGGCGCCGCTCCTGGTCGCCAGGGGCGCGCGGCTCGACCAGCAGGAGCTGGTCGGCACCCTCGTGCGGATGGGCTACCGACGCGAGTACCAGGTGGAGCACCGTGGTGAGCTTGCGGTTCGCGGCGGCATCGTGGACGTGTTCCCCGCCTCGGCGGAGGCACCGGTGCGAATCGACCTGTGGGGTGACGAGGTCGACCGCCTGGCCACCTTCGACCCGTCCGACCAGCGCTCCGTCGATGCCGTCGAGCAGGTGGTCCTGTTCGGGTGCCGGGAGCTCGTGCCCGGTGCGCGCGTGCGCGCGCGAGCAGCAACGTTGGTGGGCGAGGCGCCCTGGGGTCGGGCCCAGTGGCAGCGCATCGCTGACGGCGAGCTGTTCGATGGCATCGAATCGTGGTTGCCGTGGCTCGACACCGACGAGCGTCTTCTCCCGGACCTCCTGGACGCGACGGCTCGTGTGGTGCTGGTCGATCCCCGGCGGTCCCGGGATCGTGCCGCGGAGCTGCTCGCCGACGAGACTGCACTGGCCGATGCGCTGGCGGTTACCTGGGGAGCGGTGGAGCCGATTGGTGCCGAGCCGGGCGCTGAGGTCGAGCCGGGCGCCGAGGTCGAGCCGGGTGGTGGCACCAAGCCGGGTGCCGGTGAGGCGTCGGACGGCGGGGGAGCGAGGGGCAGGCCGGACGTGGCGTCCGCCCGGGTCCGCAAGGTCACCGGGGGTGCTTCGGCTGGCTTCCCGCGCATGCATCTGCAGTTCGACCGGATGCTGGCGCGCAGCACCGCCGGGGTGACGACGATGGTGCCGGTTGCCGAAGGTCCGGGCACCGACAGCGTCGACGTGCGCGGCTGGGGGGCGCTGCCCTCCGACCGCGGCGAGCTCGTCACCCGGCTGTCGGCGCTCGTCCGGGACGGGTTCACCGTGGTCGTGTGCGCAGACGAGCCCCGCTCGGCTGAGCGGATGGCAGCCAACCTGGCCGAGGAAGGTCTGACCCTGGGACCGGTCGGGGCTGTGCTCACACATGGAGATGCGCGCACATCCGGTGCCCCCGGCTCGGTGCCCGGGGGGGTGACGGTGGTGGTGGCCTCGCTCGACGTCGGCTTCGTCGCCCCCGCCGCCAGGATCGCCGTTCTGGCCGAAGCGGACGTGAGCGGCAGGCGCCGCCCGCACCGGGTCGCCCGGGCGCGCTCCCGTCCGGTCGACGGCTTCTTCGACGATCTGTCGCCCGGCGACTTCGTGGTCCACCGCCAGCACGGGGTGGCCCGCTACGCGGGCATGGTCACCCGGACGGTGGGCGGGGCGTCACGCGACTACCTGCTCCTGGAGTACCGGGGCGACGACAAGCTCTACTTGCCGTCCGACCAGATCGCCGCGCTGACGCCGTACAGCGGCGGGGAGTCGCCTGCACTGAACCGCCTGGGGGGAACCGACTGGCAGCGTACCCGGGCGAAGGCCAGGGCAGCGGTGCGAGCCGTGGCCGAGGAGCTGGTCGCGCTGTACCGTCGACGTCTGCAGGTGACGGGTCACGCCTTCGGGCCCGACACACCGTGGCAGCGTGAGCTCGAGGACGGGTTCGCCTTTGTCGAGACGGTAGACCAGGCGCGCGCCGCAGTGGAGGTGAAGGCGGACATGGAGGCGGCGACCCCCATGGACCGCCTGGTCTGCGGCGATGTCGGGTTCGGCAAGACCGAAGTGGCCGTCCGAGCGGTGTTCAAGGCGGTCCAGGAGGGCAAGCAGGCAGCCGTGCTCGTGCCGACGACCCTGCTGGCGCAGCAGCACGCCCAAACCTTCGCCTCGCGGTTCGCCCCCTTCCCGGTCCGGGTGGAGATGCTGTCGCGGTTCCTGACCCCGGCGCAGGCGAAGAGCGTAGTCGCCGGCATCGCCGACGGAAGCGTGGACGTGGTCATCGGGACGCACCGGCTGCTGGCTGCCGGGATCGCGTTCAAGGACCTTGGCCTGCTCGTCGTCGACGAGGAGCAGCGCTTCGGCGTCAGCCACAAGGAGGCGATCAAGCTGCTGACGGCAGGCGTCGACGTCCTCACCTTGACTGCCAGTCCCATCCCGCGGACCTTGGAGATGGCCCTCACCGGGATCCGGGACCTCTCGCTCATCGCCACCCCGCCAGCGGCCCGACAGCCCATCCTGACCTATGTCGGCGAGTACGACGAGGCGGCCGTGGTCGAGGCGATCCGGCGCGAATTGTTGCGTGAGGGGCAGGTCTTCTTCGTGCACAACTGGGTCCGCGACATCGAGCAGGTCGCGGCCCGTGTCCGGGCCCTCGTACCCGAGGCGCGGGTGGCCGTCGCCCACGGCCAGATGGACGAGGGCACGCTCGAGCAGGTGGTGCTCGACTTCTGGGAGAAGCACTTCGACGTCCTGGTGTGCACCACCATCATCGAGTCCGGGATCGACATGCCCACGGCCAACACCCTCGTCGTCGACCGGGCCGACCGGCTCGGCCTCGGCCAGCTCCACCAGCTGCGCGGACGTGTCGGCCGGTCGGGCCAGCGCGCCTACGCATATCTGCTGCACCCGGCCGACCGCGTGCTGAGCGAGACGGCTTACGAACGGCTCCGTACCATCGGCGAGCACACCGAGCTCGGCAGCGGCTTCAAGATCGCCATGCGGGACCTCGAGATCCGGGGCGCCGGAAGCCTGTTGGGAGAGGACCAGTCCGGCCACATCGCCGCCGTCGGCTACGACCTGTACGTGCAGCTCGTGGCCGAGGCGGTGGCGGAGCTGAAGGGCGAGCCGGTGCGGGCCGGCGCGGACATCAGCATCGACGTGCCGTCGATCGCTCACCTCCCTTCGGACTACGTGCAGCGCGAAGACCTGCGCTTGGAGGCGTACCGGCGCCTGGCAGCCGTGACGGTCGAGACCGAGGTCGACGACATCCGGGCCGAGTGGGCCGATCGGTTCGGACCCCCACCTCCGGCGGCAGAAGGACTGCTCAACGTGGCAATGCTTCGCGTCGAGTGCGTCAGGACCGGGGTCACCGAGGTCTCGGCCACCGCCGCCGGCCAGGGGCCGATGGGCGGAGGCAGCCGGCGTGCTCTCGTCGGCCGCCTGTCGCCGCTTGTCCTGCCGGCCAGCGCGCAGGTCCGCCTGCGACGCCTGCATCCCCGGGCGGTGTACAAGGAGGAGGTGAGCCAGCTGGTGGTGCCACTGCCCGCTGGCGAGGATCCCGTCGTGATGCTCAGCGCCATCCTGCGCCAGCTGGTGCCTCCCCCGGCGGCATCGAGCGATGCAGCGGAGGAGCGCGTTGGGACGTCGACGGCCGCCGGACAGCGGGCCGAGTCGTCGGTTGCCGGCGGGCCCCGGTAGCATGCCGGACTCGTGAGACGCCTTGCTGTCCTGACCACGCTGGTGGGGGTTGCCCTCGCCTCGACCGCCTGCACCGGTTCGCCCGCTGCCGCCACCGTCGGGGGGACCGCGATCACCCGGTCGACCCTCGACGGTCAGCTCGCCACCATCGTCGACAATGCCGACGCGGCCTGCGTGTTCGCCACCGTGTTCGCTCCGGCCGGCGCGACCGTCGTCGGTGCCGGCCAGGACACCGTCACGATGGAGGCAGCCACCACCGAGCTCGACGACCTGGTCCTCAGCGCGCTCTTGACCCGCGATCTGGCAGCGCACCACCGGGCGATCACCGCCGCCGATCTGCAGGCGGCCAAGGCCGACCTCGCCACCCAGGTCGCCGGTGCCGTGTCGAGCGCGTCACAGGGCGGCACGCTGCCGGCGGCCTGCCGCTCGGTGGCAGCGAACCCGGTGTTGGGCATGCCGCCGGCGTTTGCCAACACGGTGGTCCAGTTCCTCGCTGCGCAAGAGCAGTTCCGCTCGATGGTCGGCAACGTCGACATCTCCTCGGCGGCGGTCCAGCAGTACTACCAGCAGCACCAGAGCGAGTTCCGCCAGGTCTGCCTGCACGTGATCGCCTCCGACAGCCAGGCTGCAGCCCTGCAGGTGCACACCGCGCTGGCCGGAGGCCAGTCGTTCGCCGCTGCTGCCGCCGGACCGGGTGTCGACACCCAGGTCACTCCGCCGGGCGGGCAGATCCCGTGCGAGCTGCCGCCCACCATCACGTCGACGTTCGGCGCCTCGATCGCCGGCGGCATCCTGGCGGCGACCCCGGGCCAGCTGCTGGCGCCGGCAGCGTGGACGGACCCGACGACCGGAGGGGCGTACTGGCTCGTGCTGCAGGTCGACTCGCTGTCGGCTCTGCCGCTCTCCCAGGTCACGTCGACCATCCGCGAGCAGCTGCTGTCGGGCACCAACACCGTCGCGCAGTCGGCCTTCCACTCGCTCGTCAGCCGGGCAAACGTCACGATCGACCCGCGCTACGGCACCTGGGGCGCCGGTCTCGGCCTGCAGCCGCCGACGGCGCCGCCGGCTGCGATGGTGCTGAACCCCTCCGCCAACCAGGCAGCCGTCGTGCACCGGCTGCCGGGAACGGGTCACGGCTCGGTGCCCGCCCCGGTCACGTGACCGCAGCCGGGCGGCCGCGGGTGGTCGTGGTCGGTCTCGGGCCGGCGGGGACCGATCTCCTGCCGCCCGGCGCCGTAGCGGCGATGATCGGCGCCGCCAGCTGCCTGGTGCGCACCGAACGCCATCCTGCTGCACTGGCGGCCATGGCTGCCGTCACCGCCGGCGGCGGGGTAGTGGAACCACTCGACGCCCTGTACGAGGCGGCCGACGACTTCGACGGCGTCTACGAGGCCATCGTCGGCCGAGTGGCGGCCGAGGCGCTGGTGGCGCACGATCGGGGCGACGACGGCTACGCCTGCTATGCGGTCCCGGGCTCACCGCTCGTGGCCGAGCGATCGGTCGACATGTTGCGCCGGAGGACCGACCTGCAGGTCGAGATCGTCCCCGCTGTGTCGTTCCTGGATCTGGCGTGGTCCCGGCTCGGCGTCGATCCCGTGGACTGCGGGGTCCGCCTGATCGACGCGGCAGCGTTCGTGGTGGACGGCGCCGGCCAGCCTGGTCCGTTCCTGGTTGCCCAGTGCCACCACCGGGATCTCTTGTCGGAGGTGAAGCTGGCGGTCGGGGAGTGGGCCGACCAGGTCGGGAGCACGCCGCCGCCGGCCGTGCTGTTGCACCACCTGGGCCTGGCGGACGAGCAGGTGCTCCGGGTTCCGTGGGCGGACCTGGACCGGACGATCGCACCCGACCACCTGACGACGCTGTGGGTCCCGCAATGGGGTCGCTCGGTGTCGTCTGAGTCCGCCCGGCTCCAGGAGCTCGTCCGTGTCCTCCGGGAACGGTGCCCCTGGGACCGGCGCCAGACCCATGCGTCGCTCGCTCTGCACCTGATCGAAGAGGCGTACGAGGCCGTCGACGCCATCGACGCGTTGGCCGCTGCTGTGGCGGAGGAGCCGGGGCGGGCGGCGCAGGACGGGCCGGCAGAGCGGTTCGCTCCGGCGGAGGAGCCGGGGCAGCCGGCGACGGGGGAAGCGCCCGTTCCGACGGTGGCGACCCGGGGGGCCGAGGTCCGGCCCGCGGGAGCCGAGCACCTGTTGGAGGAGCTCGGTGACGTCGCCTTCCAGGTGTACTTCCACGCGCAGCTGGCTGCCGAGTCCGGTTGGTTCACGGTCGCAGACGTGCTGCGCGCCGTCCACGACAAGCTGGTTCACCGCCATCCGCACGTGTTCGGCGACGCGGTGGCGGAGACCGCGCAGGACGTCGCTGACCGGTGGGAGGTGCTGAAGCAGCGCGAGAAGGGCCGTGCCAGCGTCTTCGACGGCATCCCAGTCGCCTTGCCGGCGCTGGCCGCTGCAGCCAAGGTCCAGCGCCGGGCGGCGTCGATCGGCGTGGAGCCGCACCCTTCGGGCGAGGACGCGGCCGGGCTGGTGGCGGGCCTGGTGGCCGGCGGGCCTGCAATCGATTCCGCCGACGAGATCGTGGGTCGCACCCTCTTCGCCCTCGTCGACCTGGCCCGGCGCCGCGGCGTGGACCCCGAGACCGCGCTGCGGGGCGCTACCGCCGAGTTCCGCCTCCGGGCCGATCAGGCCCGCTAACGTCTACACACCGACCACGGGGACAACGCCATGAGCATGATCGAGCAGGTACGAGGACGGGAAGTCCTCGATTCGCGGGGCAACCCGACGGTCGAGGTCGAGGTGATCCTGGAGTCCGGAGCGGCGGGCCGGGCGATGGTGCCCTCGGGAGCGTCGACCGGCACCTTCGAGGCGGTCGAGCTGCGCGACGGCGGCGACCGCTACGGCGGCAAGGGCGTGCTGGCGGCGGTGGGACATGCCAATGGTGAGCTGGCCGACCTGGTCGTCGGGCTCGACGCGACCGACCAGCGGGCGATCGACCTGGCCATGCTCGATCTCGACGGCACGCCGAACAAGGCACGACTCGGTGCCAACGCCGTCCTCGGCGTGTCACTTGCCGTTGCGCGCGCTGCCGCGGTCGACGCCGACCTGCCGCTGTACCGGTACCTCGGCGGCGTCGACGCGCACGTGCTCCCCGTTCCGATGATGAACGTCTTGAACGGTGGAGTGCATGCCGATAACTCCGTCGACTTCCAGGAGTTCATGATCGTGCCGGTGGGGGCCTCGTCGTTCGGCGAAGCACTCCGGTGGGGCTCGGAGACTTACCACGCACTTGCACGTGTGCT
Source organism: Actinomycetes bacterium (assembly GCA_021826725.1). Lineage (GTDB taxonomy): Bacteria > Actinomycetota > Acidimicrobiia > Acidimicrobiales > UBA8190 > JAJZYI01. The sequence continues at coordinate 14,089 of JAKAYQ010000063.1, forward strand.
GCGCGCGCGAGGCCTGGCCGCCACCGTCGGCGACGAGGGTGGGTTCGCCCCGAACTTGGCACACAACGAGGAAGCCGTCGCCGTGCTGGTCGAAGCCATCGAAGCCGCGGGCCGGGTGCCCGGGGAAGAGGTGGCCATAGCGCTCGACCCGGCGACAAGCGAGCTGTGGCGCGACGGCGTGTACGAGCTCGCCGGCGAGGGGCGGACACTGTCGGGAGCCGACCTGGTGGAGTACTGGACGGATCTGTGTGGCCGCTATCCGATCGTGTCGCTCGAGGACGGCATGGCCGAGGACGACTGGGACGGCTGGGCCGCGCTCACCGCAGCGCTCGGCGACCGCGTCCAGGTCGTCGGGGACGACGTGTTCGTCACCAACGTCGACCGCCTGGAGCGCGGGATCGATGCCGGGGTCGCCAACGCCGTGCTGGTGAAGGTCAACCAGATCGGCACGCTCACGGAGACGCTGTCCACCATGGCGATGGCCCGGCGCTCCGCCTACCGGTGCGTGATGTCGCACCGGTCGGGCGAGACCGAGGACACGACCATCGCCGACCTGGCCGTGGCCACCAACTGTGGCCAGATCAAGACCGGTGCGCCGGCTCGATCAGATCGAGTGGCGAAGTACAACCAACTGCTGCGCATCGAGGAGCAGCTGGGTGATGCCGCCGCCTACCTGGGTCACGCCGCCTTGGGAGCGGTGCGCCGCCCGTGAACGGCCGCGCCCGCTCGCGTCCTGGGCCGCGCACACGTCGCGGACCGTCTGGCGAGCGGGCGCGGCCGACCGTGCAGGAGCGAGCAGGGCGGGCAGGGACTGTGGCACGAGCAGCGAGATCGACCCTGCAGGCGCGGGCAGGCAGCGCAGCGCGGGCAGCGCGGGCAGGCAGCGCAGCGCGGGCAGCGCGGGCAGGCAGCGCAGTGTCAGGACAGCGTTCGGCGAGCGGGCGCCCGGCGGATGCCCGTCGCATGCCGAAGGTCCGTGGCGCCGGGCGGGCAGCTCGGTCGGCCACCGCCCCCCGGCCGCCTCGTCGGGCGCTCGCCGCGGGCGGCACCCTCAGCCGGGTCGAGCGCCGTCGGCTCGTCGCCAGGCGGCGGGCGAGGGTCGCCCTGGCCGTTGCTTCGGCGTTCACTGCGGTCGTGATCGTGACCGGCCTGCCGG
>JAKAYQ010000064.1 GCA_021826725.1 Actinomycetes bacterium
CCGGCCGGCCCCTGCCGGCGACGGCACCACTGGTGGGCGCCGGGGGTTCTGGGGTTCTGGGGTTCTGGGGTTCTGGGGTTCTGGGGTTCTGGGGTTCTGCAACCCGGGACGCTGAACCCGGAAGGTCAAGGGTAGTGGTCGGGGAGGTCGTTCTCGTAGAGGACGGCGTCGCCCGGACCGAGCGTGTCACGCACCCAAGCGACAGCCTGCTCCCGCGTGGACACGACGTGCAGCCGCGCTCCAGCCGCAGCCCGAACGCCAGCCACCAGCGCAGCGCGGTTCGTCCGGCCCACAACCACGACGTCGGTGGCGACGGTCGCTGCCGCCTTGGCGAACCGGGTGTTCTCCTCGCGCTGACGCCGCCCGAGCTCCACCATGCCGGGCGTGACCACCACCCGGCGGGCCGAAGCGGTGCCCTCCGCCGCCAGCCGAGCAACAGCCACCGCCGCTCCCGCCGGGTTCGCGTTGTAGGTATCGTCGAGGACGATCAATCCGCTGGCACCGCGCCCGGGCTCCAGACGGTGGGCTGCTGTCGGCAGGCTGGCGATACGCGGGGCGATCGCGTCGTCGGGCACCCCCAGTTCGAGCGCCACCGCTACAGCGCATGCCACGTTGCCGGGCTGAGCAATGCTCGGAACGCCCTTCACCAGGATCCGGTCGCCGACAGCCACGTCCAGGCCACTGACCTCGCTGGTCACCACCACCACCCGCTCGGGTTCCGAAGCTCCGGCTGTGACACCGGGCGTGGTAGCGCAACGCCAGACCCGCTTTCCCTCGGCTTCGCACCGCTCGGCCAGCCGGGCAAGCCGAACATCGTCGACGGCCAGGACCACGACCGGAGCACGCGTGAGGATCTCCGACTTGGCCTGGACGATGCAGTCCTCGGTGCCGAAACGCTCCAGATGCACCGGCCCGATGGCAGTGATCACCGCGATGTCCGGCGGGATCCAGCGGCACAATGCGGCGATCTCGCCACGACGGTACGTCCCCATCTCGGCAACGAACACCTCGGTTCCCGGTGCGAGATGCTCGTTCACGGTACGGGCCAGGCCGGCACGGTTGTTGAAACTGGCTGGGCTGGCAACGACTGAACGGCTTGCCGCCGCCAGGTGCGCCACATAGCCCTTGGTGCTCGTCTTGCCGTAGGAGCCAGTGATGGCAACGACGGTTGGGTTGACTCGGCGCAGACGGGCGGTCGCCTGTCCCACGAACCGACCGGCCAGGCGACGCTCGGCTGGTGCCGTGAGCGCAAGTGCCACATCCATAATGGCCGGTGCGGCCAGGGCCGCTGCGGCTGCGGCCAGGGCACCTTCGCCGCCGACCACACCTGCCACCACCGCCCCCGCCTGCAGCACCGCCCAGGTGACAGCCAGCGTCCGTAGCCGCCGGGTGAGCGCAAGCGGGGCGGTGCGACCCCGGACACTCAGACCGAACGGTGCGACCACCACCACAGCAGCAGTGACGAGGCCGGCGACCGGCAGCCAGCCCGCCACCGCCAGCCCGGCAAGCCCGAGGCCAGCCGCTCCCACGTTGGCCGGCGAGCACCACCACCAGCGCACGGCAAACCGAGAGACGGCGTCGGGCAGATAGTGCTCACGCTGCGCCACCCGCAGCCACCGTCCGCCGGCTACGGCCGTGGCAACGCAGCACGCCACCACGGTAAGCCATCCGAGCACCCCGTTCTGCGCCGAAATGCCGATGGAGGCGCTCATCGGCCGCCCATTTCAGCATCTTCAGGCCTGGATATGGACGTAGAGGCGCCTGTTGCCCACTCTATGCAGACTCTGCTGTCACGAAGGTGTCCGGTGGCGGGCGCCCCGGCCCGGGTCGGACCCACCGCTGGTGCCATGGGGCGAGAGGGTAGCGGCTGGGTGCCCGTCACCCGGAACCGACGACGGCACCAGGCCTCAGCGTGCCTGCGCACCTCGCTCAGACACGAGCCGCTCGACCGCTGAGCGAAGGTCCGCTGGTGCGGCCGTCGGGACGAAGTGACCCGCACCGGGGCACACTGTCAGGCGCGCATCGGGGATGGTAGCGACCAGTGTCCGGGCCATGGCCAGCGGCACGACGTCATCGTCGTCACCCCACACGAGCTCCACCGGGCAGCGCAGAGCTGCCACCGGCTCCGCATAGTCCTCGGCGATCATCCGCACGAGCACGGGACGCATCACCCCGGCAGCGGCGCGATAGTCGGACGAGCCATACCGTTGCCGGGCGCGCTCCATGGCGCCTTCCCCCACCAGGCCGAGCCGATGCAGCCGGCGGACAGCCCGGAACCCTGCGGCAGGCCGGGCCCTCGGCCGCACGCGCGGTCCGACCGGCGCGCCGCACAGGGCGAGGCCGGCGACGAGATCCGGCCGAGCCGCAGCGACGCGCACGCCGACCCGACCACCGAGCGAGTGCCCGACGATGACCACCGGTCCCGGTGGACCATCAGGCCCGGTGAGCACCCGGACCACCGCCTCCGCGTACTGGGCCGAGCCCCAAGGGTCAGGCGGAGGTGGTGAGGCCCCGAACCCAGGCAGGTCAAGCGCCAGAGCAGGCAACGGCCCTCCTGCGGCGCCGGGACCAACGACACCCGCAAAGTCAGCATGGTCCCGCCCCCAACCGTGCAGGGCGACAACGAGCGGGGTCCCATCGGGATCCCCGCCCCACCGTTCGCCGAACACAGCACCCCCGTCGAACGCCTGCAGCACACATGCGAGGGTAGCCAACACCCGGCGTCGCGACACCCACAGCCACACCCGGCGTCGCGACACCCACAGCCACACCCGGCGTCGCGACACCCACAGCCACACCCGGCGTCGCGACACCGTGCCAGGTTGGCGCGCCGCTCCCGCACTACCCCTGGTACAGCCACCGGGTACGTTCCCTGCTGATGCGCCCTCACCCCGACAACCCGCTGCCGGACCCGACGGGCGACGGCACTCCGCTTCTCGACACGCTCGCGGGGCTCACGGCCAGCCAATGCCTGGCCGTCGTCACCGACGCATCACCACTGTGCGTCCTCGCCGGTGCCGGCTCGGGCAAGACCCGGGTCCTCACCCGACGGGTCGCGCGTCGCGTGTTGGACGGTTCCGCCGACGCGGAGCACAGCGTGGTGGTCACCTTCACCCGGAAGGCGGCATCCGAGCTCCGTCGACGGCTCGCGCACCTCGGCGTGGACGGCGTGGCGGTGGGAACGTTCCACGGGATCGCCCTGGCCGAACTGCGCCGGCACTGGGCCGACACCGGCCAGATAGCTCCCGCAGTCGTCGACGACCCCGCCCGCATCCTGCGCCGGGTGGCCGGGGACGACACGTCGAGGACGGGGTCCAACGGGTCGCGCACCGAGCAGCCGGAGACAGCCGGGCGGATCCGGGCCCTGGCCAGTGAGATCGAATGGGCACAGGCGCGGGGTGTCGACCCCGCCGGCTACACCACCGCAGCCCGGGCTGCGGGCCGCCGCGCTCCGCTGGCCCCCGGCGCCGTTGCCGACCTCTACCGGCGCTACGTCGAGGCCAAAGCCCGGAGGCACGTCGTCGACCTCCACGACCTGGTTACCGAGGCCGCCGAGCTGATCGAGACCGACCCGGTCGTGGCCGACGCCGTGCACTGGCGGGTCCGCCACCTGTACGTCGACGAGTTCCAGGACGTCAACCCTGCCCAGTGGCACCTGGTGCGGGCGCTGCTCGGGGACCGCCGCGACCTGTGCGTCGTCGGCGACCCAGACCAGGCGATCTACTCGTGGAACGGCGCTGATCCCACCTTGATGGAAAGGCTTCCTGAGCTTCTGCCCGGAACGACCGTGCTGCACCTCGACGACAACCACCGGTCGACACCGCAGATCCTGGCCGCCGCACATGCCGCGCTGCGAGCACCGTCTGGCGACCCGACCGGACACGTTGGCGACACCAACCCACCGGCCAACCCACCGGCGAGCGCGCACCACGCCATCCCAACCGCGACACGACCCAGCGGGCCCCCTCCGCTGGTTCGATCGTTCGACGACGAGGCAGCCGAAGCAGCCGGCGTGGCGCGCTGGCTCCGGCTCGCCCACCATCCCGGCCGGCCGTGGTCGCATCTGGCCGTCCTGGCCCGCACCCGAGCGCGGCTGGAGCCTGTGGCGGAAGCACTGGCCCTGGCGGGCATCCCGGTCCGGGACCTCACCGCCCCGGACCGCCTGCCCGCCACACCAGGTCCCGACTCAGACGCGATGCACCTGCCGTGGCAGGCGAGCGCCCGGGCGACAGGTGCCGGCGCCGCCATGCGTGCTGGGGTCGGGGCAGGAGCCGGGGCCAGCAACCCGTTCGCCACGCCACCCTCCCCTGCGGAGCCCGGGACCGCCACGTCGACACCGAGTCCACCGCGCGACGCCGTGGAGCTGGCCACGTTCCACCGCGCCAAGGGACTGGAGTGGTCCGCCGTCGCGCTCGTCGGGCTCGAGGACGGCACGGTGCCGATCGTCCACGCACGCTCCCCTGCCGCACTGGCCGAGGAGCGCCGCCTGCTCTACGTGGCGATCACACGGGCGGAACATGAACTGTGGTGCTCCTGGGCGCGCTCGCGAGGTGCCAGCGGAACGGCCCGCTCCGCTGCACCGTCCCTCTGGCTTGCCGCCATCGAGGCGTCGGCGACGACCGAGCCGGCAGTGCCAACCGAGGTGGCCAGGGACCGCCTACGGGCGCTGCGGGGTCGCCTCGGTACGACCGGCAGCGGCGACCTCCCGAGCTGATCTGCAGCCCGGACGGGGCAGCGCGCGGCATCACCCGGACAGGCGGGGCATGCTGCCTGGCTACACCGGGTCCCGGCCAGGCCACCCACCGGCCGGCGGCGTGCCTGCGGGCGGCGGCACCGGCAGTGGACCGGCAGCGCCACCGCCCGAGCCACCCGATGCTGCTGCCGTGGCCACGTCCTGCGGGTACGTTCGCATGGCCCGCAACAGGATCAGACCGCTGGCCGCCAGGGGAACCAGCATCACGATGAACGTCTCCTGGAGGCCACGGTGGCCTCCGCCGAGTGCGTCTGAAAGCGCGCCGAACGCCAGTGGCGCCAGTGCCTGAGCCCCGGTTCGCAACAGCGAGCGGACGCCTTCCGCCCGGCCCCACAGCGGAGCCGGCATGATGTCGAGCCGGGCCGCATCGATCGGCGGGTTCTGAGCGGTGAGCATGAAACCGGCCAGCACGATGTAGGGCAAGGCTGTCACGGTGCTGTGGCTCAGCACCGCCGGAATGAACAGCACCACGGTGGCCAGTGCGGCGATGGCGGCCACGGCGAGTCGGCCGTTCAGATGATGGCGGCGAACCAGCGTGTCCCCGAGCCGCCCTCCTACCAGCACGCCGGCCACGGCACCACCGCCCACCACCAGCATCAGCAGGTTCGCCAGGACCTGGCTGACGCCATACTGGCCCTTCACGAATTCGAGGCCGAAGGTCTCGACCCCCGCCAGAAAGAAGTACCCGCACGCGCCCGACACGATGAGCACCACGTTGGTGCGCACGGCCAGCACGTACCGGACCGTGGCGACCATGCGCATGCGCGCCACGTTCCCGCTGAGCACCAAGCGTGGATCGGGACGGATCCCGCGGCGCGCGGCCTCGCGCTGGGCGTCGGTCTCTCCCCCGGGCCCGCCACCCGGAGCGGGCTCCGCACCGGGGTACGTCCCCTCCGGGTACGCCGGCTGCGGAGTCGCAGAGCGGGCGCGCTGCTGCGCCTCGCTCCGGCTCAGGATCCGCTGGGCTCCCGGCAGCAGTTGGCTGGCACCACCGCGTGCCGGCTCGGCCAGCCGGGCCAGCGCCCAGGCCAGCGGCACGGTCGGCAGCGCCAAGATGACGAATGCTGCACGCCACGAGAGCGCCGCCACGTCGCCGGTGACGACGAACCCCACACCGGCGCCCAGCAACTCACCGGCCAGGACGTACCCGTAGATCTTGCCGCGCTCGGCCGAGGGGAAGTAGTCGCCGATCAGTGACGCCACGGCCGGACCAGACGACGCAGTGACTGCGCCCAGCGCCACCCGGATCAGCAGGAGCTCCCCGAACGACGTCACCGCCGCGCTGGCCAGCATGGCCACGCCCCACAGAGCCACCGTCCCGATCAGTATCCGAACCCGGTTGACGCGGTCCACGAGCACCCCGAAGGGCAAGCTGCCCAGCGCTCCGACGATCGAGGTGACCGCCACCAGCAGGCCGATGTCGGTGTTGGAGATGTGCAGACCGGCCCGAAGCTGCGTGGCGGACGCTCCCACCGTGGCCGTATCCGCGCTGTTGAGTGCCAGCAGGCACGCGAGGATCACGATGACCTGGGTGCGCGCTGGTCCTCCGAAGACCCGGTCGAGCCCCCGCCAGGTCGCCTGTGCTGCCTGCGCCACCTGCGCCGCCACGCGACGCGACCCCGCTCCCCGCCCGTCCGGACCTCCCGACCTGCCGCCGGAGCTCCGCCTCGCACCCCGGTCCGTGCCGCCCCCCGAGGGCCGGGCATGCGGCCCAGGAACCCACTCGCCGTCGGTCATGCCCGGCCGGCCTGCGGCGTCACCACGCCCGGCGCAGCCGCCGTACCCGGTGGTGTCGCCGGCCATGGTCCGTCGCCTCCTCGGGCTGGGCCGTCCGGCTCCGACCCCGGTGCGGCCGACCCGTGCCTCCAGCCCCCATCCCACCATGCCGGCGGCATTCCATGGCGCGCGCTACCGGACCTCAGCGCGCCGGCACCGGCTCGGCGGCGGCGATGTCGACCAGCACGGGCGCGTGATCGGAAGGCTGCGCACCCTTGCGCTCGTTACGGTCGACCAGCGCCCAGGAGATGCGCTCGGCCAACGGCTGGCTGACGAGCACCAGGTCGATCCGCATGCCCTGGCGCCGATGGAACGAACCGCCGCGGTAGTCCCACCAGCTGTAGATGCCGGCATCGCGCTGGTGGAGCCGGAAAGCGTCGACCAGACCCCACGAGCACAGGTCCGCCAGCGCCTGCCGCTCCTCCGCCGTGACGTGCGTCGACCCCACCAGCGCGGCCGGGTCCCAGACGTCCTGGTCCTCAGGCGCGACGTTGACGTCGCCACATACAGCGATGGGATCGCTCGGCGAGCAGCACGTCCCGAGCAGCTCGCGCAGCGCCGCGAACCAGCGCAGCTTCTCCTCGAAGTGCTCGCTGCCCACGCTCCTGCCGTTCGGGACGTACACGCTGTGCACACGCACGCCGGCGCAGGTGGCTGCCAGCAACCGGCATCCCGCAGCGTCAGCCGGGCCGCCAAAACCGGGTCGCACGTCGTCCAGTCCGACGCGGCTCACCACGGCAACGCCGTTCCACCGGCCGTCGCCGTGGTGTGCCGACTGGTAGCCGAGCTCCTCGAACGCCGCAGATGGGAATGCGGCATCAGCCAGCTTCGTCTCCTGCAGGCACAGCACGTCCGGACACGCCTCCGCGATCCACCCGGTAACCCGTTCGAGCCGGGCCTTCAACGAGTTCACGTTCCAGGTGGCGATCCGCATCGAGCCCCCGTGCAACCGTCTGTTCGCGGTGCCGCTCACCCGTCAACGATCACGAACAGCAGATCGGCCTCGCACGCCGTCTCCCCTCCGACCGAGGCCCGCCCATGCCCGGTGCCAGCCCGCGCCGACAACCGACCCAGCGTCACCTCGAGATCGAGGACCTCTCCCGGAGACACCTGCCGTCGGAAGCGCGCCCGGTCGATGCCCCCGAAGAGCGGCAGGCGACCGGCGAACCGGTCGTCCGCCAGCACGGCGATCCCGCCGAGCTGCGCCAACGACTCCACCATGAGCACGCCGGGCAGTGTCGCTCGCCCCGGGAAGTGCCCTGCGAAGAACGCCTCCTCCCCGGTCAGCCGCCACCGCCCCACAGCTCGCTTGCCGGGCTCCACCTCCACGACCTCGTCGACGAAGAGGAACGGCGGACGATGGGGAAGAAGATCGGTCGGCTGCACCACGCGGCGACACTACCGGCTCGCCGCCACCCCGCACCCCACACTCCACACCTGGCACACCAGCGACCTCGACAGCAGCAGCGACGCTCCGCACCACCGGCCGCCCGAGGGCTCTGTCGATCCGACCGCCGGTGCCGACCTGCGGCATGCAGCTCTGAACGTTTTTGGCGTTGATCACTCAGAGTGAAACTTCTTCTCAAGATCCCACGCATAACGTTCGATGTTCCGATTGGAAGCGGTGGCACCAGGTCCGGCGCCACCGATATGCCGGCACCCCCCAGGCTGGAGCACACATGCATCTGAAGACGTTGTGGCACCGCCGTCCCACCACCCACAAACGTGTCGTCGTCGATGACGCGCCCCGACCGGCACTGGACGAGCGCTGGCGGAGCACAAACCCACGCTGGAGCGACGACCGGTTCGCCGATCCCTGGCCCGACAAGGGCTGAAGCCGGCCCCCGCACGGGGGCCCGGTGGGAAGGAGCCGCCGTGTGGCCTCGCCCCACGAGCACCACCGATCCACGGGAGACGTTGTTGTTCCGTTGCTCTGGCCAGAGCACCTGCGGCGACGACCCCCCAAAGGTGGACCGTCGCCGCCGACCTGCACCGCGCCAGGCCGTTGCCCCCGCCGCGGCGTCCTCCCCATCGGGACCCCCCGGGTCCCCCCGCACCGTTCGCCCCTGCCGGCGGGCGGCGGAGGCCGGCTTCGGACTTCTCGAGATGATCATTGCCTTCACAGTCCTCCTGGTGGTCCTGGTCGCCACCGCCGAGCTGACCACCACCCTGCTCGGGCAGGCCGCCACCGCGCACGCCCAGGTGAGCGCCACGGACCTGGCGGACGAGACCCTCAACCAACTCGCCAACGAGCCCATCTCCCAACTGACACCCGACGTCAACAGGAACGTGTCGCTGACCCCGCTTGCCATCGCCGGTGAGACCTTCGACCTGACGCAGTACCTCCACTGGGCCGGCACCGGCGCCGCCCACAGCCTGTGCGTAACCGGCAGCCCGCCCCAGGTCCTCCAAGCGACGGTCACGGTGAGCTGGGGACAGGGTCGCCAGCGCCTGGCCGAGACCAGCGTCATCAACCCCCCGTACGGCCAGGCCCAAAGCACCGACGGCTGGCTGGCCATCCTCATTCAGAGCGCCGCCAACCCCAGCCTGCCGCCAACCGGTGTCGGAGCTGTGGGCGTCGTCATCACTCCCCAGGGGGGCAGCCCACTACCCACCGACGCGCCCGACAGCACCGGGTGCGTCTACGCCGCCGTGCCCCCGGGCAGCTACACCGTCGCGCTGCAGAGCCCGGCGAGCCCGCCGTTTGTCGGCACCGATGGCCAGTCGTCCCCGTCCTCCAACAACGTGTCGGTCAGCCAGGGACAGGCCTCGGACGTTTCGTTCCTGTACGACCAGGCGGCCGCGGTCTCGTTCCAGCCGGCGCTCAGCTCGCCACCGCTCGCAACGGGCATGCCCATCTCTGTGGGGAACTCCGGGCTCACCTCGGGCTCCCTGGTGGCCGTTCCCGCTGGCACCAACGGCACCGGGCCGGTCAACCTGTTCCCCTACCCGACCGGCTACCAGGTTTGGTACGGAGACTGCCCGGCCGAGGCGCCGGGCAACAGCAGCGACTGGACGAAGACGTCGCCGCCGACCACAGCCGTGCAGCCGGGGCAGCCGGTGACGGCGATCGCCGGCGGCCTGGTCGAGATCGACCTGGCGGTGCAGACATCGGGGGCGGGCCCGGATTCCGCCACCGCTGTGCTGGACGACCCGCACGCCGGGCTCTGCCCGGCAGACCAGTACGGCATCGGGCAGGGCGCTGTCGCTGGCGGCACTGCGACCATCGCCGCGCAGATCATCCCGGAGGACTACACGGTGACGATCACCGACACCGCCGACGGCAAGACCGCCCTGCTCGATCTGGCGTGGGATCCCACCACCGGCAAATGGGCGAACACAGCCACCGGCAAGGAGTACGCGCCCACCAGCCCAGTGCCGGTCACGGTCGGATGAGCCTCCGCCCGCAGGCCGACCGTCCCCGACGGCACACCGCACCAGCGCGCTTCGGCGATGCCGGTGCGGTCTCACTGGTCGAGATGGCGGTCTGCGTCGCACTGCTCGGGATACTCGGTGTCGTCATCGTCCCCATCGTGGTGTCGTTCTCGGCTGAGAACAGCGCCATCCAGTCCACCTACAGCGCCGTTGACCAGCTCATCGAGCCCTCACAGATCATCTCCCGCTATGTCCACGAGGCAGTCGCCCCCGCTCCCGCAGGGTCGGCGACAGCGCCGTGGTCCGTCTTCACCACCAACACAGGGCCCGACGAGGCCCAGTTCACGGCAGACGTCGGGTCCTACGGCCAACCATCGGACGCCGGTGGGTTCACCGCCTACGGTCCCGCCCTCGTCACCGTCGCCGTGCAGCCCGGTGCCGATGGCCAACCTGCACTGGTCGGTACCCTGGTGCCGGCGAACTCCGGCACATGCCCAAGCCCGCCCGAGAGCGCTGGCACGGCATGCACCTGGTCCGGCAGCGCACAACGCCTGTTCTCCATCCCGGACCTGACCGGCGTCTGCGTGCCGGGGCAGCCGGGATGTGACCCCGCCACGGACCCGGTGTTCTCCTACCTCATCGGGTCGAGCACGACAAGCACCCCGGCCACCTCCTGCTCGGACTCCGGCGGCGGCAGCATCTCGTGCCCGCTCGACCAGATCATCGCGGTGCAGTTCACAATCGCCTCTCGCATCGCCCCCGGGCTGCCCAGCGGCACGCAGTCCGAGGCATACCTGCTCGCACCCATCTACGACGCAGCGGTCGGATGAGCGCACCTGCCGCAGCGACCAACCGCCGCCGGCGCACGGTGCTTCGGTGGATCCCGCCACGGATCCGTCGCCGCCTGCGCGCCGCTCGCCCGGTGGCCGAGGCCGGCCAAGCGCTGGTGATCGTCCTCGGCATGGTGGGAATGCTCACCGCCGGAGTCGCTGCCCTCGCCCAGAACGCCGTGGCGCACCAGACCTTGATCGCGGCGGACACGCTCCAGCACGAGTCGTTCCAGGCGTTGCAAGCCGGCATCGACGAGTACCTGTCGGCCGCCAACAGTAATCCCGACTTCATCATCTGCAAGGCCTCGAACGAGACCAGCGGGTTCTGTGCCAACGCCCTGCAGTTCAACACCTGGACGCCTGTCCCCGGTGTCAGCCCGACCGACGGTCCGCCGGCGTGGTACTGGCTGGGCAACCCGTCCATCGACTTTGCAACCGGGAACGTGTCGCTCACCGTCGTCGGCGCGTCGGGCTATCCCCACAACTACAGCTTTGAGCAGGGATCGATGGCCCTGAGCGCCAAGAACGACTTCCTCCTGAACGTCTTGTGGATCAACTATGACCAGGTCGACCCAGTCGTCGTGCAACAGGCGTACGGGCTCAGCTCGCCGCCGACCTGCTACTTGTACTGGGCGTCGAGCACCAACCCGTCCAAGGCGGCCAACACGCTGGGGCCAAGCGGCGACAACGAGTGCATCCCGGTCGAGTTCGTCACCGGCGACACACTGAACGGCAACGTGTGGATCAAAGACGCCATCTTCGTCTGTGGCTCCCCGACCTTCCAGGCCGTCCACACCATGGACCCCTTCCTGCCAAGCGGCACATTCACCGTGAAAGAGCCCGGTTGCGACACCAACAATCCGACGATCACCGACCCCGCGGCCAGCACCGCCGGCAGCGCCACGTTGAACGAGACGATCCCGGCCACGAACGCGTCGCTCGTCAATGTCGCCCGGGCCGACGGCTGCCTGTTCCAGGGCCCGACGGAGATCACCCTGAACGGCACCACCATGACGGTGAACAGCCCCGACACCCCGACCGGCGGGCCGGGGCTCGCCGGGAACGACGGGCTCGACACCGCCGGCAATCCCAACCAGTGCATGCCCACCGCGTCGAACCCCACACCGACCCTTCCCGCCAACGGCGTCATCTACGTCCAGAACTGCCCGGCAACCGACACCGGCTGCACATTCGACCCGATGGCGAACCTGGGCGAGGCCGGGAGCACGGGCCCGAGCTTTGGGGACGCCATCGTCCAGGGCACCCTGACCGGACCGCTCACCATCGCCACCCAGAACAACGTGATCATCGACGGCAACCTCTGCTACACGAGCACCGACGGCTGCACCCAGGCACCGGGGAGCACGCTGTCGGGTGGATCGCCGAACACCGACATGCTCGGCCTGGTCGCGCAGAATTTCGTGGAGCTCAACCACCCCGTGCAGCTGGTGTGCACCGACTACCAGTTCGGCCAGTGCTACAGCCAGACCTACCAGGACATGCCGGTCTGCGGGCAGGCCGGGGCCAGCCCGGCTCCGGCCTGCGACCTGGCCAGCCCGACCATCGACGCCGTCACCCTGGCCATGAACCACTCGTTCCTGGTCACCAACTACAGCCTCGGCTGCCCGCTCGGCACCCTGACCGTCGACGGCACATTGGACATGCAGTGGCGAGGACCCGTCGGAGCGCTGTACAGCCCGGACAATCCCAACTGCACCAGCTCCAACCAGTCCGGCTACCTCAAGAACTACCAGTACGACAGCCGCCTGCAGTACCTGTCCCCCCCGTACTACCTCAACCCGGGCACGCCGTCGTGGGGTCTGGGAGCGGTGACGATGAGCCAGACCCTGACGTGCAAGCTGAGCGGTTGCACCGATCCCTGACGCACACGGGCCCGGCCGCTCGAGGACAGGGCCGCCCCGGGACAACGCTCACGATGATCGGAAATGCCACACCCCCTCAGCGCAGCGGTATCCCCAGGACCTCCTGAAGCTCGTCAACAGCACGCTCCACGCCGCCGACCTTGATCGTGGTCATCCCGAGCTGGCGAGCCGGCTTCAGGTTGATGCCGAGATCGTCGAGGAAGACACACCGCTCCGGTTCCACCCCAAGCTGCTCACAGGCCAGCCGGTAGAAGCGTGGGTCAGGCTTGCGCACACCGACTTCGGCCGAGGCCACGATCACGTCGAACATGCCCAGCACCTCGTCGTGCCCGCCACCCACCAGCGGGACGGCGAAGTTGTTGGTGAGCAGGCCTGTCCGGAAATGGGGCCGCAGACGCCGGAGTGCCTCGACCATGGCCGGTCGCAGCTCGCCGGTCAACAGCGCGAACACCTCACGCACATCCACCCGCGCGCCGGCCGCCGCCGTCTCCTCACCGAACAGGTCGGCGAACTCCTCGAACGTGATCTCGTTGCGCTCCAAGCGGGCCCAGGCGTTGTCGTGGTGGTTCGACGCGTTCACCCGCCGGATGAAGCCGTCAGGCAGCCCGCTCGCCTGCTCGTAGCGCGCGAACGCGTCGAAGGGGCTGTCGATGAGCACCCCACCGAAGTCGAACAGGACGGCGTCGATGGCGGCAGCTGAGGGCGAAGGGAAGGCGGGCACATCCCGATGGTAGAGCGCAGCGTCGTGCGCTTCGCCCGAAATAACCCACTGGGGCCGCTGAGAGTGGTTGACTACTGCCAACCATGACTTCTGCTCGTATCGTCGTCGACGGCTCCAACATCGCCACCGAGGGCCGCTCCATCCCCAGCCTGACCCAACTTGACGAGGCGGTCCGGCAGCTCCAGCAGGAGATGCCGGACCACCAGGTGATCGTGGTTGTCGATGCCACCTTCGGTCACCGGATCGACCCGTCGGAGAAGCCCGATTTCGACGAGGCCGAGGCTCACGGCGAGGTGGTGTCGCCCCCCGCCGGCACGATCGGCCGTGGCGACGCCTTCCTGCTGCAGGTGGCTCAGCGGGCCGACGCCATGGTCCTGTCGAACGACTCCTTCCAGGAATTCCACGGCGATCACGAGTGGCTGTTCGAAGCGGGCCGCCTGATCGGCGGCAAGCCCGTACCTGGCGTCGGCTGGATCTTCACCGCCCGCACTCCCGTGCGCGGGGCACGCAGCCGAGCCGCCGTCGCCGCCGCCAAAGGCAGCCGAAGCCCTCGGACGAAGCGGGCGACAGCCGGCGCGTCGACAGGTCCGGCAGGCACTCCTGCCATTGGCGCCACCGCCACGGGTCCCGCCAAGCGGGCCAGAGCCGCCCGGAAGCCAGCCGCCCTTCCGGCCGGGAACGGACCGGGTCTCGACCAGGTGGACGCACCGGTCGCCGTGGTCAAGGGAGCCGCACTCGCACCCGGGCGAGCCGTCTCCGCCGGTGTTGGTCGGCGACGGACTGGCCGGCTCAATGCCCTACCGGATGCCGCCGAAGCGGTTCCCACTGACGGATCCGACGAAGCCGACAGCCAGGGCGGTCGGAACCGCCGACGGAGTCGTCGGTCCACCTCGTCGGCAAACCCGGTGAACGAGCCGCTCACCTTCCTGACCTTCGTGACGGAGCATCCCATCGGTGGCGCGCTGACCGGCACGGTCGAGGAATTCGTATCGCACGGTGCGATGGTCCAGGTGGGCGACATGCGCTGCTACGTGCCGCTGCGGAACCTGGGGCGACCGGCACCCACCCGAGCGCGCGAGGTCCTGGTTCGGGGAGAGCAGCGCCGATTCATCCTGGTCGGCCTGGACCCGAACCGCAGGGGTGCGGAGCTCGCCCTTCCCGAATTGGCCGATCTGACCGCGGCCGTCGCACCTGCATCCGAACCCCGACCGGCGATCGGTGCAACCAAACGCGTGGCCGGTCCCGCCGCCACTCCGGCGATCGGTGCAACCAAACGCGTAGCCGGTCCCGCCGCAGCGCCGAGCGGCGTGGTCCCCCGGGCACAGACCCGCGGCACGCACGACGAAGCCGCACCGAAGGGACGCGGCCGACGCCCAGGAGCGGCCTCCCAGGCGCCGGAATCCGGTATGGCTCCCGTCGCAGGCGTGGTCGACCTCGTCCAACACGCTGCGGCTGAACCGGCCCCGGTCACGGCCGCACGCCGGTCAACGACCAGGACTGGAGCGCGGGCGACGCCCGTCCGCGCTGCCGAGGCCGCCGGCACAGCGGCAGGTGGCGATGCATCGGCAGGGACGAGCAGGTCCGCGACCAGCGGCAAGTCCGGCGCCGCCCGAAGGACGGCTGAGAGGCGGGCGGCCGCCGCCACTGCAGCGATCGGCGCGACAACACCGTCCACAGCCGCCACCGGTGCGAAGAAGGCCACTGCCACCAAGGCCCAGGGCACGAAAGCCCAGGGCACGAGCAAGACCGCTACCGCCACCACGGCGGCAGCGAAGGCCCCGGGCACGAAGAAGGCCACTGCCACCAAGGCCCAGGGCACGAAAGCCCAGGGCACCAGCAAGA
>JAKAYQ010000288.1 GCA_021826725.1 Actinomycetes bacterium
GACCGATCCGGACGGGGAGAAGGCCACCGCTTCGTTGCGGAAGTGGGCGGCCCCGACGTCTTCGGTGACGCCGACGACCATCGAGGCGTGATGGCGGCGGGCCAGCTCGGCCAGGACGGGCTTCGCCTGGCTGTCGCTCAGGGGGCCCGGCAGTGCCACCACGTCCTCGGGCCAGAGCACCAGCGTCGGAGGTCGGCCCCGGTCGACGGCGCCGATCATGGCCGTGGCGGCGAGCTGCGCGTCGAAGACCGTGGCGGGGCTCACGTAGATGTGGCTGACACCGCGTCTCCCCCCTCCCTGCACGGCAGCCACCCGGATCTCGCCGACGGTGGGGCCGCCGGCGGGAGCCAACGTCGCGCCCAGCACCACGGCGATGCCGACCACCACTGCGGTCACCGCCACCAGGCCTGTGCGGCGGCTCGTCACGGCCGGGGCCACAGCGGCACTGCCCGGCACGGTCGACCCGCCGACGGCGATCGCTCCCGTGGCAGCAGCTGCCGTGCTCACCCCACCGGCTGCCGGGTCGATCGGTGCTCGACGGCCGAGCCACCGTCGGGCCCCGGTGACGGCCAGGGCCCCCAGGGCGATCCCGACCAGCCAGGTGACGCCGATCACGAGCAGCGGTCCCCCCAGCCGGGCGCAGGCCGCGAGCGGGCTGGCAGCTTGGCCCAGGGCGATGCTGCCCATGGGCAGGCCGCCGAACGGCCAGTGCGAGCGGATCGCCTCGCCGAGGACCATGGCGCCTGGCAGGGCCACGCTGCGGCCTGCGCCCGGCGGCGTGACGAGGGCGGCGACACCCGGCGCCAGGAGGGACTCGATGACGATGAGGACGATGCCTCCGTAGACGTTGAACGAGGTGGCCCACCACAACCCCGGCAGGAAGAGGCCGAGGCCGAGCGCCCATCCGGCCAACAGGCGGCTCCGGGGGCCCAGACCGCCCAGGCGCCACCAGAACAGGGCGCCACCGGCGAAGGCAAGTGGCCAGAACCCCCAAGGGGGAACCGACAGGGCCATCAGCACCCCGGACAGCAGGCTGGGGAGCACCACCGACCCCCGGCGTGTCTTGGCGCCGACCGGCGCGAGGGCTTGGTCAGCCGCCGCGCTGGGGCGGGCCGCGGCTGTCGCCACCTGCGTGCTGGGGCGGGTCACCGCTGTTGTCGCTGGCGATCGCTGTCAGGCGATCGGTCGTCGCGCGGCTGGCTGTCACGCGTCTGGCCGGCGGGGGAGCGCGGGAGCGGTGGTCGGCTGGTAGGTGCGCTGTGGTCGCCTGGGCGGTCGTCGACAGGTGCGTGGTCCCCGAGCAGGCGGAGGCTGAGCAGCCGGGCGGCGCGGCGGCCCGAGCCGATGCAGGCGGGCACGCCCACACCGTCGTACGCTGCGCCGGCCAGCTCGAGCGGCGGCAGGGGGCCGGCCATGGTCATGACGGCACCCACCCACGAACGGTGCCCCACCCGGTACTGGGGGAAGGCGTGGGTCCAGCGGGTGACCATGGCGTCGAGCGGGTCGTCGACGTCGCCGGCGATGGCGCGCAGCTCGCCGAGCACCCGCCGGACGAGCGCGGCGTCGTCGAGCTGGGTGGCGCGCTCGTCGCCGTGGCGCCCGGCGGAGAGCCGGACCAGCACGGGGCCGCCGGGGTAGATGTCGGGCCATTTGGCCGACAGCCAGGTGCCGCCGGTCGTGAGCAGCCCCTGCTCGGCGGGGACGAGGAAGCCGGTGCTCGGCGCCCGGCGCCATCGGCGGGCCGGCCCCTCGGGGTCGAAGGCCAGGGTGACGACGTTCACCGTGGCGTAGTCGAGCGCGCCGAGAGCCCGGGCCAGCCGCCGCCGGGCAGCGCTCCAGGTGGCGCGGGAGTGCCCGTGCCGGTCCCCGCCCAGGCCGTCGTCGTGGCCGTCGGCACGGAGCTCCCCGGCGAGGCCGTCGTCGTGGCCGTCGGCACGGAGCTCCCCGGCGAGGCCGTCGTCGTGGCCGTCGGCGCCGAGGAGGCGTGCGGCTGCGGGCGCGGGGACGGCGAGGACCACGCCGTCGACTGTGAAGGTGCCCGCGGCGGTGACCACCTGCCAGCGGGGCGACCCGTCGTCGACGACGGGCACCAGCCGTCGTACTGCGGTGCCCGTGCGAGTGGTGACCCCTGCCTCGTCGAGGGCGCGCCGTACCCCGCTGGCCAGCCCGGCGAGCCCGGAGCGCAGTGTCAGGAACACCGGGCCGGTGCCGGTGCCGGTCCCTGCTGGCGGACGAGCAGCCGTCGCCGCGAGGGCGCGCATCAGGCTTCCCCCTTGCCGGCTGGCGCTCAGCAGCGCCGGGAAGACCGCCTCGGCGCTCAAAGCGGCGACCGGTCCGGCGTGCACGCCGCCTACCAGCGGGTCCACTAGCCGCCGGGTCACCCGGTGGCCGAGGCGAGGCTCGACCAGTTCGCCGACCGACCGATCCTCTCCGCCGGTGGAGCCGGTCGTGCCCTGCGAAGTGGTGCTCACAGCCGAGCTGTCCCCGCCAGGCGACGTGATCGCCGCGGATCGACAGGTGCTTTCGGGGAGAGCGGTGCTCCTCGGCGGGGAGGTCCTGTTCGACGAGCTCGCACTGTCGACGGGGGTAGGTCCGGCCCGGCGCAGCAGTCTCCTCGGCGCGCCGCTGAACCGGTCGACAGCGGCTCGGGCAGTTCCAGCTGGACCGACGATGCCCGAGCGAGCCAGAGGGCCCAGTCTGGTGGGGACGCCGAGGACCAGGCCGTCGGGGAGCGCTCGGAGCCGGCCTCGGGCCCACACCGCTGCCCCCGACACCCCGGGCGCTACCAGGTCGTGCGCGATGCCCAGATCTCGGCACAGGTCGACGGCCTCGGGGCGTCGGGCCACGAAGGCATCGGGGCCCACGTCGACTTGAACCTCCCCGACTCGTGCGGCGCGCAGCTTGCCGCCCAGCTGGTCCTCTGCTTCGAGCAGGTCGACCGCCAACCCGGCGCGGGCCAGATGGAGTGCTGCCACCATGCCGGCGATCCCGCCGCCGACCACGGCAACCGCAGCCGGCCGCTCAGGCACCGCGCACCTCGGCACCGCGCACCTCGGCACCGCGCACCCCGGCACCGCGCACCCCG
>JAKAYQ010000065.1 GCA_021826725.1 Actinomycetes bacterium
GATGGGTCGAGCTCGCTCGACCGTGAACCAGGGTCGGCTTCGCTCGACCGTGAACCAGGGTCGAGCTCGCTCGACCGTGAACCAGCCTGCTGTCGCCTGGGCGCGCCCGACCTCGTCTCGGTGCCGCGCCCAGGCGATGCGCGTACGGTCGCAACCACGGACGAAACGGCCGCAGCTCAGGCAGCAGCTCGCTACCGCGACCCCATCGACGCGGTCGAGGGGGTCGTCAGTCCCGCCCGCGCTGCCTGTCGGCGTACCTGTCCGGGCTTCGGACACGTGGCCAGCGAGGTGCCCGAACTGGCTCCTGTGCAGCGCGGGCACGACCACGGCGCAATTCCCGAACGCCACTGCGGGCCACCGCATTGCGGGCAGGCGCCGGCCGGATCGGCCTGCGTGCACTGCGTTGCAGCGTGCCGGCGCGAGGACAGTGGACATCCACGCCCGCGGCAGCGTGCCATGCCGGGATCGATCGCCACGGCTTCGACCGGACAGGCTGCGACGCATCGTGCGCAATCGTCGCAACGCAGGGGGTCGATGGCGTAGGCCGGCTGGGCGCCCGGCTGGGTGGTGACGGCCCGGTTGAGGCAGACGTGCTCGCAGATGCCACACCCGGCGCACCACTGTTCCACCCGGTAGCTCACCGGTCCCTCCCCCGAGCTCGCGCTCCGGCGCGTACCGTGCCGAGCCCGGTGAGGCCCGGCGACGGCATCGCCCCGTGCACCCGATCCTGCCGTGGCAAGCACAGGGTACGCCAGCCATCCTACAGCCCACCGTTTGCCGATGGCGCGTCGTGCCTGCCGGATTGTGCCTGACGCCGGTGGTCCAAATTTGCCGGTCAGTAGTACCAGGGGAACGTCGACCAGTCCGGCGCCCGCTTTTCCAGGAAGGCGTCGCGGCCCTCGGCGGCCTCGTCGGTCATGTAGGCCAGACGGGTGGCCTCCCCGGCGAACACCTGTTGCCCGACGAGGCCGTCGTCGACCAGGTTGAACGCGAATTTCAACATGCGCTGTGCGGTGGGGCTCTTGGCGGTGATGGCGCGCGCCCAGTCGAGCGCGACGTGCTCGAGATCGGCGTGGGGGACGACGGCGTTCACCATGCCCATGCGATGGGCGTCGTCCGCGCTGTAGGAGCGGCCGAGGAAGAAGATCTCGCGGGCGAATTTCTGGCCGACCTGGCGGGCCAGGTACGCAGAGCCGAACCCTCCGTCGAAGCTGGCGACATCGGCATCTGTCTGCTTGAAGCGAGCATGCTCGGCGCTGGCGATGGTGAGGTCACACACGACGTGCAGGCTGTGCCCCCCGCCGGCAGCCCAGCCCGGGACCACGCAGACGACCACCTTGGGCATGGTCCGGATCAGGCGTTGGACCTCCAGGATGTGCAACCGGCCGGTCCGGGCGGGATCCTGCTCCCGGCCGGCCTCGTCGCCGGCATACCGGTACCCGTCGCGGCCGCGGATGCGCTGGTCGCCCCCCGAGCAGAACGCCCAGCCCCCGTCGCGTGCCGACGGCCCGTTCCCGGTGAGCAGGACGCAGCCGACGTCGCTGGTCTGGCGGGCGTGGTCGAGGGCTCGGTACAGCTCGTCGACGGTCTGGGGGCGGAAGGCGTTGCGGACCTCCGGGCGGTCGAACGCCACACGCACCGCACCGATGTCCCTGGCCCGGTGGTAGGTGATGTCCTCGAAGGCGAAGCCGGGGACGGAGTCCCAGGCGCTCGCGTCGAACAGCTCGGAGACCATGGCCAGCTCCTCGATCGGTCGACTGGAGACACTGCGGGGCCGGTTCTACCAGGTGCGGTCCCCGGGCGTGACCGGGTCGGCAGCGACGGCTGGCGGCATGGAGCCGCTGGTGCGCCGCGAACGCCGCTGGGGTGGCGGGCGCTGTCCGTCGCTGGTCCCGCTGCCGCTGCTGGTCCCGCTGCCGCTGCTGGTCCCGCTGCCGCCGTCGCTGCTCGAGCCCGGGGTCCGACCTGGCCGGGCCGCTTGTCACGCGACATGGCCAACCAGGTCAAGGTGGCTGGAGGGAATGCCGATGTTCGTGCTGATGCGCTTCAGCGTGGACCGGCCCGATGCCGAGATCGCCCGGGGAGCGCTGGTGTCCGGGCTGGTGGCCTGCAGCCTGCTCGCGCCCATCGTCGTCACGTACTTCCTGGACGTCTCGTGGCGCCAGCAGCCCGCCTACTGGATCGGGGCGATCGCCATCATGGCGGTCCCGATCGGCTACATCATCTGGCGCCTTCGCACGTCGGCTGGCGACCCCAGGGTGGCGTTCGGCGTGGTGTGCTGTGCCGTCGTCGCCATCGGGCTGGTAGAGGCCGGAACCCATTCGTCGATCGGGATCTACCGGCCGGTCCTGCTGGTGCCCGTCGCCTACGTGGTGCTGATCGGCGACCGGTGGATGGTCGCGGCCACTGGCCTGCTGGCCGTTGCCGTCGTCACCTGGTCGTCGTGGGTCGACGGCATCAGCGGCCGGTTGCTCGTGTCCGAGGTCGCCATGTTCGCCGTCGTGGCTGCCGTCATCGTCTGGATGACGAACCGGTCGGTGAACGTGTTGCACCGCTATGTCGCCACCCGCACCGCTCTCCAGCACCTCGGCGAAGCCATCGCCGACGCGGAGTCCGTGGAGGACGCCGTGCGGCGCGGGCTTCCCCTGGTGAGCAGGGTCGTCGGAGGCGCCCGCGCCGACGTCTGGGCATACCCGAGCGTGGACGAAGCCCCGGAGCTTCTGGCCAGCGACCCACCGGAGCGCGACCAGGTCGCTGCGGCGCCGGACCCCGCCGTCGTCCGCTCCTGCATCGAGCGCAACCGCCCGGTTGTTCGGCCCGAGCTGTCGCTCGTCCCCGTCGGGTACAGCCAGGCAGGCATCCTGGTGCTGGCCGTGCACCATCCGCGCCACGACCGCGAGCGCCTGGTCCAGCTTCGTGCCATCGGCAACGAGCTGGCCGCCGTGTTCCTCCGCACCACCAGCCGGGCCGCCTTCGTCGCCGGGCTGCGAACCGACGCACGGACCGATGCGCTCACCGGCCTGCCCAACCGGCGTGGGCTGGTCGAGCGCCTCGACGCAGAGATCGCCCGGGCGGCCCGGGACCGAGCACCTCTGTCGGTGGGCATGGCCGACCTCGACCACTTCAAGCGGTACAACGACGCCCATGGGCACGTCGCCGGCGATGCCCTGCTGCGGGCCGTGGCCGGGCGCCTGGTGGCAAGCCTTCGCCGGACCGACACCGTGGCTCGGTACGGGGGCGAGGAGTTCTGCGTGCTGCTCCCCGGGACCGACTTGTCCGAGGCCACACGCGTCCTGGACGACGCCCGGCGCTCGGTGAAGGAGGAGCTGCAGGCTGAGGGCGTGACGATCTCCGCCGGGGTGGCCACCGTTCACCCCGGCGACGGACCTGGCACCACGAGTGCCGACGACGGCCCGTTCGACCCGATCGAGCGGGCGGACCGGGCGTTGTACCGGGCCAAGAACGGCGGACGCGACCGTGTCATGGCCGAGGCGGACGCAACCTGCTTCGTCACGCCCGCCGCCCCACTCGGCAGCACGGGATCCCCCGATGCCCTGTCGGCCCGAGGCAGGCTCGGCAGCACGGGATCCCCCGATGCCCTGTCGGCCCGAGGCAGGCTCGGCAGCACGGGATCCCCCGATGCCCTGTCGGCCCGAGGCAGGCTCGGCAGCGCGGGTACCGTCGTTGCCGCCTCGGCTGTCACCGACTCCGCTGGCGACAGCACGCGCGCGGCACCCCGCTGCAGTCCTGGCCTCGACGACACCATGACTGGCGAAAGCTGAGGCCGTCCCACCGGGCTGACGACACCATGACTGGCGAGGGCTGAGGCCGTCCCACCGGGCTCGTGTGATCTGCGGTCCTGCACGCGTCGAGGCGGGGCGTCACCCGTTCGTCACGCGGACGTGGCAACCTAACCGGGTACCCGCGCCGAGCGGGTCCGCCCACCTGCCATGCAGAACCTCCCGCACACTGACGACGACCGCCACGGCGAAGCGGAGCCGCACTCCAGGTCCGCCTCGGCGACACAGCTCTTGGCCCAGCGGAAGCTCTCTGCCCGGCACATCGGCAAGCCGGACGTGGCGACCATCGCCGAACGTGGCCGGCGACGACGGCGTGGCCGGCATACCGCGCGGGGGCTGCACCGGCGCACCGCGAGCCGGCCCGGTCGCACTGTGCGCGGCTGGGCGCGCCGACACCGGGTGCTGGCCACGCTCGGCGTGGTGGTCGTCCTCCTCACGCCCGTCTGGTGGTCCGCCGCTGGTGCTGCGACCAACCCATCCCTCGGGTCAAGCCTGCCCGCCCGGATGGCGGAATGGGTGCGAGGCCACGGCGGCAGCAGCGTCGTGGCCTGGGCCGAGAACGTCTGGTACAGCCATCACGCGCCGCCGGTGGGTGGGAAGCCGGCACGCGGGGCGATCCCGGCGCCGGTGCGCAACCATCCCGCAGCGGTGTCACCGGGGGCCGTGGCTGCCGCCGATGCCCTCCCCGCTCCGGCGCCCATCGTCCCCATCGCGTCGCCCCCCGTGGCGGGGGAAGGGCAGTGGCATCCCGCCGGCCGGACGGTCGATGGCGTGCCCACCGTGTACGAGGCGTACCTCCGGCCGGACGCGGTGCATACCAGCGTGGTCGTGGGTGTGGCGTGGATGGACACGCGCCTGCTGCGGGCAACGCTGTACTCCGGGAGCACGATCCCCGGTGGTGGACCGTGGAAGCACACCGCGCCCGTCAGCCCCAACGCGTCGCAGTCCCTGGTGGCGGCATTCAACGCCGGATTCCTGATGGACAACGCCAACGGCGGCTACTACACCCAGGGTCGCGTCGTCGATCCCCTGCGCAACGGCGGCGCGTCGTTCGTCATCTACGCCGATGGATCTGCCACCGTCGGCGCATGGAACGTCGACGTCGGCATGAGCCCGAACGTCGTGTCCGTCCGCCAGAACCTGTCGCTCATCGTCGACAAGGGCAAACCCGTTGCCGGTCTGAACGCCAACGACACCAGCGTGTGGGGCGCCACCCTCGGCAACCAGGTCTACGTGTGGCGCTCGGGAGTCGGGGTCACGGCCAACGGCGCGCTGGTCTACGTCGGCGGGCCCGACCTCAACATCACCGACCTGGCCAACGTCCTGGTGCGTGCCGGTGCGGTGCGAGCGATGGAGCTCGACATCAACACCGACTGGGTGAACTTCAGTGCCTATGCCCCGTCGACGCCGAACGGGCTGGCAACCCCGCAGAACGGCGCCCCGCTGGTGTCGACCATGTCCGGCGGTTCCGCCCGCTACTTCGCGTCGTGGTGGACCCGCGACTTCTTCACCATGTCGGCGCGCAGCACGCCCCGGCCCAGCGCCGGTGACGCCGGCGTGCCCTGACCGTACGAGGCTCGGCGGATAGCCCGGGTGGGCTTGGGAGCTGCTGGGCCAGGCGAGCAGCACACAGCGGAGGCGGAGGGCCGGGACCGGCTGTGTGGTCGAAGGCAACGACGCCGCGATCGGTCGACCGGCGAGCGACGAGCCCGGCCTGCCTGTCCGGCGGGCCTCGGAGCGGCACTCTGACCAGGCGGGGGGAGCAGCGCGATTCGCGTGGGGGCAGCCGGGTGGGCGGCTCCGGCGGGAGCGGGTGGGACCGGTGGCTCACCGGGCCCGCCACGACACCTCGAAGCGAGCACCGCCGAGCGACGAGCTGCCGACCCGCCAGCGCCCGCCGGTCGCCACCACCACGGCATCGGCGATAGCCAGCCCGAGCCCGTGGCCGGCATCGTCCTCGACCTCGCGGTGGAAGCGATCGAAGATCCGGTCGCGGCGCTCAGGCGCGATCCCGGGACCGCTGTCCTCGACGGCGAGAACCACGCGTCCTCCGCTCACGCCGGCGTCCACCCGCACCGTGCCGCCGGTCCCGGCAAAGCGGCAGGCGTTGTCGACCAGGACCCCGACGAGCTGGTCCATCCACTCCGGCGGTGCCACCACCCAGGCGCGCCCATGACCCGCCACCACCTCGACCGAAGCGCCGCGCCCTACCGCCACCGCCTGGAACCGCTCGGTGCAGGCCTGCACGATCGGCACGATGTCCACCGGCTCGTCTGCCGGTCGCTGCGGCGTGGCGTCGACGCGTGCCAGCCAGAGGAGGTCTTCGACGATCCGGCGGAGCCGGGCTCCCTCGGCCCGCACCCGAACCAGCGCGGCCCGCAGGGCGTCGGTGTCGGGCGTGGCTCCCAGCGCCAGTCCGGTCTCCGCTTCGATGACGGTCAGGGGGGTCCGCAGCTCGTGCGAGGCGTCGGCGGTGAACTCGAGCTGGCGCTGGCGGGCTTGCTCCACGGGAGCGATCGAGCGGACCCCGATGGCCAGGGCGGCGGCGAACGCCGTACCCAGCAGCACGGGTGCCACGAGCGCCTCGGCGGCCTGCAGCACCCCCAGGAGGTGCTCCGTCTGGCCGACGCTCTCCCCCACGACCACCCAGCGGCCCCCGACCTTGGCGGCTCGGAGCCGGAACGAGGTGCCGGCAAACGAGGAGGTGGCAGCGCCGGTCCGGTGCCAGGCACGCGCGGGGAGCACCGGCGACCCCGGACGCGAGGACAGCACCCGGCCGTCGTCGGCCACGACCCACACGAGGACCGGCGCGCCGTCGAGGTCTCCGCCGATCTCCGAACCGGTCGGGGAGCCCTCCCCAGCGCCGACCGAGCCCAACGGCAAGGTGACCTGACCGCCGCGCACGATGTCGGTGAGCTGGTCGGTGAGACGAGCGTCGACCTGCCCGACCAAGCGGTGCTGCAAGGCCACGTCGAGCACGATCACCGCCAGCACGTACACGACGGCCAGGATTGCGGTGGCGACGGCTGCGACGCGAGCGGCGTGCCCGTACGGGCCCCGTCGCCCGCGACCGTCTGCCGTGCCGGCTCGCCAGCCCCGGGTGGCGAGCCGCGGAGGCCGGACCGGTCGGCGGGCGGTCACCTCACTCGCCGGTGATCCGGTACCCGACGCCGCGGACTGTCTGCACGCGTACCCTCCCTCCGGCGAGCTTGGCTCGGAGCCGGGCCATGTGCACGTCGATGGTGTTGGATCCCAGTGCGTCGGCCTCGTCGTCCCATACGTGCAGCGCGATGGCCCGTCGCCCCACCACCCCGGGAGACCGGCGGAGCAACAGCTCCAGAATGCTCAGCTCGATGGGTGTCAGTGTCGGCTGGCGGTCCCCCACCATCACCTCGCGTGTCGACGGATCGAGGACCAGATCCCCGACGCTCAGACGCGGTGGAGCGAGGTCGGCGGGCCGCCGCATGAGGGCCCGGAGCCGCGCCAGCAGCTCGTCGAACTCGAACGGTTTGACGAGATAGTCGTCCGCCCCGCGGTCGAGACCGGTCACCCGGTCGGCAGGGGCGTCGCGAGCCGTCAGCATCAGCACCGGCAAGCGGGACCCGCGGCGACGCAGCTCCTCGATCAGGTCCAATCCCGACAGCACTGGCATGCGCCAATCAACCACGGCGACCGCGTACTCGTTCACGCGCAAGTAGCGCAGGGCCTCCTCGCCGTGGGCGACGGCGTCGACCACGTATCCGTGGTCCCGCAGGCCCCGGGCCAGCACGTCCCGCAATGCGCTGTCGTCCTCGGCCACGAGCACTCGCACAATCCCTTCGTCTAGCACCTGTGGTGGTCCCTCGACCGGCACCCGGGACTCGGCTGCCCGATGGCACCCCTGTCAGTGGTGGCAGACGGCCCGTACACTGGTGCGCCAGCGGCGGCACGGTGCAGGGCTCGTCGCATCCCATCGTGGAAGGAGCCGGTCCGTGGACCGCGTGTTCTCCGGGCTTGCCCGCTTCGTCGTGCGCTACAGGCTGCTCGTCATCGTCGTCTGGATCGGCATTGCCGTGGCTGCGTCGGCCACGCTTCCGTCGCTGGGCAGCCAGATCAACAACAACAACAGCGCCTTCCTGCCCGCCAGCGCGCCCAGCCAGCAAGCCGCCACGCTGGCGACACCCCTGCTCGGCAACATCGACACGCAGAGCCAGGTCCTCGTGGTCGTGACAGCCGGCGGCGGAACCCTGACCGCCGCCGACCAGCAGGCGGTGGCGACCACCCTGCGCGCCCTGGGCACCGTGCCCACCGTCCGGTCGGTACGCGAGGCTGCGGTCTCGCCCGCCGGCACCGCTGCCGTGGCCCAGGTCGAGGCGGCCATCGCTCCGAGCGACATCTCGGCGCAGCGGACCCTTGTCGACCGACTGCAAGCGACGCTCGATGCCGCCTCGCTCCCTTCTGGCGTCCAGCTGCGCCTGGCCGGCCAGGTCGCCACCGACGTCGCCAACCAGAAGAGCTCGCAGAAGACCGGCGGTCGGATCCAGAGCCTGTCGCTCCTGCTGATCATCGTGCTGCTGTTGGTCATCTTCCGGGCACCGCTGGCCGCGGTCATCACCTTGCTCCCGCCGGCGTTCGCCCTGGTGTCCTCCACGCGGTTCATCGGTGCCCTCGGCGCCCATGGCCTCAAGATCTCGGAGATCACCGATCTGCTCCTGATCGTGCTGCTCCTGGGGGCGGGCACCGACTACGGGCTGTTCCTGGTGTTCCGTGTTCGCGAAGCCCTGCGGGCCGGGAGAGAACCCGGTGACGCAGTGGTGTTCGCCATGGTCCGGGTCGGCGAGTCGATCAGCGCGTCGGCCGGCACGGTGATCGTCGCCCTTTTGACCCTGCTGTTCGCCTCGTTCGGCATCTACCGCGATCTGGGGGTGCCCCTGGCACTGGGCATGGCGGTGATGCTCCTGGCCGGGCTCACCCTGCTCCCTGCGCTGCTGGCGGTCGCGGGCCGTGCCGCGTTCTGGCCCGTACGGGTCGGGGCCGCCGAGGACGGGCGCGGGTGGTGGGGAGCCGTGGCCGCCCAGATGGTCCGCCGGCCGGCGTGGACGCTCGGGCTCGGCGTCGTCGCTTTCGGCGCGCTCGCCACACTCGGGCTCGGGTACCGGTCGGCCGGCTTCGGCGGGGCGACGAGCGCTCCCACCGGGACCGCCGTCGCCAGTGGCAATGCCGAGCTGGCGCACTACTTCCCAGCGTCGTCGGCCAACCCGGCCAACCTGATCTTCGCCTACGCGCGGCCCGTGTGGACCGATCCCGAGGTCCTCGTCGCCGCGGCTCGGTCCCTCGTTGCCTCGGGTCAGGTGCGCCATCTGGCCGGCCCGCTCGACCCGAACGGGACGTCCATCACTCCCGCCGATCTGGCCAGGCTGCACGCCGTGCTCGGCGACCCGCACCGCCTTCCGGCCGTGCTCCCTGCCGGGGTGGCGGTGCCACCCGCGCTCTACAACGCGTACCGGGCCACCGGGCTGTTCATCAGCCCGGCCGGCACGACCGTGCAATTCGAAGCCGCGTTCCGGGCGGGCGGGCAGCAGAGCACCGCAGCGCTCGATGCGACCCCGGCCGTGCGGCGGTCGGTGGCTGCCGCGGCCGCGGCGAGCGGCGCCACGCACGCCGGCCTGGCTGGCGAGGCAGCAGCGCTGTTCGATGTCAGCAACACGGCCGACAGCGATCTCGTCCGGATCGTGCCGATCGCCATCGTGGCCATCGCCGTGCTCCTGGCCCTCGTCCTGCGGAGCCTGGTGGCACCGCTCTACCTCATCGTGAGCGTGGCGATGTCGTACCTGGCGGCCCTGGGCGCGGCGACCGGGGTCTTCATCGACCTCGGGGGCGACAGCGGCCTCACCTTTGTGCTGCCGTTCTTGATGTTCATCTTCCTGCTGGCCCTGGGCGAGGACTACAACATCCTCGTCATGACCCGGATCCGTGAGGAGAACCACGATCGGACCCTGCGCGAGGCAGTGGTGGAGGCGGTGGCCCGCACCGGCCCTACCGTCACATCCGCCGGTGTGATCCTGGCGGGGACCTTTGCCATGCTCGCCGTCGCCGGTGGTGGCAGCAACGGCGGCAGTGGTAACCAGATCCAGGCCATCGGCTTCGGGCTCGCCATCGGCATCCTCCTCGACACCTTCGTCGTTCGAACCGTTCTGGTGCCGTCCACCGTTGCACTCCTCGGCCGGTGGAATTGGTGGCCATCGCGGCTCGGGCGATCCGCACACCATCTGGCCGGCGGGCAGGGGGCGACGCCCGAGGCCACACCACCGGCAAACCGGGTCCGTACGCCGTGACAGGAGCGCTGCGTATTTCTGTTATCACGTTACGTGTGCAACATGCGCACGTGTTGTGGGCCTCGTCTGTCGCTATGCAAGGTTTTTTTGCCCAACGCCGGGAAACACTCGTCGTGGGTCGGCCATATCGTGGATACTGAGCTGGTGCGAACGCGCTGGCCACGGTCCCGCCCGACCGGGGACGCCACTCGGATCGAGGTGCTCGATACGATCTTCCCACCGCGACGTGCGGCCAACCTGGCCGCTTCACTGTGGGCGACCGCCGGCGCCACCGCGGTGATCGGAGCGGTCCTCCCCCACGGCGCCGGGGTCCGCATCGCTGGCTGGCTCGGCCTGGGAGCTGCTGCGCTGGTGGTGGCGGCGCTGTGGCGCTGGCGCGGCGACCGGCTGTCTCGTCCCGTGCAGTTCTTCGTGTCACTCGCGGCGGTGGCTGCGGTCGGCGGGGCCGTGGCGATGGCACACGGGGTGCCCACTGCGTTCGCCGCCACCTTGGTGTACGTACCGGTCACCGTGTACGCCGCCGGCTTCTACCCCGACCGGGCCCTTGTCGTGTACCTCGTCTTCCTGGTAGCGACGTCCGCTGCCGCGCTCTTCACGGTTGGCGTCCCCGGCGCCCCGGCCACCTGGGGAGCGGTGGTCCTCACCACCGTTTCGGTCGCCGGCTGCATCCGGGCCTTGGAGCACGCGCTGGGCCGGGCGGCCAACACCGATCCGCTCACAGGGCTCATGAACCGTCGGGCTCTCGAGCCGCTGCTGGAGCGCGAGCTGGCCCGCTGTTCCCGGCTCGGGCATCCGCTCTGCGTCGCGGTCATCGACCTGGACGGGTTCAAGCACGTCAACGACACGCTGGGCCATCACGGTGGGGACCGCCTGCTGGTCGCCGTCACCCGGTCCTGGCGGAGCGCGCTGCGCACGTTCGACGTGCTGGCCCGGTCCGGTGGGGACGAGTTCCTGCTGGTGCTGCCGTCGACTTCTGCCGCCGCAGCCAGCATCGTGCTGCGGCGCCTGCAACGCGTCCACGACCAGCGATTTTCGGCCGGCATCGCCCAGGCAGCCCCCGGAAGCACCTCGGCGGCTCTCCTTCGTACGGCGGACGCCGCATGCTACGACGCGAAGCGACGAGGCCGTGGCCGGACCGTGGTGGCAGGCGACCGCGTCGTCGACGACCGAGACCGGTTCCGATCCCCTGCCCTGGCGGTGGTGCGCCGCAGCAGCTGAGGTGCCTGACCATCCGGCGGAGGTGCGGCATTTCGCGCGGGGTCCCGCCACGATGTAGCGTATGCGCCCGCATGGCCAGTCGCATCGACATCGAGCTGACCAGCCGTCGTGACGACGGCTCCTGGACCTGGCGCGCCGCCGGGGCCCGGCAACCGAAGGGCGTCGTCGACGCCGGCTTGGTTCCGGCCGCCGCATCGGTTGGAGACCAGCTGCGCGCCGAGGTCGACTTCGGCGTGGACGGCCTCGCCGTCACCGCCGTGATCCCGGCCAAGGCGGCGGACAGCACGGGGACGGCAGCGCCGCAGCGCATCGAGATCATCGGATCCGGTCAGCCCACTGGTGGGGTTTCGGTCACCCTGGCCGGGGGTCGCCGAGCACCGAGCGGCGAGCACGGTCGCCCTGGCGGGCCCGGGCGCAGCCGCCGGCCAAGCGCCGAGCACGAGGGCGGCAGCTCCGGTCGCGGTGCTCCTGGTCGGGTGGGGCCCCGGCCCGCTGCGGCTCGCCGTCCTGGCGGGAACGACGCAGGGCCGGCACGTGGCGGCACACGCTTTGGAGGCGACGCGCGCCCCGGAGCCGACGCACGTAGCCCCGCCGCTCGAGGAGCCGGTCGACCCCAGCGCGAGCGGCAGCCAGGACAGCCGGGGCTGGCGGGTCGACCTGAGCGTGGCGGGCGTCCCGACCGGAGCGAGCCGGGCGAGCGGGGTCGGCGGCGGTTCCAGGCGTCCACCACCTACCGCAACGCAGCGCTCAGCGAACTGCGGCCCGAGGAACTGCCCGTGGCGGAGCAGCTCCTTCGCGGCGGCATTCCCCGGGTGCGCCAGGCCATCGAGGAGCAGAACGCCCGGACTCGCTCCGAGGGGCGCGACGAGGTGTCGCCCGCTCCCCTGCTGGCGATGGCTGAAGCGCTGTTGCCGAAGATGAACCTGGCGGCATGGAAGGACCGGGCGGCTTCCGCCCGGGCAGCGGGCCGTGAGACACCGCTGCGGGAGCTTCGGTCGATCGTCACTGCAGCGACGGCCGTCAACCTGGACGAGGAGGGGCGTTCCCTGGCAGCAGCGCTCCGTACGGCGCTCGACGAGCGCGTCGAGGCACTGCGCGATGCCTGGCTCTCCCGCATGACCAAGGCACTTGACGAGGGCAGAGTCCTCGATGCCCTGACTGCTGCCGGCCGGCCACCGGAGCATGGCGCCCGGCTGCCGGCCGAACTGGCTGTGCGCCTGGCTGAGCAGGCCGGGACAGCCATGACCGCCGAGCTCGCCCCGGAGTCGTGGAGCGCCCTGCTGCAAGCGGTCATCGACTCGCCGGTTCGCCGGACGGTGCATCCTGCCGCGCTCCCGGCCGTTGCCGACGACGCCCTTCGGGCCACTGCCCGCCGGGCTGCCGGGCTCGTCCCCGAGCTCGCCCGCCTGCTCGGGCTTCCGATCCCGCCTCCACCCGGGCCCCGCCGCCCGGCGGCGGCCGCTCGGCGCGCCTGACCGACAACGGCGCGCCTGACCCTGGTGCAGCGCGACTGCACGCGTGCAGTGGCGCAGGGAGCCTGTCCAGGTGCCGGGCAGTCAGGAGCCCGGTGGTGGCACCACCCCGTGGCGCCGGAGGAAGGCCAGCAGGCCATCGACGAGGTCGTAGGTCCATACCTCGGCCACAGGCACCCACGCCAGGCACCGGGCGTCGCTCCCGGCGGTCGCCGGCGAGGTTTGGTCGACCTTCACCACGAAGTCGGCGATCACGAAATGGTGCCGGTGATCGATGCGCTCGACCCAACCCACGAGCGGGCCGCAGCGACCGACGAGGCCGGTCTCCTCGGCCAGCTCGCGTTCGGCGGCCCGAGCCATCGGCTCGCCCCACTCCACCCGGCCACCAGGGACAGACCACAGCCCGGCGCCGGGCTCGTGGTCCCGCTGCACCAGGAGGAGCGCCCCATCGCGCCGGACGACGGCGCCGACGGCGAGCTCGGGGCGGCGCGGCGTCACGACCGCGTGCCGGGTGCCTCTTCGGTCACGGCAACGAGCGGTGCATGGTGATGGAACGGGCGGTGAACCCCGATGCCTCCAGGAATTGCTTGGCCGCCCGGTCACCGGGCAGAGCGGCCACGTCCGCACCGAGGCAGTGGGCAGCAGCGAACCAGCGGACTGCCTCGTCCAGCATCGCCCGGCCCACGCCGACGCCCCGGGCCGCGGGCTCCACGTAGCACACCTCGACGATGCCGAGCGGGGTGCCGCGCACGTCGTCGACCCGAGCGACCAACACCCCGACGACGGCGTCATCGATGGTCCCGACGAGCACACGGCGTCGTGGGTCCGTCCCGAGGCGCTGCAAGCCACCGGGGCGCGTCAGTGCCGTGGCGACCAGGTCGACCTCTCGTCGGGCGAGCAGTGCTCCACCTCGTCGCTGCTGCACCTCGTTGAGTCCCTGCAGGCACAGCTCCGCGCACCGGTGCTCGTCGTCGCTCACGGCGAGACGCACGCCCTCGGTCATCGCCTCAGGCGCTGCCATCGCCTCCACCGGTTCCTGTCGCTGGCATCGTGGGGCCGTCGTCCGTTCCATGGATCGCCCCATCCACTCCCATGATCTGGTCGACGCGACTCAGGATGGTCCTCCGGTGCCTGCCGGCACGCTCGTGCTCCCGGACGCGAGCAAGCTCGTCTGCCGACAGCCCGGCCAGCCGTTGCACGACCTGAGAGGCGGACAGGCTGTCGTATCCGGGGATCCCCAGGATGGTTGGCCCGTCGACACTTCCGGGCCCGGTTGCCGGTCTTGGCAGCGCCATGGCCGGCGGGGCGACGGCGGCCGCCTCGGCGACATCAGCGGTGTGTGGCGTGACGCCGCCGGCTGCCGGGTCGCCGACACCGGCGACGCTCCGACGTGCCGGGGGGCCGCCGCCGGCCCGGGCACGGGATCGGGACGGACCATTGCGGCTCGCCGGAGCAGCCGGCGCCTGGAACGGATCGATCTGTGGCCAGAGCCGCTCCTCTGCCTGCCGGCGAGCGAACTGCACGGCGAACTTCCCCACAACCCGGGCAGTGGTGACCCGGCCCTCGATCAGCTGGCGGCCTCTGGCGGCTAGACGGGGCAGCTCGTCGGCGACGGTGAGAACCAGGCCCGCTGGCGCGTACACGAGTGCGTCGAGCAGGACCTGGCGAGGTGTCTGGTGCTCGGTCATCGGTTCTCCTCACCTCCGCCCGGCCCGCGACCGGCACGACCGGCGCAGGTCCGCGTCGGTGTGCGACCCGGATGGTGGGCGCTCGCAGGGTCAGACGCAGTCCCGGCACAGCATTCGTTCCGGATCGGCCAACTGGCTCGGATGCTTCACCAGAAAGCACGAGCGGCAAACGAATTCGTCGGGCTGCTTGGGAAGGACACGGTCGGCGATCTCCGAGCGGTCGTCGCCGTCGGTGACCTCGTCGTCCTCGACCACGTCCTCCTCGACGACCAGCCGCTCCTTCAGGATCTCGTCGAGGCTGGCCTCGACGTCCTCGTCGTCGACCTCTTCGTCGTCGTCCTCGGTCTCCTCTGCGGCTGCCGTTCGTGGTGGACGTGGCTCGACCACGGCCGCCTCTTCGACCACCGGTTCGTCGACGATGCCCGCGACGTCGTCGTCGTCGACGACGTCGTCCACGTCATCGAGCTCGTCTTCTGCGTCGACGTCGACGTCGAGGTCGAGAT
>JAKAYQ010000066.1 GCA_021826725.1 Actinomycetes bacterium
GATCTAGTGCTTCGATGCGCAGGGCAACCACCATCACCGGGGGCTCCGGCGACTTCAGCGGCACCGACAGCCCCTCGGCCACCGACTGCCCACTGCTCGGCCCGGCATCTGTCGAACCGGAGCCGGGCGCGTCGGATTCACCGTATGCCGGCGTGTGGCGGCGTTTGCCGGCTTCCCACCTGCCCGCTCCAACGCTCACCGGCACTCCCTCCGATCGGTCCCGGCAATCATCGCCCAGACCGGTGACAACCGCGAACGTGCCACACTGCCCGGGTGGTCGCGCTCCTGGTGCTGACGGCGATGTCGGCGACGACCTGGGTCGTCCTTGCCGGCGCTCGGGGCGGGTTCTGGCGCCTCCAGCCGCGGCTCGGCGCCTGCCCTCCCCCGCAGCGGTGGCCTTCGGTCGCCGTGATCGTCCCTGCTCGCGACGAGGCCGACCTGCTCCCCCTGACACTCCCCTCTCTCCTGGCCCAGGAGTACCCGGGTGCAGCGCACGTGGTGCTGGTCGACGACCAGTCCACCGACGGGACAGCCGACGTGGCACGAGCCCTCGCCCGCTCCGCTGTCGGCGAGGAACCCAGGTCCGGAGCCACTCCTGCCCTCGGCGAGGAACCCAATTCCGGAGCCACCCCCACCCCCGAGAACGGAGCTCCGTCGACCCCGGTCCGCCGATCCATCCCGTTGACCGTGGTCGGCGCCGGCAGCACTCCGGCGGGATGGACCGGAAAGCTCTGGGCGCTGCACGAGGGAGTGGCCCAGGCAGGCGACGCGGAGATGGTGCTCTTGACCGACGCCGACATCGCCCACCCGCCGGACTCGCTGGCCCGACTCGTGGCGGCGGCTGAGATCGGCCGGTACGACCAGGTGTCGCTCATGGCCCGGTTGGCAGTGAGCGGCGCGTGGGAACGCCTGCTCGTCCCTGCCTTCATCTACTTCTTCGCCATGCTCTACCCGTTCCGATGGGTGGCTCGCCGGCCCCTCCGGCACGCCGCGCCACCGCCCCGACGGGCTGCCGCAGCCGGCGGATGCCTGCTCGTGCGCCGCGACGCCCTGCAGGCCGCTGGCGGGGTCGACGCCGTCCGCGGCGCCGTCATCGACGACGTGTCGCTGGCCCGGGCACTCGCCCGCTCAGGAGCGCGCCTGTGGCTCGGCTTCGCCGACGACGTGCGCAGCGTGCGCCCCTACGACGGACTGGGTGCGCTGTGGGCCATGGTGACCCGCAGCGCGTTCGCACAGCTGCGGTGCTCCATGGTGGCCCTCGCCGGCACGGTGGCAGGGCTTCTTCTCGTGTTCGTCGTTCCCCCGGTGGGCGGTGCCGTCGCCCTCGCCTACGGCTGGCCGATGCCAGCTGCGCTCGGCATCGGCACATGGGCCATCATGGCCGCGACCTACCTCCCCATGCAGCGGTACCACGGGCTCAGAAGGTGGCGGGCAGCCACGCTGCCGCTTGCGGCGGCGATCTACCTGGCGATGACGGTCGACTCTGCTCGCCGGCACCATCGCGGCTCCGGGGCCACGTGGAAAGGCCGCACCTACGGTATGGGTCACACATCCGGCCTGGGTCACACATCCGACCTGGGTCACACATCCGGCCTGGGTCACACATCCGACCTGGGTCACACATCCGGCCTGGGTCACACATCCGGCCTGGGTCACACATCCGGCCTGGGTCACACATCCGACCTGGGTCACACATCCGGCCTGGGTCACACATCCGGCCTGGGTCACACATCCGGCCTGGGTCACACATCCGGCCTGGGTCACACGCCACGTTCGGGCAGGCGCTTCAAACCCACCCGCCCCACGTCCAGCACAATTCCGACGGCCGGTCGTCCCAACACCGGCACACCGGGCTCAACGGGAACCTCACCCGAGCCGAAGCGAAGGTGATGCGACGCCCGAGCCGAGGGGCCCCGACACCACTGCCGCGACCTCGCGCGACCACCGACCTTGCCGGAGGCATCTGCCCGACGTGCCTGTGCACCGCACGTGGCGCCACCACCTGCCCGCGGTGCGGCGACCAGCTTCTCGCCACTGCGGGATCAGTGCACCTCGGAACGGACCGGCAACCGGCAGGGACCCACACCCCTGGCGATCGCACTGCCCTTTTCGGGCACGCGACAACAGCTGCGACCATGGCAACACCCGCACCAGCGACCGCCCCCCACCGACCCGCTGGCCCAGCCACACCAGCGACCGCAGCGGCAAAGCCAGCACCACCGCCGACGCCGGTCCCGCCACCCCCGCCGGCCGGTGTCGCCGGTGATGCGCCGATCACCGGGGCGTGGCGACGTGGACCACTCCCGCCGCCTCCGCCTGCAACCATCGAACTGTTGCTCGGCCCGAGCTTCCGGCGGGTTACGGGTCCCGCCAGCACTACCGCCATCGCCGGCACCACCAGCGTGGGGTCAGGGCCCCCGATCTCGGAGGCGGAACGTCGTCAGGGCCCGGACCCACAGGCGATCCCCCGAGCGGCACCACCACACCTGCGGCCGCGTCCCCCGAGCACGGCACCACCACGGCGAAGGACCGAGTCCGATCCCATAGCGGAAGCGGCAGAGGTCGTCCGGGTCGCGGCCGGCATGGCCACGCACACCGGTCACGTGGCACCGACGCGCTATTCGGGCACCGGACCAGGACATGCGGGGAATTCAGGGCCGCGGCGCGCCACCCTGCCGGCGCAGGCCCACGGGCCCCGGTCCCGGCATCGGCTGGGAACACCATCCGGCGCAGTCACCGCCGTTGCCGCGTCGCTTGCGGTGGCCGGGTGCTTCGGTGCCGGCGCCCTGCTCGCTCGCGGATCTGGCTCGGGCACACCAGATCGAGGGACACCGGGGCCCGCTGCCGGTTCCCCGGTCCGGGTGGCAGCAGGGACAGCCATTGTTCCCGTAGCACCGAGCGCGCAGTTCAGCGCCTCGGGCCAGGGGCCGGCGAGCACCCTGTCGTTCCACATCATCGGGCCGTGGACACTGGGGTACCAGGTCCAGTGCCCTGGGAACACCCTGGCCACAGCCTCGTTCTCGGTGGTCACAAGCACGGCGACGGTCGCCGGCATCGACACCAGCGTTGTCGGGTCTGCAAGCGGCAGCCGGAGCGGCCTGCCACCCGAGCCGGTCGCTGTCGTGGTGGACGTGCCGGCCAACTGCTCGTGGGCTGTGAACGCCGGCACCTCGGCATCGGGGCGGACGCCGTAGCCGTCGGGGCCCTCGGGGCCGGCGGGGCGGACGCCGTAGCGGTCGGGGCTGTCGGGGCCGTGGCTCCCGTGTGGGGGTACACCCGGCGCACGCTCGTCCCTACACGCTGAGGTCCCGACCCGCATCGTCGACTCGCTGCTGTAGCTGCTGCTCCTCGCCATCGGGACACCCGGATGTGCACGCGGTGAGGGCCCGACCGCTGTGGTCGGGCCCTCACCGGGCATTTCGTGGTCTCCTTGCCACCGTTCCCGGTCACCCGGGCCGGGAGCCGCCCTCGACTCAGCCAGCGCTAGCCGGCAGGGTCGGGGCCAGCGACACCGCGGTCGTGATCGTGGACTTCCCGGCGGCCAGCGGCAGCCCCATGATCAGGTTGCTGATGCCGGCGATGATGCCGGGGCAGGTCGACGACGACTGGATTGCCGGCACGGCGAAATTACCCGCAGCCATGGTGCCGGTGAGCTTGGTGAGCAGGCTTCCCGACAGGGGCGTTCCCGACACCGAGCCGCTGGTGCCGGTGGTGACCGTCGGGGTCATCGGACCGACCGTGCAGTGGAACAGACCAAGCAGGTCGACATTGGCCGACAGCGTCAACTTCATCGACGTGTCGAAGGTCCCCGAGGCGCTGCCCTGAACGAGGACCGCCGTGGCCGGCGCGTCGACCGTGATCGTCGTCGGCAGGCTCAGAAAGCCCAGCAGCTTGGTGGTCGTCGGAGAGAACAGGAAGTTCGCCGGCTGGACGGTGGCCGTCAGCGTGCCCACGTCGACGATGCCGCACATCGTCCCAGTCAGACCCGTCACCGAAGCAGCCGAGCCGAACTTGGCGACGCCGTTCGTCAGGTTGCCGGCGAACGCCAGGTTGGCGCCTGAGGCCGCGGGACAGGTGCTGGACGACGACGTTGACGACGAGGAACCCGAGGTCGACGACGGCTGCCACCACCAGCTGTGCCCGGTAGCGGCACCGGCCGGTGCGGCGAGCCCCGCCATGCCGAGCCCGGCGACCAGCGTACCTGCGGCGACCGCCGAGGCGATGATCCGCCTGCGGCCCCTTCGTACCACGCTGTCGGTGACGCGCGGAGCGTTGCTTTCCATGTCGTACCCCCCAGGGGAACAGGAGCCACACATCCCACGTGACGGCTCGTGTTCATGCATGTTACGCGAGCAACGCGCCGCCGTCACTCCCCGTGGTGGATTTTTTATTGCAGTGCGCACAACTCAGAGCGCACCGCCCGTGGAGTGGACACCGGCTACCTCGCGTTCCGTCCCGCCGCGCTCGTAGACCAGCCGAACCTCGTGCATGCCTGGGCTCCGTCCCCGACGACTGTTCGAGTGCGGTGCACCGAAGCGTCGAGTCCCCCACACAGGGGACGTCCCCCTCCGACAGCGTCGACCTCATCGCCGCCGAAGGGCCCGGTCGGGCTGGGGTCCCTGCCAGTGTGGGGTCAACGGCGGCGGAAGGGAGGCGGGGGCAGCGAGTTACGAGAGCCCAACGTGGTCAACCGTCGGGTATGGCGCCACGTGCGACGTCGATGAGCTCCAACAGCGCCCGCACGTCGAGCGGGCGGGTCAGGTAGGCGTCCGCTCCGTCCTCCAGGGCCTGCCAGGCCTGACCCGATGTCGGGTCCGTGCCGATGACGGCCACCACCGGCCGGTACGGATCGGGGACCGACCGCGTGGCGGCGATGGCCGCCGAGGGGCGTCCACCGGCGAGCGGGAGCTCGACGAGGAGCAGGTGCGGTCGCCCGACCCGCACCGCCTCCGCCGCCTCGTCGCCGTCGGCCATGGCGGTCATCTCGACCTCGGTCCGACGGAGCGCGACCTGCCGGACCAGGTCCCCGACGTCCGGGGCGGAGGCGACCACCAGGACCCGGTAGGCAGCCGCCGGACCCCCGTCTGCGCCACCGGCATGCCGGGCACTGACGCGACGAGTCACCGCCAGCGCCCGCAGCTCGCTGCTGGGCAGGCCGTCGGTGCCGGGACCCGGCCGAGCCGGCACGTCCAGGAGGAACCGCAGCTCGCCTGTGGCGTCACCGAGGCGACCATCGGAGCTCCCGCCGGCGTCATGCCGGTCAGGGAGGCCGGAGCCGGGGCCAAGGCCGGAGCCGGAGCCGGAGCCAAGGCCGGAGCCAGAGCCGGAGCCGGAGCCGCCCACCGCAGCGTGTGCGCCTTCGAGCCCGAGATCGCCTGCGGACCGGGCGGTGGTGCCCTGCTCGAACGCGGGCACCTCGGTCAACCTGCCACCCATCTGACCGGCGAGGTACCGGGCCAGCGCCAGCGCCACGCTCTCGCTGGCGAGCGGCGCACCGGTCAGACGCTGGCGCCGGCCGGCGGTGACCGACACGCGGACCCACCCGGGTTCCGCCGAGGTTGCCGACAGGGTGACCGGGGTGCCGGGGTCGCCGCCCCGAGCAGTGTCGACGAGCGTGCTCAGCACCTGCTCGAGGCGCCGGGGATCGGCCCACAGCGACGGCAGGGCTCCGGCCACCTCCACGGTCGCGCCGGACGCGTCGGCCGCTCCGGTGAGCGCGAGCTCCACGGGCACCGACGCCGGTCGCAGGTCGAAGTGCCCAGTTTCGATCCTGGCGATATCGAGGACGCCGTCGATGAGCGCCAGGAGATGGCGGCCGGCTCGCAGGATCTCCGCGACAGCACCGGCCTGCTCAACGGAAAGATCGTCCATCTGGAGCAGCTGGGCGAAGCCGAGGACGGAGTTGAGCGGGGTGC
The DNA here is from genome assembly GCA_021826725.1 of Actinomycetes bacterium. Classification (GTDB taxonomy): domain Bacteria; phylum Actinomycetota; class Acidimicrobiia; order Acidimicrobiales; family UBA8190; genus JAJZYI01. Next base: position 5,916 of record JAKAYQ010000066.1, read on the forward strand.
GAAGCTCGTGGCTCATCCGGGACAGGAACTCGCTCTTCGCCTGGCTGGCTCGCTCGGCCGCCACCACCGCTGCCCGCAGCTGCATCTCGGTCGCGAGCGCGGCGGTGACGTCCCGTGTGACCACGACGGAGTGGACCACCCTGCCCTGCTCGTCACGCTCCACCCGCCCCCGCGAGTCGACAGTCACCCAGTGCCCCGCGTCGTGACGCACCCGGTAGCGGACCACGACGTCGGGCGAGGTGCCGGCACGCATGTCGGCGAGGGCGGCCCTGACAGCCGCGACGTCGTCCGGATGGACCAGCTCCATGAGGTCGTCGAGCCGGCCGCGCCCCCGCAGCTGCCCGAGCATGCCGACGACGTCGGCGTTGTGCTCGACGACCAGACCATGACGGTCGAAGACGGCGATCAGGTCGGGACTCGTGCGGAAGATGGCCTGCAGCACCCGGTCGAGAGCCGCCAACCGCTGTTCCGCCGCCACCCGCTCGGTGATGTCGGTGGCCACGCCGACCACCGCCTGCAGCTCACCGGAGGTGCTGCGCACCACATCACGACCGATCAGCAGCTCGCGCTCTCCAACCGCGGTCGTCACCCGGATCTCGGCGGGGCCGGGCTGGTCCCGGTCGGCGGCGCCCGATTGACCGGCAGCGATGGCTTCGGCATAGCCCGGCCACAGCTCTGCGGGCCGGCGACCCAGGGCGTCATCGGGCGACGTCAGCCCCGCGAGGCGGCTGAACTCCCAGTTCACGATGAGGTATCGGTCGTCGGCTCCCTGCACGAACATCGGGGCCGGCATGTTTTGCAGCAGGTCCCGCACCAACGCCCCCTGGCCGCCCGACGGCCCCTCGACCGAGGGCCGGGTGCTCGTGTCACGGCCGACGGCGTCGACCACTCCGCGAAGCGGATCGTGGCGCGCCGCCCACCGCACCGGCCGCCACGACCCGTCCGCATGCGCGAAGCGGACCTCCACCCCGGTGATCGCGTCGCCGGCGGCCAGCCGTCGGGCCGCCGCCACCACCAGCGAAACGTCGTCGGGATGCACCAGGTCGGTCACGTGGCGTCCGACCAGCGTGTCGGGCGCCACGCCGAGAACCGAGCCCACCGACGGCGCCAGTCGCAGCAGCTCGCCTCGCAGGGTTACCACCCACCACAGCGTGCCCGGAATGCACAGCAGACCGGAAAGGCGCCCGGGTGAGACCGGTCCCGTGCGCTCCATCAGTCGCTTTCGGCAGCAGTCACGACGGCGTCGACCACAGCCAGCACCTCGCCGACGGCCAGCGGCTTGGTCAGGTACGCAGCGGCTCCGGCGGCGGCCAGGCGCTGGCGCTGGGCGTCAGTGGCATCAGCGCTCACCACCACCACCGGGATCCCGGCCGTGACCGGATCGGCACGCAGCTGGGCCAGCACGGTGTCGCCGGTGACGTCAGGAAGTCCGAGATCGAGCAGCACCAGGTCCGGGCGCTTGGCACGGGCGGTGGACAGCGCGCTCTCCCCGTCGCCGACCTGGACCAGCTCGACGCCACCACGCCGGGCCAACAGCTGGCGGACCAGCTCGCCGCTGGCCGCGTCGTCCTCGACGTGCAAGATGCGCAGGGGTGCGGCACCCGGCGAGGCGATGCGCGCCTGGTCACCGGCTGGCACCGGCGTGCTGGCGCGCCGGAGGCGGATGACGAAGACGCTGCCGGTACCGACGGCCGATGCCACCTCGATCGAGCCCCCCATCCGCTCGACGAGGTTGCGGGTCAGGGTCAGGCCCACTCCGGTCCCCTCGATGCCGCTGTGCTCGGCGCCGAGGCGGTCGAACGGCTCGAAGAGGCGGCCGAGGTGCTCGGGGGCGATCCCGACACCGGTATCGACCACGGCCACGCGCACCTGGTCCGCCGTGGCGGACACCGACACCCGCACGGTTCCGCCCGGATGGTTGTACTTGACCGCATTGGACAGGAGGTTGAGCAGGACCTGCAGCAGCCGCTGCCGATCGGCCAGCACCCACAGGTCGGCCTGCGCCTCCCCGTCCCCGTCCCCGTCCCCGTCGGCCCGGCGCCTCGACACGATCAGCCGCACGTTTCGTTGATCGGCGAGGGGACGGGCCAGGCTGGCGGCGTCGTCGACGATCGCCACGACCGGCAGCGCCTCGAGTACGAGCTCGAGATCGCGGGTCTCGGTCCGCGCCACCTCCAGCACTTCGTCGATCAGGTCCCGCAGGTGCCGCCCCGCACGAGCGATGTGCTCGAGCGCCTCGCGCTGGTCCTCGCCGAGCTCCTGGGTACGCAGCAGTTCGACGAGCGCAAGCACGTCGTCGATGGGCAGGCGCATCTCCGTGCTCATCCGGGAGAGCAGCTCGTCCTTGGCTCGACTGGCCTCTTCGGCGAGGGCAGCCGCCCGGGTCAGCTCGACCTCGGCGCCGACCGTGGCGGTGATGTCGCGGATGACCACGACCGCTCCCGCAGGCCCGCCGTCGTCACCGACCACTGGCCGGCCGGCCGCCTCGAAGACGAGCGTGGTGGCGTCGAGATGGCGGGACCGGTACCGGCAGGGCGCGAGCTCGTCGCCCACGACAACTCGCCGCAACCACCGCTCCAAGTGGTCCCGGTCCTCGACCTCCACACGGGCCCACAGCTCCGGCATGGTCACTGGACGGTCGAAGCCGAGCACCGAAAAGCTGGCGTCACTCATCTCCGTCACGTTGCCCGCAGCGTCGACCAGGGCCACGACGTCTGGCGACGCCCGTACCAGCGCGTCGTACAGCCGCTCCCGCTCCGCCAGGGCGCGCACCACAACGGCGCGCTCGGTGACGTCGGTGGCCAGCGTGGCGACGTGCACCACGTTCCCGCCATCGTCGCGCAGAGGGAAGCGCACCGTGTGGAGCGTCCGTTCGCCGCCGGGATCGCCAACCACCTCGTCGACACCGATGGAGGCACCGCCGACGAGGACCTCGCGCTCGAGTGACGACAGGCCACCCTCACCAGGGCCACCTGCTGTGGAGCCGATGAGGTCCAGGTACCGGCGGTTCGCCAGCACCAGCCTGCCGGCGGCGTCCTTGACCGAGATGGCCGAGTCCGAGCGCTCGACTGCCATCTCGAGCGCCACGGCGCGCGCCTGCTGGACCGACCATTCCTGCCACCATGCGGTGGCGTCCTCCGCCCAGACGGCCGCCGAGCCGTCGCCAGTTCGCCATGCCGACCAGGACCACCGGGCGATGGTGCCGTCAAGCCTCCGCACCTTGCCGAGGTGCCATCCGGTGCCAGTGCCCGAAGCCAGCGCTCCGAGCCGCCGGGCGAGCGATTCGTCCTCGGCGACGCCGACACCAGGTCCCACCGGTTCGTCGGCGCCCGGCACATCGAGGTCATCGAGAGCGACAGCCGGCACGGCACGCTCAGTTTCCCCGCCGGAACTGCCCGGAGCGCCGATGCCGCTGCGGGCGGCGTCATTGGCCCACAGCAACGCACCGTCCGCTGCGAACACCAGGAGCATCCCTGCCTCGAGCCCGGCGAGCGCGCCAACGTCGGCATCGGTGAGGTCCGACGCGCTACCGGCCTCCGGACGGGGCGCCCGGCCTCCGGCCACCTCGCCCGTGGATCCGGTCGGTCGCGGTGTGCTGTCGTGTCGATCGGTCACATCGCCATCTCTGTGCTCGGAAGTTCCCGCCGGGCGCTTGCCCACGCTATCGCTCGCCGGGCGCGGGAAGGTCCGTTCCGCCGCCGGGGAATGCAGCGGGTCCCCGTGGCCCGACCATGGGGGAGCCGCCGTGCCGATCGACCATGGCGGCAAAGCGCTCCGGTGCGACGGCAACGAACAGCCCGCTGGCTTCTGCTGTCAGCACGTCGCCGTGGTAGATGGCCGCCTCGGCGCGGATCCTCCGCCCTTCGGCGCCGAGGCAGCGCGCGGAGAGCCGCAGCATCTGGCGTAGCGGCGTCGGCCGCCGGTAACGGACGCTCAGCGTCCCGGTCATGCCGCCATGGCCGGCAAGGAAGTTGGCCACGCCCAACAGATCGTCGAAGACCATGGCGATGACGCCGCCATGGACGCACGTTGGCGGCCCCTCGTAGGTGTGGTCGAACCAGGCCTCGCCGCCCACCCCGTGGCCGTCTCTCCATAGTCGGACCGGCGGCGCCACCGGGTTCTCCAGACCGAACACCGGGCTGGTGACGAACAGCTCCTGCACCGGGCGAGACGGATCGGGCCTCGGGCGCGTCCGAGCCGCGGGACCCGACGCTGCCTGCAGGGAATCCGCCACTGCCCGGACCGTCGATGCCGCGTCATGCAGCACATCGGCCGGGAGCTCGGCCGCGACCGTGGCCACCGCGAGCCTCCGGAGCGCGTCGGCCAGCGTCCGGCGGGGATCGACCCCCGGCTCCTCGCCGTAGCGCACCGGAGCGGTCACCGCCGGGGAACGTCCGGCGGTCGTGTCTCGGCGAACGACGGCTGCCCCGTTGCTGCTGCCTCGGCGTTGCCGCCGGGACCCACGCGACCGATCAGCCCACTCACCTTCGCTCCGGGGGCGCCGACGGCCCACGTGATCAGCAGCATGTCCCTGGTCACGGTATCGGGATCGACCGGCTCAAGCGAACCATCGCATCTATCTTCGAGGAAGTCGCATCGCTCTGTGGGGATCAGGCCCCGCCGGGTCTCCACGACCACGGACGGGCGCCCGCCCCTGCCACCGGGGTGCCGACGGCCTGCAGGACCTCCGTGCCTCCGTGTCTCCGTGCCTCCGGCGACGTCGACACCCAGCACCAGCACCAGCACCAGCACCAGCACCAGCACCAGCACCAGCACCAGCACCAGCACCAGCACCAGCACCAGCACCAGCACCAGCACCAGCACCAGCACCAGCACCAGCCTGAGCCGGTCGGAGCGGAGCAACGTTTTCCCGAGAGACCGGAAGTCGCCTCCAGACAGAGAACATGTTCGAGAAACCCTGCACCGCCGGGGCAGTCGGCGTAGGGTACCCGTGGGCCAGGGAGGTGACGAGTGGCGAGCGACTGGGCCCGGCCAGTGGTGCACTGGGAGATCGTGGCGCGTGATCCTGATCGACTTCGCACCTTCTACGGCCGGCTGTTCAACTGGGAGATCGGCGACGGTCCGATCATGACGGTGGAGTCCGGGATCGGCGGCCCCGAGGGCGGTCCGGCCGGTCACATCCGCGAGGGCGATCCGGGCGGAGTGACCCTGTACGTGCAGGTTCACGACCTCCAGGCGGCGCTTGCCGCCGCCTCCGAGCTCGGCGCGCTGCAGGTGACCGGGCCGTTCGACGTCCCCGGTGGGCCGACCCTGGCTGGCGTGACCGACCCCGAGGGGAACCCGGTCATGCTCGTGCAGCAGTGACGCAGATCGAGACGACAAGGTGCTGATCGAGACGACGACGTTCCGGCTGTCGGGTAGAACCGCCGACGCCGTGTTCACCACGGCGGAGCGTCGCTTGGCGACGGAGGTGCTCTACCAGCAACCGGGTTTCGTCCGGCGCACGACCGCGTCCGACGGGGACGGCTCCTGGCTGGCGCTGTCGATGTGGCGGTCGGCGAAGGACGCCGACGCGGCGCGCGACGCGATCGAGCACCATCCGACATCCACGGCGTTCCGGGAGCTGCTCGACCCCGCCTCGGTCAACGTGCACCGGTACGTGACGCTGGACTGAGCCCGGCTCGGGGTTGGCGCGGTCTGTCGGACATCAACCATCAGGTGCGGAACGCCCGAGAAGATACCCGTGATGGCGACCATGGAGCGGCGCACGCGCCGTCCCCGCCGGTCGCTCACCTCGGCAATGACCGACCGCCGACGACGACGCTGCCAGGCTGGCCGTCGCCCGCCGGGCCAGCTGACCACAGCTCGTCGGCGAGCGCGATGAGATCGTCGCCGTAGCTTTGCAGCTTGACGGGACCGATCCCGCTGATCGAGAGCAGGCCGGTTTCGCTGGTGGGCAGGATGGCTGCGACCATCCGGAGCGTCCTGTCGTCGAGGACGACGTAGGCCGGCTTGCCCACCTTGGCGGCCTGCTCGGTGCGCCAGGCCCGGAGCCGTTCCCACGCGGCCCCCGCACCGGGCTGGGCGAGCACGGCGGAGCCGCCCGCCGCTGTCACCTCGGTGCCATAGGCCACGGAGGTGGTGGCAGGGCCGCCGCCCACCTCGGCCCGCACGCCCGACCGGTCCGCGGCCACCACCCGATGGCTGTGACCTCGCCAGGTGAAGGTGGCACCAACTTCCCCGGCCAGCAGCTCGGTGGCGCCGGAGCTTCGCCCGGCCCGATCGCCGGCGGGCACGCTGCGGGCGCGCACCCCGCCGACCGCAGGCGACGACGGGCGGCTGCCGACCGGGGCGACGGCGGCATCGGCGCGCGGTGCAGGGCGGCCCGGCTGGGACAGCTCTGCGAGGAAGGGCGACGGCGGCAGACCGGGAACGAGCGACACGGTCCGCCTCCCGCGGGTGAGGCCGACGTGGAAGACCCGACGCTCCTCCTCGACGTCTTCCGCCAGCCGGTGCGGGAGCAGCCCGGCGCTGAGATTGTGCAGCACGACGTGCGGCCACTCACGACCCTTGACGGCGTGGATGCTGGCCAGCATGACCCCCTCGTCCTCGGCCGGCAGGTCGAGCTGCCCGGCAAGCCAATCGCCGAAGGAGGCCGGGTCCGGCTCGAGCCCGGCCAGCTCCGCCAGGGCATCGAGGTCGTCGCCGTGCGCTGCGATGGCCCCGTGGCTCCACTGGTCGAGAGCTGCCGCCGTGGCGTCGAGCCCGCCATCACCTACTCGCTGGCGCACCACCGCCAGCACCGCGGCGGTCGTCGCTCCCTCGGCCGCACGCCGGACCAGGGTGACGTCGGCGGCCAGGTCGCGCACCTTTCCGGCCTCGCGATCGCTGCCTTTGTCGGCCAGCCAGTCGGCCAGGCTCACGAGGGACCCCGGCGACCGCTGCTTGGCCACCAGGTCGAGGAGCGAGGCGCTCATGCCACGCCGCGGGTGGCGGGCTGCGTCGCGAAGCACCGTGCCAGGCAGCGCTCCGGTCGGCGCGCTGGCCACCGCCAGCCATGCGAGTGCCGCCCGGACGCCGCCACGCCGAAGGAACCGACGGTCGACAGCACCGGCCACCGCCACCCCGTGATGACGGAGGAGGACCTGCACGGGAGCGAGGGATGCGTGGACCCGGGCCAACACGACCACGTCAGCGGGGGCGGCCCCGGCATCGAGCAGCCACTCGACCCGCGCCGCGGTGCGGGTAGCGGGGCCTCCGTCGCCGGACACGACGGACAGGGCGTCGGCCTTCCCGATCACCGGGTCTGTCAGCGCGGACCCCCCGCCAGCACCCGACGGCTGGTCGACCGGCGGGGGCACCGACCGGATCACCTTTGGCACGCGAAGGGCGTTTCGGGTCAGCAGGTTTGCCGCGGCGGCCACGACCGGCGCCGGGCACCGGTAGTTGACCTCGAGCGCGTGGGACTGGGCCCCGGGGAAGTACTGGTCCAGGTCGACCAGCCACCTGGGGGTGGCTCCGGCGTACCCGTAGATTGTCTGGTCGTCGTCGCCAACGGCAAAGACGGCACCGGCGGGTCCGGCCAGCAGCCGTAGCAGCAGCAGGTGCGCGGGAGTAAGGTCCTGAAACTCGTCCACCAGCAGCACTCGGGCGAACCGCTGGCTCCGGCGGCGAAAGTCTGGATCACCGAGAAGGCGCTCCACGGCCGCAGTGACCTGTTCGTCGAAGTCGACGGCCCCGCGGTCGGCAAGCTGGGTTCGGTACGCACGGGCGACACGGTCGAGGTCCGACACGTCGGGCAGCTCTTCCTCGACCTTCCGGGGGTCGGCCAGGCCGAGGCGGACCCGGCCCAGCGCCTCGATCCACGGTGCGGCCGGATCGGTCTCCGCCCGACGGGGGAACGAGACCAGGTCATCCAGGATGCGCCGGACCTCGGGCTCGTCGATGGTCGTCCGCGATCCACAGAGGCGCAGCCCCAAGGCGTTCAGGGTGCGGATCCGGACGTCGGGAACGTCAGCCAGGCGGGACCGGAGCTCTGCCGCGGCCCGGACGTTGAAGGCGACGATGGCAACCGATCCGGGTGGCAGTCCCCAGCTGCGCAGCAGCAGCCGCGCCCGTTCGGTCAGCACCCGCGTCTTCCCCGAGCCGGCAGGCGCGATCACCCGGGCCGACGCCCCCGGCTCGGCGACCGCGGCAAGCTGGTCCGGCGCGAGGGCGACATCACCGGGGTCGTTCGGTCCGAGCGGCCGCAGCACGCCGTGCTCCAGCCCGATGCGATGGAGCACCGGCAGGCCGATCCGCCGGGCCAGGTCTGCATCGAGCGGGCCGCCGTCGCACACCGCCGGGGTGCCGTCGGGCAGCACCACGTCCGGGCCGCCACCTCCGGGTGCGAGTGCTGCGCCGAGGGCGACCGCCTGCTGCACCCACCGCGACGGCATCGCTCCCGAGCCGGAGCCACCACGGGCGTCAACCGCGTTTGCCCACAGCGCATGGTGGAGGCGCTCGCCGACCAGGTCGAGATCCACGGTCCACTGCCAGGGCTGGCGGCCGGCCACCGCGTCGTCAGGAGGAACCTCGGGGTCGTCCAGGCCGATCCCGGGCGACAGCTCCACCACCACCGCACGACGCTCGCGCCAGGCCCGGTGGAGCTCGTCGGCGACGGCTGTGTCGAGCGCGGCAACCACCACCCGGGGACACGACTCCCATGGTTCTGGGGCCGAAACGCCGGGGCGCACCACCACGGAGCGGCCGAGTGTGATCGGGTCGGGCATGCCCCGATCATGGCCCAGGGGTGCGCGCCGCATCCCTCGGGGGCACCCGCGAGGCCGCCAGAGAGCCACACCGCCTCCACCTCACTCCTCCCAGCACCGCCACTGCCACCGCCGCTGCCACCGCCACCGCCACTGCCACCGCCACCGCCACCGCCACCGCCACTGCCAGCAGGGGAGCCAGCAGGGGAGCCAGCAGGGGAGCCAGCAGGGGAGCCAGCAGGGGAGCCAGCAGGGGAGCCAGCAGGGGAGCCAGCAGGGGAGCCAGCAGGGGAGCCAGCAGGGGAGCCAGCAGGGGAGCCAGCA
>JAKAYQ010000067.1:0-7325 GCA_021826725.1 Actinomycetes bacterium
GCATTGTCCCCACGCCGACCGATGATCGTGGCGCGTCTGTCGTGTCGACGGTGTCGGTTCTTCCGGCGGGTGCGGACGCAGGGGACCTCTGCAGCGACGGCGCAGCGGACGGGGCGGGGGGCACGGCACGCGGCGCCTACGGCGATGCCCCGCGTGCCGGTGCAGGTCAGCGGACGATCGTGGCCCTGCTGGCCGCGGTGCCCGTGCTCGCCGGCGGGTTCGCCGTGGTGCGCTTGTGGTCGCACGGGATCGGCTGGTTGGACCTGGTCCTCGCCTCGGTCATGTACCTCGTGACCGGGTTGGGGGTGACGGTCGGTTTTCACCGGCTCCTCACCCACCGCAGTTTTCGGCCCAACCGCTGGCTCAAGGTCGTGCTGGCGGTGGCGGGGACCATGGCCATCCAGGGATCGGTCATCAGTTGGGTCTCCCAGCATCGCCGGCACCACGTCTTCTCGGATCGGACCGGTGATCCGCATTCGCCGGTGCGGCCACCGGGCGCCGGGCTGGCCGAGCGGGCCCGGGGTCTGTGGCACGCGCACACCGGCTGGCTGTTTCGCAGGAACCCGGTGGACGCCGAGCGGTGGAGCGCGGACCTGCTGGCTGACAAGGACATCCGCCTGGTCTCTGCCATGACGCCGCTGGTCATGGCGGCGTCGTTGCTCATCCCGTTCGTCATCGGGTGGTCGGTGACCGGGACCCTCGCCGGTGGGTTCCTCGCCCTGGTCTGGGCTGGGCTGGTACGTATCCTCCTGCTCCACCACGCCACGTGGAGCATCAACTCGATCTGCCATGCCTTCGGCAAGCAAACCTTCCGCACCCGGGACCAGAGCCGTGACGTCGCGGCCCTGGCACTCGTGTCGTTCGGTGAGTCGTGGCACAACGCGCACCATGCGTTTCCGAACCTGGCCCGCCACGGGGTCGGCCCCGGGCAGATCGACATGTCGGCGGCCGTCATCCGGATCTTCGAGCGGCTGGGGTGGGCCACCGACGTGTGCTGGCCGACGCCGGAGCTTCTTGCCCGCCGACGGGTGGTGCCGCTTTCTCGCTGAGGCATCGGACCGGCCGCAGGGGGCGACCGTCGGCGGTTCACCAGGCGGGCAGCGCGTGATCGTCGTGGGGGCGGCGGCCTTCGTGCGCGAGCTCCTGCAACGGGTCGACGCCCATCCACCTGGTGTCGGTCGATGGGGCGAGGCCGAACGGCTTGGCGGCGTCGGGCTCAAAGCGCAGGAGATCCGATCGGCACAGGTAGAGGCATGCCTCGACGACCTCGGGGTCGAACAGGGTGCCCCGGCCCCGCTCGATCTCGGCGAGCGCCACGTCGATCCCGAGGGAGGGCCGGTAGGGCCGGTGGGCAGCCATCGCCTCGACGACGTCCGCGACGGCAACGATCCGTGCTCCCGGGTCGATCCCGTCGCCCTTCAGGCCTGATGGGTACCCTGAACCATCCAGGCGTTCGTGGTGCTGCAGGACCATCCGGGCCACCGGCCACGGGAAGGCGACTCCCTCCAGGATCTCGTACCCCGCCCGGGCGTGGTCCTTGATGAGGGCGAATTCGTTGGTGCTGAGCCTGGACGGCTTGGTCAGGATCTCCAAGGGGACCACGAGCTTGCCGATGTCGTGCACCCGGGCCGCCATGCCCACGCCGTAGGCGTCGAACGTGCTCATGCCGATCTGGGAGCCGATGGCCTGTGCCAATTCCGCAACCCGCCGCTGGTGGCCCGCGGTGTAGGGGTCCCGCTTCTCCACGGCGGTGGAGAGCACGTCGATGGTGTCCTCGAGGCTCTGGGTCACCCGGCGGGTGCGCTGCAGGCTCCTGGCCCCGAAGGCGATGGCGTCGGCGAGGGTCCGCAGATGCGCGATCTGGTGCTCGTCGAAGCCGGCGCGTCGGGACGAGGCCACCGCCAGGGCCCCCGCCGGGTCGGCGCGTAGCGGCAGGATGAGCATGGAGCGGTAGCCCGCCGCCTCGCTGAACTGTTTCCACGCCGGGTGGCCCGGAACGGCACGGACATCCTCGACCAGCTGGATCGTGCCCGAAAACAAGGCCCGACCGACCGGGCTCTGCTCGGGTTCGCGGTCGGACCAGGTCCGGTTGAGCTGGAGCAGGCGGTCAGGATCCCAGCCGAACCCGGCGACCGGCAGGATCGGCCGGTTGGGCCCGTCCCCGAGGAAGTCGACCCACGCAGCTACGTGGTCGCCGATCTGGACGGCGACATGGCACAGGGACGCGATGAGCTCGCCCTCGGGCGTGGACTCCCCGAGCGCTTGCCTGATCCGCCGCTGCGGTGCCGGTTCGTCGGTCATCTCGCCCACCCAGGATGTCGGGACGTCGTCGTGGTCCAGGCACAGGGTCGGGCCGCGTTCAACGGGCATCGGCTGGCAACCCCCCCGACCTTGAGTGGTGCCACCCTGCTTGGATGCGTCATGGCAGGAACCGGAGGCAGCGCGGAGCGTCCATCTGGTGCTGCGCCGGTACTCGAGGTGGTCGTGCGCAGCTGGTGTCGTGTCGGCACTCGCGGCACCTGTCAGCAATCCGGTATGCCACTCCGACCGGCTGGCAGGGATGGCCCGGAGGAGCGGAAGGAGCAGGCTGGCTCGGTGGCGAGGAGGAACACGGCATCGCTGGAAGGCCTGCTCGGCTGGGATCGAGGCGGCTCGACAGGAACACGACCATCCTTGGGGCAGGGGACCCGGGTAATGCCCACGCCACGCCAACCGTACCGGGGATCGGCTTGGCCTGCCCGGCATCGTTCCCGCTGCTGCCCGTACCGCTCGTCTCGTCCGGTGCGGCCCCTGGGGCTGCTACCAGGCTCAGCGGATAGTCACGCCGGGCTCGTCGACCCCCAATCGTCGTATCGCGGCGTTGCCGTCGTCGTGCATGCGCTCCAGCCCGCACGTCCTCCTCCGCCTCGCGCTGCTTGCCTGGATGCCCGGTTCCCTGGTCCGCCCCGCCTAGTGGCGGGGCTCTTGAAGCCCCGCCGGTTTGTCCGGTCCGGGGAGCCCGCCGCCGGGTCATGCCGGTACGGTGAAGCAGCCGGCCCGGCCGGCTCGCGTTGTGGCGCCGGCCACGTGTCGCGACCCCGCCGGTCACTGCTGGCTTGGCTCGCAATAGCCTGACCCGATGGCCGACCCGATGCGCGCTCGTACCAGGACCCCGACGATCGTGACCAGCCTGCTGGGTGCTGCCTTGGTGCTGGCTGCGTGCGGCGCCGGTACGCCGAGCGCCACCGTCCCGGTGCACGTGACGACGCCTGCGACGCCCCGGAGATCGTCGACAGCGACCCCGGCGTCGTCGGGTTCGCCGGCGCCCAGCACCACCCGGGCCAGGTCGACGAGCTCGGGCTCCGCCGGCGTACCGTCGACCACGGCCGCTGGCTCACCCTTGCCCGAGCCGGCCGCGCTCGCGCCGTTCGTCACGCCCGTGGCTGCCGGCCAGGGCGCGTGGAGCCCGGCAGGCCGGACCGTCGGCGGGGTGCCGGCGGTCTACGAGACCACGCTCGTCCCGCCCGGCGGTACCCATCCGGCGGGTATCGCCTGGATGGACACCCGCCTGCTGTCGGCCCGGCTGTACTCGGGGTCCAAGAGCCCCGGCGGAGGGCCATACCGCTACACCGCGCCGATCCTGCCGGCACAGGCCGCCACGCTGGTTGCGGCCTTCAACGGCGGGTTCATGATGAACGCTGCCGGCGGCGGCTACTACACCGAGGGCCGGATGGTGGTTCCCGTGGTGTCGGGGGCGGCGTCGCTCGTCATCTACACGAACGGATCAGTCGACGTCGGCGCCTGGGGCACGGATGTGACGATGACGCCGAACGTGGCCAGCGTCCGCCAGAACCTCGTGCCGCTCGTCGCCGGTGGCCAGCCCACCGCCCAGGCGGCCAGCGCCGATTGGCAGGCGTGGGGCGCGACGTGTGCCGCCACGTCGTGCACCGCCCCGGTTGGCCTGGAGAGCCAGTGGCGATCCGGGCTCGGCATCACCGCTGACGGCGCGCTCGTGTACGTCGACGGCCCGGCGCTCGACCCCCTGCAGGTCGCCCAGCTGCTGGTGCGCGCCGGGGTGGTGCGCGGCATGGAGCTCGACATCAACCCGGATTGGCCCGACTTCGCCACCTACGACCCGGCGACCGCCGGTGGACTCGCCGCTCCGGCCAACGGAAGCGAGCTGCTGCCGGGGACGGTGCAGGGCCCAGCGACGTTCTTCGCAGCGTGGTGGGCCCGAGACTTCGTCACCATGTCGGCGCGCGCCGCTCCCGCCGGTTGAGGCACCGGGTAACCCCCCGACGCGGTTCGAGCCGGTGTCGCACCCCGGACCAGCTCGGACAGAGCCACGAGCTCGCGAATTGCGGTTCGTGCACATCCCGACGTGGTCCGGCCCGGTGTCGCACCCCTCCGGTAGCCTGCGTGCGAGGAGCCGGTGACTGCTCGGAGACTGCGGAGGGTGATGGTGGAGCGTCGGCGCACGTCGACTTCGAGGTTCGGGGTGGGCCGGCGTGAGAACCATGACGCCACTGCCTTCTACGACCGCTTCCGTGCCCCAGAGCTGAGCGACGACCAGGATGTGCTGCCCCCCGAGCCGGTAGCCGATCCGTTCGTCTGTGGAGACGCCCGGCACATGGACGTCGTTCCCGACGGCTCGGTGGCCCTGGTGGTCACGTCGCCGCCCTACTTCGCCGGAAAGGCCTACGAAGAGGAGCTGGGTCGCGAGGGCATCCCCAGCTCCTACTTGGAGTACCTGCAGCTGCTGGCGGACGTGTTCGAGGAGTGCGTCCGCACGCTCGAGCCGGGGGGGCGCATCGCCGTCAACGTCGCAAACTTGGGGCGCAAGCCGTACCGGAGCCTGTCCGCCGACGTCATCAAGATCTTGCAGGACGACCTCGGCCTGCTGCTGCGCGGCGAGCTCATCTGGCAGAAGGGCGAGGGTGCCAGCGGCTCGTGTGCCTGGGGCTCGTTCCGCAGCGCCGCCAACCCCGTGCTGCGCGACATCACCGAGCGGGTGATCGTCGCCAGCAAGGGGCGCTTCGACCGGGCCCGGACGGTCAAGGAGCGCCAGGCCGAGGGCCTCCCCCATCAGAGCACGCTCATGACCGAGGACTTCATGGCGCTGACGCTCGACCTGTGGAGCATCCCATCGGAGAGCGCCCGGCGCGTCGGTCACCCTGCGCCATTCCCTGTGGAGCTGCCCGAGCAGCTCATCCGCCTCTACACGTTCGCTGGCGACCTGGTGCTCGACCCGTTCATGGGCAGCGGCTCGGCGCTGGTGGCCGCCGCCCGGCTGGGCCGCCGTTACGTCGGCTACGACCTCGAGCAGGAGTACGTCGACATCGCCGAGCGGCGTGTGACGGAAGCCCTGGCCGAGCAGGCCGCTGCGGCCGGGGGGAACCGGGCTGACGGCCGTGGTGCCGGCGACACCGGGATCCCGGGCAGGAGCCGGGCGGCACGGGCCAGCAGGCCGCCTGGCCAACCGGCCCGGGCTCGGTCCCGCCCGTCGGTCGCGGCGCCGGCCGCCGGGACCGACCCTGCCGAGGACTTCCAGAGCCGGGCGACACGCGAGGGGAAGGCAGCGCAGAAGCTGGCCGAGGAGGTCCTGGTTGGCGCCGGCTTCACCATCCGCGACCGCAACCACCGCATCGCCCGGACCGGCGTGACCGTCAACTTCGTGGCCGCGGACGCCGCCGGCGGCACGTGGCTCTTCGACGTGTCCGGGGCGTTCACCAGCCACCGCGGCGGGCTGCTGCGCACCGACACGGTATGGAAGTCGCTCGGCCGAGCCCACGCCATTCGAGGCAGCCTGGAACGAGGCCATCTCGACCCGGCCACGCCTGTCGTGTTCCTCACCACCCACCTGCCGCGTCGGCCCAGCGAAGGCGACACCGCGCTGCGGGCAGCGGGCCCCAAGGCGTTCTTCGACGCCATTGAGATGTTGTCCGACGAGGGCCGCTCCCGCCTGGAGCGGTATGCCGAGGGCGGCAATGCCGCCGCGCCGCTGTCAGGCTTCTGGAGCCCCGCGGACCTGGCTCGCATCGAGCGCTGATGCCCCGGATCGTGGCGTGCGCCGTCGTGCGCGACGACCCCCCGCGGGTCTTCGTGGCCGAGGACGAGGCCACCCTCAACTGGGTCCTGGCGCTCCAGCTCGTCGCCCGTGCCCCCGGTCACGAGCTGCCGCCCGAGCTGCGCGACCGGATCCGCCAGGCGCTGCGCGACGAGCAGTGGGGTACCGCCGTCGCGCTGTGGATGGAGAACCGACCCGAGGTCGACGTCTACCCCTCGTTCGAGTTGCACACCGCGGCCGACATCGAGCTGGCGTCGTTGGAGCTGGCATTCACACCGCTGTTCGAGGACTGACGGGCCCCAGCCCATTGCGGGCTGCGGGCTGCAGCCGGCGAGCTGCGGTCGTCGGGCTGCGGAGCTCGTGGCGGCGGGCTGCGGACGTCGGGCTGCAAGCTGCGGGCAGCGATCGAATCCCGTGGAGCCGAGCTTCGGCGCCGCGCCGGTGTGGGGAAGCGCTCTCGCCCGGCTGTGCGGCTGTGCGGCTGTGGCTGTGTGCCGGTCTGTGTGGTTGGGCGTGGGTGCGACAGCGTCGACCAGTCCGGCGCAGGGAAGTGGTGCCGGCAGCGTGCCCCGCTCGATTAGGGTCCCCGCCGTGCGTACCACTCTTGCCACTGGAGCTGTGGCCGGCGATGCCCCGGGTGGGGTGCCGGAACCAGCTGTCGCCATCCATCGAGCCGCGACCGGAGCTGCCAACGGAGCCGCGACCGGAGGCCACTTCGGTTTCCGGGACAAGCGCCGGTCCGGATCCGGCCGGATGGTGAGCGCGTTCCGCCGGCCGGTAGCCGTGGGCACTCTCGCTGTCTGCGCCGCCGTCTTGGCAGCGTGCAGCTCCTCCTCCTCCTCCTCGGCTGCCTCGTCGGATGCGGGCAGTGCGTCCTCGTCGGCCGCTGGTGGCTCGTCTGCGGCCGGATCGGGCACGACAGCCACCTCGGGTTCCTCGGCCACCTCGGGTTCGACAGCGCCAGCGGCGACCTCGCTGCCGGCGGTGGGTCATGCCACCGACCTGAAGGTCGAACCGGTGATCGGGTCCGGTCCTCAGCCGGCGCCGTCGTCGCTCGTGACGCGGGACTTGGTGGTGGGTACCGGCACGGCGGCCGCAGCCAGCAGCACCGTCGAGGTGCAGTACGTGGGTGCGAGCTACGCGACCGGCGCCGACTTCGACTCGAGCTGGTCGCGCGGCCAGCCGGCCACGTTCTCGCTCGCTCAGGTGGTGCCGGGTTTCGCCCAGGGGATCGTGGGCATGCGCGTGGGAGGCCGCCGCGAGATCGTCATCAGATCGG
>JAKAYQ010000067.1:7335-14901 GCA_021826725.1 Actinomycetes bacterium
GGCTACGGCTCCTCTGGCAGCCCGGCGGCGGCCGGCAGCCCGCAGGCAGTCGGTCCCAACGAGACGATCGTCTTCGTGGTGGACTTGCTGGCCGTCAAGTAGGCCGCAGTCCGGTCGGTCTCGGGTCTGTCGCGCGGGCAGGAGCTGCATCGCGTGATCGGCGTGGCGGAGCGCCCAGCGATGCGAGCGGGAACGTGAGCACACGGGCCCGACCATGGGGGCCACCGCCCGGGTCCGGTCGTGGCAGCGGACAGCGTTGCGACGTCGGCCCGGCTCGTGATCGAGGTCGACGGGGTTTCGGTGCTGGCCTGCACGCGATCTCGCCCGTGCTGGCGAACCTGTTCATGCACCATGCGTTCGACTGCTGGACGGCACAACGGTATCGGTCCGGCCCGTTCGCGAGGCACGCCGACGACGAGCTCGTGCACGGCACCACCACGCGCCAGGCTGGAAGGCTGGTGGTGGAGATCGGGGTCGACCCACGCGCGCTGCCGCAGCAGGCCAGCCACGACAGCACGGGATCCTTTGGTGAGGCTGGGCGGCGTGCCCGCCAAGGTCTCGGGACGGGTCCCGGAAGTGGCCAGCTGACGGTCTCGGCGATGCCCACGGCGTTCCCGATCCAGCTGCGCACATCGGCTCTCCGTTTGGGGGCTCGTCGCCACGGTCGATCCGCCCCCGGGGCCGTCAGGGGCCGAGCAGGCCGAGGGGAACGACGGCGACGCCGTCCGGGCGTTGGTAGGCATGCCCGGTGGCGGTGAGGACCGTGAGGGCTGCCGGTAGGCGGGTGGTGCGGGCGGGCGCTAGGCGGAGCAGCGCCGTGGCGGCGTCGTCGACGTGGGTGGAGCCAAGCTTGACCTCGGCGCCGATCCAGGCCCCGCCTCGGCGTTCGACGACAAGGTCGCCCTCGAGCTCGCCGGCTCGTTCGCGGTAGTGGTGAACGGTTGCGTCGGCGGCAGCGGCGTAGACACGGATGTCCCGGGCGGCGAGGGACTCGAATAGGTAGCCCAGGGTGTTGAGGTCGCCGAGAACGCGACCGGCGACACCTGGCGCAACCTCCGCAACGAGCTCGATCGGATGGCACTCGTCACGCTGGAGACGCAAGAGGGCCGCATCGCCAAGCGCTCGGCGACGACCAAGCGCCAGCGGGAGATCCTCGCCGCCCTCGGGGTCCGTGAGCCCGCCCAGATCCTCGGCTACGAGCTTCCCACCCCGGTCGAGTGATCCCAGGCCACAGCGTCGCGTAGCAACATGACCCCGTGGCCCTCTCGCGGCCATTCTCCCAGCTCATGTTTCATTTTCGGGGCGCTCGCATGCCTACCAGCTCCGGAAGTCCTGTCGAAGGGGCGCGACCATCAGCGACGGTTCCGAGAACGCCCGTGCGAAGGACCGCCAGTGCAGTCCGGGCGACCCTCGGTGCGGGCGCTGCGGAGCATGAAGCCCCAGCGCCTGTTGGGATGGACCCAACAGGACAATCGCGTGCCAAGCACGAACCATGCAGGACCAGGAATAACGCGAGCCGGTGGTGGGACTCGAACCCACGACCTGACGATTCCAAGGGAGCGACGACCCGGCCCACGTCGTCGCTCCCCGTGGCGTCCATACCCATTCTGGCTGTTCACGGCGGTGGTCCGCTCGGGTTGGTGAGGCGGCGACAAACGGGAAGGGACGGGCTGGGACGCGATTGGTGGCGTCCCATGTCCGGTGGAAAATCGGCGGCGGACGCAGGTTCCTGGTGGGGATGTTAGGCGGCGGTGGTGGCGGTTTCGTCGAGTTGGCCGCCGGGGTCTCCGGCGGTGGGCGGGTCGAGGAGTTGGCGGCGTAGTTCTTGGAGCTGTCGGACGGCGGCGGGCGTCATGGTGACGCCTCGCCAGCCGCGGCTGGCCCGATCGAGCACCGCCCAGACCAGGCCGAGACAGCTGCGTTCGCCGGGGAGCCGGCCGATGACCTTGACCCGCCGGCGGGTCTCCCCGAAGGTCCGCTCGATGAAGTTCGAGTGCCGGATGCGCTTGTGGTGCTCGACGGGGAACCGCAGGTAGGAGAACAGGCTCGCCAGGTCGTCGTTGAGACACGCCACGGCCGAGGGGAACCGGCGGCCGAACGTGGCGGAGAAGTCCGCGGCGCGCTTGGCGGCGACGGCGATCGACTTGTCGCCGGGCGGCTCTGCGGTGGGGTCGAAGATGGCCCAGTAGCAGGCCTTCACCTCGGCCTGGTGCTCGACGGGCACCTTGGCCAGGATGTTGCGGCAGCGGTGGATGGCACAGCGCTGACGCAAGCTGTGGGGGAACACGAGCTCGACCGCGCCGATCAGCCCCGCAGCGCCGTCGGAGACCACCAGCAGCGGCGGCCGCAGCCCCCGGTCGACCAGGCCGTCCAAGAAGCCCTTCCACGCGTCGGTCGACTCGCTGGCGCCGGTGTCGAGGCCGACGAGCACGGGGCGGCCCTCGCTGGTGATGCCCCAGGCGGCGAGCACCGGCTCGGCCCGGGCGCCGTCGTGCATACGGAAGTGCGATCCGTCCAAGAACAGGTACTCGAGCGCCACGTCAGACAGATCCCGGGTCTTCCAGCGGTCGAACTCGTCCTTGATGGCCTCGCAGACCCGGCTGACGGTCGACTTCGACAGCGCCGCCTCCGAGCCCAGCGCGTCGGCGAGGCTGGCCTCGACGTCACGGACGGACAGGCCGCGGACGAACCCGGCGATCACCAGGCTCTCCAGCGCGTTGGTGCGGCACACACCCACTCCGAGCAGCCGCGAGGCGAACGCCTCGTCGGTGCCTCGCAGCTTCGGCCGGTCGATCGTCACCGGCCCGGCCGTCGTCTTGACCGTGGTCGGGCAGTGCCCGTTACGGCTGCCGGCCCGGACGCGTTCGCCGTGGCTGTAGCGCTCCCGGCCCAGAAACTCGGTGACCTCCGCCTCGATCGCGGTCTGCATCAGCAGCCGCACCCCGAGGCGGGCCACCTCCTCCAGCACTTCGCCCAGCTCGCGCTCGGAGCCGAACAGGTCGTCAATCTCGGCGCGGATGCGCTCGATCGGTGATACTCGTGGGGACACGGGCGTGGGTTCCTTTCTCTGCTTGCAAGGCTTCGAGAGGAACCTACGCCCGTCGTCGATTTACACCGCGGACCGGACGCCACCACGCGATTGTTGGGATCGAAGTTGGGATGTGGGTCGGCGGTCATCCGCCAGGTGTGTGCTCGGGGGACGCTCGCCAGTCCGTAACATATGTGCTACGCTGTGCAGAGCGAGCGCGACCGATGGGGTGACCATGGACCCGCCGCCGACCAAGTTCTGGGAGGACCTCGCCGAAGATCTCCGGGACCCCGAGTTCCTGCGGGAGTACGTCCGCGAGTCGGTCCGGATCGCCACCATCGACGAGCTCGTCAACAAGCTCGACGAGGCCCGCGAAGCTGCCGGACTGTCGAAGGCCGGGTTGGCCCGGGCCATCGGCGCCGACCCGGCGGTCGTCCGGCGGCTGTTCTCCGCCGGCCACGTCAACCCGACGCTCGGGACCCTGGCGGAGGTAGCCGTCGCGCTCGGGATGCGGGTGACCCTCCAACCGCTGTCGCCTCAAGAACGTGAGCAAGTGACCCAGCCGCTGCTCGAGGGGCGGGCAGCGGACCCCGAGGTGCTCGCCGAGCGCATGGCCGCCGAGCGCCGGACCCGGCGGGACAAGGCGCTCGCGGGCTGATCGCTCAGCAGATCGAACGGGGGCTGCGGGCCAGGTACTCCTCACCGAGCCTTCGCACCGCGGCGTAGTCCCTCGGGCGCAGCTCGGTCCGAAACGGCTTGTCGAGGCCAGCCACGACGACGAGCAGTGGCTTGTCGACCTCCGGGTTCTTCGCCTCGTAGTCCAATCGGCAGAACAGCCGATCGTGGTGTCGCTTGGGGCCGCCGACCCGCACCTCGAACTACCCGGTCATGTCGCCCTTCATGGCCTCCCAGTAGCCGCCCCCGGCGTATCGCTTGGGAGGCGCGGCGCCGACGTCCACCAGCACGGCCCGCATGGTCGCTCGAACCTTGGGTGGGCACGAGCTGAGGAAGTCCCGGCCAGGCGAGCCCTCGGCGGCATCATCGTCCCGATGGCGCCGGAAGCAGACGACCTCGTGGGCATCATCGGACGATGGCTGGATCCGAACCTTCGAGGCTGGTCGTGTCGACGCCGAATGTCGGCGGCGCGACCGCTGATCCGGGCTCACGACCGGCGAGCGTAGAGGGAGCCTGTGTCGACAGCGGGCGGCTCGGCGCCTCTCGGTACGGGCAGGTGGAGCTGCACCCAGGCAAGACGGAGGGTCGTATCCCAGGTGGGGTCATGTGCCGGACGACGCGTACGTGGTGGCGATCATGCCGTTCCCTTGGCCGTCGAGGCCGACGGCCATGCAGCGGTTGGCGGCGGTGCACGACACGCCGGTGAGCGTTCGCACACCGGCGGGCAGGGACATGGGTGTCCATCGGCGACCGCCGTCGCTGGTCTCGACGGCGGTGGCGCCACCCACGGCGACGCACACCTGGGTCGAGGGGCACGAGATAGCGTCGAGCATGCCGGTGGTTGCCGGGATGTCGGCGGGCGTCCAGGTCCTGCCGGCATCGTCGGAGGTGAGGATGACCGCCGTCGGGTGCGAGGTGGTACGGTCGCCGCCGACGGCCACGCACTCCTCGGTGGTCGGGCACGAGACGGCGGCCAGCGGGCCGGTGCCGGCGGGCACGCGCGCCGGCTGCCAGGTCTGCCCCTGGTCGTCGGTCACGGCCACGGCCGCCGTGGTCGGTGATGTCCGGCCGGCCGTCGCGGTTCCCACGGCCACACAGGCGCGGCCGGTGGTGCAGGCAACGCCGGCGAGCGCGCCGACCCCGGCTGGTGCAGCGGACGTCGTCCACGTGCTGCCAGCATCGGTGGTGGCGATCACGCCGGTCCGCTGGTTGCCGAGGCCGCCGGCCAGGCACGCTCGGACGTCCGGGCACGACACCGACACCGCGGTGGTGTCCGAGGCGCCGGCCGGGGAAGGCAGGGGTTGGCGGGTCCACGATGCGCCATCGTTGGTGCTGCGGTAGAGGCCGGCGGTGTCGACGATCTGGCAGGTGGAGGTGGTGGGGCACGACAACCCAGGCCGGGTCTGGGTGTCGCCGTTGTCGACCGATGACGGCACCCATGATGCGCCGCCGTTTGTGGTGGTGAACGCCAGCGGGAACGGGGCGGCGCCGCCGCCGCCGGTCAGGGCCATGAAGCTCGATGCCACCGTGCAGTGGTCCGACGACGGGCAGGACACGGCTGCCGGAATGTCGTACTCGCTGGTGGGGATTGGCGCCGGGCTCGAGACGTCGCCCCACGAGCCGGCCGCCGGGTCGATGGCGAACAGCCCGGAACCGGTGGCGTCGAGGCAGCGGTCGGCGCTCGGGCAGTCGAGGTACCCCGCGGCGCCGGTGGCCGGGCCCGGGCCGGCCATGGTCTCCCAGCTGCGCCCACCGTCGGTGGAGCGAGCCAATGTCGCCTCGCCGGTCGCGTAGGGGCCTGTCACCAGGCACACCCCGGTGGCCGTGCACGCCACCTGGGTGGGCGTGGACAGTGCCGAGGGGAGCGTCATCGCCTTCCAGTGACGTCCCCCGTCCCCGGTCGCCGCAGCCAGCGGGCGGTTGGCACCACCGACGCTGGGATGCAGCGCCACCGTGCCGACAGCCAAGCACCGGGTCGCTGTCCAGCACGTGACCGAGGCCAGCCGGCCGACCGGTGCCGGCGCTCGCTGCTGTCGCCAACGCGCACCGCCGTCGTCACTCACCAGCACGCGCCGCCCGCCGACGGCCAGGCAGCGCAGCGCTGTGGGACACGACACGGACTGCAGCAGCGGTGTCCCCGCCGGCAACGCCACCGCCTGCCACGACCGCCCGCCGTCGTCGGTCCGCGCCAGGTAGGCGGCCTGCTGGGAACCCTTCGGCACTGTCGATCCGGCAGTGCCGACGGCGACGCACACCGCTGCCGAAGGGCAGGCCATGGCCGCGATGGCGAGCGGGATGTGGCGGCGGAACCCGGCAAGCGGCGTGGCAACCCATCGAACCCCGCCGTCGGTGGTGGCGTCGACGTACCCGCCCCCGAACGCCCAGCAGCGGTCTGCTGTGGCGCATGCCACCGGCGCTGTTGCGCCGCCGGGGGCCGACTCCCAGGTCCACGTCCGCCCGCCGTCGTCCGAAGCGGCCAGGCCGTTGCCACCGGTGGCCTGGCAGACGGTCGCCGTGACGCAGTCGATCGTGGACGGCAGGAACGTCGGGCTGAGCGCCCGCCATGCCGGCGCCGTCGATGGCGCCGGCAGCACCGCTGGCGTCACCCACGGCGGCACCACGGTTCTCGGTGGCCTCCAGCTCGCCGCGGCACTGCCACTCTCCGTCCCGCCTCCGCAGCCGCCGGCCGTGCCCACTGCCGCGAGGAGCGCGAGCGCGCCTCCCAACCATCGCCGCCTGCCGAACCCCATACTCCACCGACGAACGACCATCAGCGACGGTTCCGAAAGCGGCCGTGCGAAGGCCGCCAGGGCGACCCTCGATGCGGGCCTCTGCGGAGCATGAAACCGGGGCGCCTGTTGGGATGGGCGCAGCTGGAGACTCGCCGACCGAGCAAAAACCACTCCTGACTAAGGCGAACGCGAGCCGATGGTGGGACTCGAACCCACGACCTGACGATTATAAGGGAGCGACGACCCGGCCCACGTCGTCGCTGCCCGTGGTTTGCATGCGCATTGTGGCTGGTCCGGGGCAGTGTCCTGGGTTTCGGTGCGGACGGCGTGCGACGGTCGGGGACGGGTCGTGACGCCATTGTTGGGATGGGAGTAGGGATGCCGGGAACGTCGCTCCCCATGTCGCAACCGCCGTGGCCCACAAGTCGCAACCCTCGGTCCCCAGGCTGTCCGCGTGGCCGGGCACCTGGATGCCGAAGGTGCCCCGGCGACCGCTTGCCGTCTACCGGTTGGGCTGGCGACGGATGAAGTCGGCCATGCCGGGGACGGGAAGGCGATGACGCCGTGCTCGGGTGCGTAGACGAGGCCTTTGGCGATGAGATTGGCGCGTGTGGGCCCGAGGCTGGTGATCTTGCGGTCCAGTCGGGTGGCGACGTCCCCCGACCCGCTTTCGGCGCCGACCCGGGCGTCGGTGAGTGTGATGTCCGGGCCGGCTGCGTCGTTCCAGCTGTCCTGGCCGAACTGCTGCAGGAAGTAGGGGTAGCCGGAGGCCTGGGACACGACGCGTTCGACGGCGGCGTCATCCCATGCGACGGGTTCGGAGCCGGCGGGGGCGGTGAGGAGCTCGGCGGCGAGCGGGACGGTCAGGTTGTCGATGGTGTGGAAGCTGAAGACGCGCTCGGAGTAGGACTTCGCCTCGGCCAGGATGCGCAGAAGGCTCGGAAGGCCGGCGAGCCCCACGGTTAGGGCCAATACCGTTCAAATAGGGATCCGGATCGCCCTGTCTGCTGGGCGGTCGGGCTGGGGCCAATTGCGGCGTAGTAATCGCTTGACGTGCCAACGGGTGTATTTGCGCTTGACGACGCGCAGGTTGGCTCGGGGTCGGCGTTGGGGAAGATGCCTGGCGATGAG
>JAKAYQ010000289.1 GCA_021826725.1 Actinomycetes bacterium
GCAGGTGCGCGACGCCATCGGGCGGAGCTGGCAGCTCTCCACCGTGCAGCTCGACTTCCAGCTGCCGCAGCGCTTTGCCATGGAGTATGTCGGGGCGGACAATGCCCGGCACCGGCCGATCATGATCCACCGGGCCCTGTTCGGGACGGTCGAGCGGTTCTTCGCCATCCTGCTCGAGCACTACGCGGGGGCGATGCCCACCTGGCTGTCGCCGCTGCAGGTGGTGGTGCTGCCGGTGCGCGACGACCACGATGCCTATGCCCGGCACGTGGCCGCCACCTGCACAGCGGAGGGGCTGCGCACCGAGGTGGACCCGGCCAGCGAGCCCCTCGGCGCTCGGATCCGCCGTCACCGCATGCAGAAGGTCCCCTACGTCCTCGTCGTGGGCGACGACGACGTGCCCGTCGGAACCGTCGGCGTCAACCGGCGCGGCACCAAGGACCCTGACAAGGGCGTCCCCCTGGATGCGTTCGTGGCTGCAACCGCGGCCGAGGTGGCCGCGCACGGGCTGCCCGAGCGCGGCGGCGACGTGGCTGTGATCCGATGAGTGAGCGGCGAGCGGTCCGATGCGGTCGCGCGGCGCCCGTTGCCGGGGTCGAGGTGCCCGTGCGCCGTCGAGACCTGTGAGCCCGGAGCGTTGGTGAGCCTGGAGCACCTGTGGGCGGGGTGGCGTCACGAGTACGTGAGCGGTGCCACCGAAGCCGAGCGCACGGCTGGCGAGCCGGGGGCCCGGGGCGACGACGGCTGCGTCTTCTGCCGGCTGGCTGCCTCGGGGGAGCCGTCCGAGGAGAACGGGGTGGTGTGGCGGGGGGATGTCGTCTTCGTGGTGCTGAACGCCTACCCGTACGCGAGCGGCCATCTGCTGGTCATGCCGTTGCGTCACGTCGGTGACCTGGGCGACTTGACCGACGAGGAGTCGGCCGAGCTGTGGACGGCTACCCGCACCGCTGCCGCCGCCATCACCGCGGCCTACGGTCCCGACGGGATGAACCTGGGGGCCAACCTGGGGCGTGCCGCCGGTGCGGGCATCCCCGCCCACCTGCACCTGCACGTGCTGCCCCGGTGGGGCGGCGACACGAACTTCATGACGTCGGTCGGTGGCGTGCGGGTCATGCCCGAGGCGCTGCCCCAGTCGTGGCGGCGGGTGACGGCTGCTTGGCCAGCGGGCTGACCGGGAGCGGCGAGCAGCGGAGGACGAGATGGCGGCCAGCGGCTTGGCGGGCCGCCGTGCTGGGCCGCAGTGGCCGGCGGGTGAGGAGCATCGGCGGGCACAGTGTGCGTATCGAATGCGCATCGGGAGTGCCCGAAGTATGCTGATCGTATGCGGACGCGAGTGACGGTCACCGTCGAGCAGTCGGTGGCGCGAGCAGCGGAGGACGCGGTGGCGGCGGGCCGGGCCCCGTCGGTGAGCGCATGGGTGGCTTCCGCCATGACCGAGCGGGCGCAGCGCCAGGCGCTGGCCGACGTCCTCGCGGAGATCCGGGCCGAGCTCGGGCCGGCGACGGACGAGGAGACGGCGTGGGCCCGAAGCGTCCTCGGCCTGTAGTCCTCGACGCTGGAGCGCTCATCGCGGTCGACCGGGCGGACCGGCGCCTGGTGCGCCTGCTCGAGCTGGCCGGCGAGGTCCACGTGCCGGCCGGGGCGCTCGCGCAGGCATGGCGGAACCCGGCGCGCCAGGTCCGGCTCGCTCGTGTAGTCACCGCCGATGGCGTCGCCGTCCACCCTCTGGACGAGGCTGCTGCCAGGGCGGTCGGGCAGCTGTGTGGCGCGTCGGCGACCGCTGATGTGGTCGACGCGTCGGTCGTGCTCGTCGCACGCATGGTAGGGGGCGTGGTCGTCTCCGGCGACGGCGACGACCTGCGCCGCATCGATCCCGGGATCGACGTGGTCGCCTGCTGACAGCGCTGGCCCCAGTTGACCGAAGAAGGGTGATCCTGGTGCCTGGTACGGGCGCCGGTGGGGGAGCGTGTGACGTGGTGGTCCCACGTCCGGTCAGGCGAGCCCGAGGGCGATGGCCAGGGCCCGGTCGAGCCGTGCGAGCTTGGCCGGTCCGAGCCGTCGCCGTCGCCAGGCGAGCACGGCGGTGGGCAGGGTGACGATGGTGTCGCAGTTGGCGGCAGAGTCGTGCTGCAGGCCTTCGTTCGGTCCGTGCGCAACCTTGGCGACGTGGCTGCGGAAGCTGCTGCGGACGAGGACACAGACCACGGAGCTCACGGCGGGGATGGCGCTGTCCCCAGTGGCGACGACGACGAAGTGGCGACCGGCGCCGGTGCCCACGACGTGTGGAGGAGGGTCGGTCTGTTCCGGTGAGCGGAGGCGGTGGCGCCGACGACCGGCTCCGCGGCACCGAAGCTCCCGTAGCCGCCCTGGTCGCTCCTGCGGATGGGGGCCCGCAGCGCCACGGTGATCCCCCGGATGCGGCGCTCGTCGTCGGTGGCGGAGCCGACGGACGGGTCGCGCAGGAGGGACCGGATGACCGGTGGGGCGAGGGGCCGGCTCCACAGGGGCCAGGTGAACGTGCCGTGCTTCCAGTCGGCGGCGCACGCGGTGGTGCGCAGGGTGCCTGCCTGGTTCCACACGGGGAAGTAGGAGAGGCCGAGGAACGCGAGCCAGTCGGCGCCGGGGACGCCGAGCCGCTTGTCCTTGGACGGGTTGGTCGCCCGCACGGCGTAGATCCGCTCGCCGCGGTTGTCCCACCCGAACGACGGCAGGGTGGAGTCGTAGCGCCAGGGGCCGAACAGCGCTTCGGTCAGGCTCAAGACAACCGAGCGAACAATCTGGGCTACTAGGCTGCCCACACCTCGCGGCCGATCAGGTCGAGTGCCCCGCCAACCTCGGCCGTCCATCAACCGGTGGATCCAGGCTGAGAGGATCACGGGTGCCGAGTACCCTGGGCTCACCATGGCGTCAAAACAACCCGAGGAGCTCGGTCTGGGGCCGCTCGAGGCGGAGATCATGGCTGTGCTCTGGGCTCAGGGGCCAAGCAGCAAGGCA
>JAKAYQ010000290.1 GCA_021826725.1 Actinomycetes bacterium
GATCTCAACGGCATCGTGTGGTCCCCTGATCCTCCCGACGTCGACGGGGCCGAGCAAGCAATGCTGGCTGTGGCTGCACATGAGGTGGAAGAGCCATGGTTCGCCGACTGGCTCCGTGACCGCGTGGAGCTGCCCTGAAGCGATCACCGCCGGCATCCCTCGCGGCGGACCTTGGCGTGCAGGCCGGCGAGGCTGATGACCGGCCCTTCGACCAGCGGTTCAAGGTTTGCATCGTGGGAGGCCGGGGGCGCTACTCGAACGAGGGCTGGCGGTCCCGTGACCGCTTGAGCTCGAAGAAGCCATCGGCCTCGGTGACGAGGGAGAAGCCGTCGAAGAGCCTGCCTGCTGCCTCCCCTTTGGGCGCAGGCGTCATGACGGGACCGAAGAAGCCATGGCCCCCGATGCCGATGACCGGGGTGCCGACATCGAGGCCGACGAGGTCGAAGGCCTGGTGGTGGGAGCGGCGGACCCAGTCGTCGAGCGACGTGTCGTCGACCGCTTCGGCCATGCGTGCCGGTAGCCCGACGTCCTGGAGCGCCTCGCCGAGCACGCCGGGCTCCTCGCGCCGCCCCTGCACGTGGAACCTCGTGCCGATGGCGGTGTAGAGCGGTCCGAGGATGTCGTCACCCCGGTCGCGAGCCGCAGCCGCACAGACGCGGACGGGCCCCCAGGCCCGCTCCATGAGCTGGCGGTGCTCGTCGGACAGACCCTCGCCACCGCGCTGCACGAGGTTGAGGTAGGCGAGCGACATGACGCGCCACTGCGTGCGCACCGGCCGCACCTGCTCGACCTGGAGCATCCACCGTGACGCGATCCAGGCCCAGGGGCAGATCGGGTCGAACCAGAACTGCACCCCCACGAGCGGGCCAGTGCTGGGCGCGGTGGTGCTGTCGGCGTCGTCCATGGTGAGCCCAACCGTCTCCACCGGGCCCGGTATTCCCCCAGACGGCAGCGCAGCCGGCCGGCAAGCGGCGCTCGGGACGGCGCGTCGACCGGCGCGGCGACCAGCGCGCCCGGGTGGCGGTGGTAGCGGGCGGCGGCTCAGCCGATCGGCGGGGACGGCGCGTCGACGAGCCCCCAGCCGGCTGCGGCCCAGAACTGCCCGGTCGGCTGCACGCCACCGTGCCCCAGCGACCTGCCGGTCGTCGAGGGACCACCGGAGGCCGAGACGCCGCCAGCGGTCGATGCTCCGCCGGAGGGGGCGCTCGGGCCCGGTTCAGCCGCTCCTGCCCCGTCCCACCGCTGGTCCCCGCAGCGCTCGCCGTCGGCCAGGGCCACGCAGAGACCGCCGAGGAACGCTCGCACGGTCGACTCGGTGATCCGGTGGAGGAGGAGCTCGTCGGGCCGCCCGGCCAGCACCGCTGTCGGACGGTAGCGGCCCCGGACGCTGAGGGCGGTCAGCAGCGGCCCGAAGGGTGCGACCTCCAGGTCGGCGTCGAGCCGGGGGAACGGGCCGCCGACGCCGACGGGCCGCCATCGGAACGCCACCAGCAGGCCATCGGTGGAGCGCCGCGCCAGCCCGGGTGTGACCTCCACCGACTGGCCCAGTGACGCGGGCCACAGATCGGTCCCGATGCACGTCCGGAGCCGCTCGCCCTCGGCGCGTGCGCTGGCGATCGCCCGCTCGAACACCCGCTCGCGCTCCGCCTCCACGCGCTCGGCCGTCACGTGGAACGGCCGGTCGACGGTGGTGAAGTCCTGCACGAAGACCGTCCGTGCCTGCTTGGAGAGGGCCAGCTCGTCGTGCTCGTCGGTGGTCATGGTGGTCACGCCCTGACGATCACGACCGGGCACGCGGCGTGGTGTGCCACCTGGCTGCTCACCGAGCCGAGCAGGAGGCCGGAGAACCCGCCCCGTCCCCGCGACCCGACGACCACCATGTCGGCTCCCTTGGCTGCGTCGAGCACGACCTCCGCTCCCCTGCCCTCGTGCACCTCGAGCTCGACCTGCAGGTCGTGGTGGTCACCGAGCACCTGCTCGACCTGCGTGCGCGTGCGCCCCTCGGCCTCGGCGGGCATCTCCTCGTACATGCCTGCCGGCCCGTAGGCGGGATAGATCATCGTCGGCAGCATCCACCCGTAGACGACCCGAAGGATGGCGCCGCGCAGGCGGGCCTCGTCGGCCGCCCACCGCAACGCGTCGGACGAGGCGGGTGATCCGTCGACCCCGACGACGATGACGGCACGATGCTGAACCTCGCTGTCGTCACCCCTGGGCATGTTGCGCTCCTCCGTCTCTTCGCTCATCGTGCAACACCTCCACCATGAGCGTCGTCCGCTGCCGGCCGCCGGACCAGGGCCGTTCGACCTTCCTCGGTGGTCACCGGGCCGCAGGGCGCGATGCCCCCGGCGGCGCCCACTTCCGGAACGCTGATCCGCAGGTGGTCGATGTCTCCCTGCACCGCCAGCCGGCGCTCGAGCACGGGGTTCCCCGTCGCCTGCGTCGCATGGAGAGCGGCTGCGGCCCGCTGGCGGACCCGGTCGACGTGCACGGCCACCACCCCGGCGCCCGACAGCCCCGTGAACGGCACTCCGAGCTCGTCTGCCATCTGCTTCGCCGCAGCGGGCGGGACGCCCCATTCGATCGTGACCATGCCCCACCGGCGGGCCGCCAGCAGCGCGGCAGCGGTGGCCGCCATGTGATCGGGGTGCCCGGTCACCCCCGACGGCTCGAAGACGACCACGGCGTCGGCTCCGGCCACCGCGGCCTCGACCGCAGCAGCGACCCGATCGCCGCTCCCGGCGAGGTTCCCATCGGGAAGGTCGTGCAACCACACCCGGTCCACGCCCAAGACCGCCGCCGCGGCCCGCAGCTCCCCTGCCCGGACCGTCTTGAGGTCGGCCGCCGCGACCTGGCCCGTCCCCACGCCGAGGGTGCTCGCCTCGCCCTGGCTCAGGCACAGCACGTCCACGGTCATGCCGTGGTCGACGAGCAGGCAGATGACGCCGCCGAGCCCAAAGCTCTCGTCGTCGGGATGAGCGACGACGGCG
>JAKAYQ010000291.1 GCA_021826725.1 Actinomycetes bacterium
GGGCCGCGGTCCTGCTCATGTTTGCTGCGGCGACGGCAGCCTCGGCATCGTGGGCCTGGTCGGGTCGGCGTCCGGCGTCACCGTGGTGGATGGCGTCGTGGGCAACTGCGCTGCTTGGTGCAGGAACGCTCTACGGACTGCTGCTCGGCTGGTTGGGACGCTGGATCGCCCCGGCGCTACCTGCCGTCGGAGCCGGAGCGCTCAGCCCGTGGTGGCTGGTGGCCGTGGCCGGTGCCGGGGTCGCCGCCGCCGGTGTGATCCGGCTGCCCTCGGCGCAGCGGCGTCTGACTGCGATCCTGGTCAATGCCGGTACGCCGCCGGTACAGCTGGTAGCGGGCAGAGAACGAGGAGCAGGACGCGCGGAGCACGCTCGCGCACCTGGGCACACCGTGGGGCCTGCAGGATCATGGGAGGAGAGCGCGGCATGAGCAGAACAGAGCCAGTCACCGCCCGGGTCCGGCTGCTTGCCCAGGTCGACGAGGCAGCACGCGCGATCGCCCCCCTGTGGCCACTGTCCACCTTCATCGCGGTGAACCCGCTGTGGGACTTGCGCCACATGTCCTTCGATGATGCGGTCGCATACGCGAACCGGATGCTCGGTGTTAGGGGATATCCGTCGACGGCGCTGTTCACCGAGGCGTGCGCCAGCGGGCGGATCACCGGCGCAGACCTGAGCGCTGCCCTCGACGAGGGCTCCGCTGCGGGTCGTTCCGCCTGCAACTCCAGCGAACCCACGAATGATCCCGACGTCGATGCGGGACAGGTGCGGACCGCTGCGGAGCGTCACGACAGTGTCGTCGGGACCCAGATCGCCGCGACTGTCGACCGTGAGGTCGCCAAGTGGTGTGCCGCCTACCTCGCGGGAATCCTGCCCGACGAAACCGCTCAGGGTCTCTACCGTGCCTGGCGACAGATCGTCGTCTGCGACCCCGCGGCACGGTCGCTTGCCGGTCGGGCCGGCCGCAAGCACCTGACCGAGCTGGGTGCTGGTCCCGAAGACGCGATGCTCGCCTGCCTAGAGTTGCTCGGCATCACCGAAGATGACCGGGTCCGCGAATTGGCACGCCATCTCGCGCGCATGCCTGGTTGGGCTGGGCACGCCAAATGGCGGTCTCGCTGGGCCGCCCCCGGCCATCCCGGACCGGCCCTCCACCTGGTCGACTACCTCGCCGTCAGGCTCTGCTACGAGACGGTGCTCCTGCGTGCTGCGTCGGTCTGTGCACCAACGCAGCGCCGCCCGAGGTGGGACCCGTCTCCGGGCGGGTTGAAGGGGGATGACCACGTGTCGAAGGACGACGAGACCCGACCGGCACGCCTGGCTGCTGTGGGCGTGCCCGACGAGGTGGGCACACGGCTGGCGCAGCTCGCAGCCACCGAATCTGCACGGGTGTGGCTCGCCGCCTACGAGGGCCACTACCGCGACTGGCTGCTCACCACGTTGGACCGGCCGGCTGCAGCCCCCCCGGCGGGCCCTGCGGCGCAGGCGGTCTTTTGCATCGACGTACGCTCCGAAGGACTGCGCCGACACCTCGAGGACAGCGGTCCCTACGAGACGTTCGGGTTCGCCGGGTTCTTCGCCCTGCCGATCCGCTACCACCCCTGGGGATCCGCCGAAGCCGTCGATCTCTGCCCGGTGCTGATCCGGCCGAGCATGGAGCTGGCGGAGCGACCGATCGCCATGTCGAACCAGGCCGCCAGTCGCCAGCTGGCCGGTCGACAGGCGTCCGCCGCCGCCCAGGGCGCGTTCGGCAGCGTCAAGAAGGGAACGTTGTCCCCGTTCATCCTCGCCGAAGCCGGCGGGTTCGTCGCCGGACCGATGGCCGTCGCGAAGACCCTCGCACCTACCCGCTACCAGACGTTGCGGAACTGGGTGAACCGGATTGTGGCCCCGCCGGCCACCATGGTCATCGACGCCGATCCGGCAGCCGGTGCGATGAGCGACGAGGAGCAGGCGTTGTTCGCGGAGACTGCGCTCACCACCATGGGCCTGACCCGCCATTTCGCAGCCGTGGTGCTGCTCTGTGGGCACGCCAGCACCACGGAGAACAATCCCTATGCATCCTCGCTCGACTGCGGTGCCTGCGGCGGCAACAGGGGCGGAGCGAGCGCCCGCGCAGCAGCTGCGATCTTGAACCGGCAAGCCACCCGCCAGCTGCTCGCCGAGCGAGGCATCCGCATACCCGACGGGACTGTCTTCGTCGCCGGCGAGCACGACACCGCCACCGACACGGTCACCGTGCTCGATGCCCATCTCGTCCCCTCGACCCACCTCGACAGGGTCGTCGCGCTCCAATCAGCCCTGGACCGTGCCGGGACGCGACTGGCAGCGGAACGGGCGCTGTCCTTGCCAGGTGCCGGTAGCCAGGGCCACATGGCCCGCCCCAAGGCACGCGCCGCCGATTGGGCCCAGGTGCGCCCCGAGTGGGGACTCGCGCGCAACGCCGCGTTCATCGTCGCTCCGCGCGCAGTCACCGCCGGTGTGGACTTGGCGTGCCGCTGCTTCCTGCACTCCTACGATGCCGGAGTCGATCCCGACGGCGTCGCCCTGGAGACGATTCTTACGGCTCCGATGGTTGTGGCCCACTGGATAAACGCGCAGTACTACTTCTCCACCGTCGAGCCCGACATCCTCTCGGCTGGCGACAAGACTGCCCACAACATCGTCGCCGGGATCGGCGTGGTCCAGGGCGCTGGTGGGGACCTGCGTGTCGGCCTGCCGCTCCAGTCCCTCTTCGATGGCGAACGCGTGTACCACGAGCCGATGAGACTTCTTACCGTGGTCCAGGCTCCCCAGAGATTGCTGGACATCGTCATCGCCCGCAATTCCGTGCTGCGCGAGCTCTTCGGCGGGCAGTGGGTGCATCTGGTCGCACGCGATGACGACGGCGACTCTTGGAAGATCCGTCGCCCCGACGGCACCTGGACGCATTGGACCCCGGCTGAAGCCCGCAGCAAGGAGATGACTGCCCATGGATGAGACCTTCGGAT
>JAKAYQ010000292.1 GCA_021826725.1 Actinomycetes bacterium
GGCCACCGGAGGTCCCGCAAGCCGCTGAACTGCACTTTTCCAGCGCGCTCGGAGGGACTCGAACCCCCAACCTTCTGATCCGTAGTTCTTCCCGAGGCTCGCTCCGACAGCTATCCAGTGGTCACCTATGACCACCCTTTATGGCCCTGACCAGCAACGATGCTTCTGCTCAGCTCCCCCTTTGCTTACCCTTCTGGACCCACGACGACCCTCTTTCGGCGCAGTTGGTTCTCACGGCGGTTCTCACGTGGAGCGGTCTCGGAAGCCGAAGCGGATTCGCTTGATGCGTTCGATGAGGTTGATCATGCTCATCGGGAGCGCTGGCGGGGGTGGTCAGGCTGACCTTGGTGTCTGCGTGGAGGACATGTCGCTGACAGCCCCGCGCCGCTTCTCGCCGAGGAGGATAGCGAGTTGGTGCCGAAGCTACGCGTTGTCATCTCGGAGGCCTCGGTTGGTGTCGAGGAGAGTTTCGATCCTGGCGTGGAGGGAATGGTCGGCCCGCTGGCAGGCGGACATGGTTGGCGCGCGCCCGCCCGCGACGCGCTGACGGAGGCGGCGGACCTCGGCGTTGTTGATGGCGGCGTCTCGGTAGACCCACGAGGGCGCGGCGGGTTCCTGTACCGGTCCTAGCTGCCGGTTGATGTTTCGTGACGTGGTGTAGCTAACTACCTCAAGGGGCACGATTCTCTTTGTGCCTAAGCAATTCGGCGACCGGCCATTAGGGTCTGACGAGTGGCCGATCGCGAGCAGTTCCTCCGCTGGCTCCAGGGTTGGGACCCACAGCCCGCGACGAGCGAGGATCCGATCGACCCGCGGTCCGCCCAAGCACTCGCGTCAGTCCTCGACGCGCCGTTCCCCGAAGACGGCCGGCTGCCGCCGCTGTGGCACTGGGTGTACTTCCTCGATTGGGCCCCGACCGCAGCCCTCGGCGAAGACGGCCACCCGGCGACCGGCGTATTTCTACCGCCCCTCCCGGACAGGACCCGCATGTTCGGGGGCGGCCGGGTCGAGCTGCACGGTCCCCTGCGTGTCGGCGAGCCGGCACGGCGCCGCAGCGCCGTCGTGCACCAGGAGGTCAAGCAGGGCGCCACGGGGACGCTGCTGTTCGTAACGGTGCGCCACGAAATTGAGCAACACGGGCGGCTTGCCATTACCGACGAGCAGGACGTCATGTACCGGTCGGGGGCGCCCTCTGTCCCTCGCCCGGCCCCGAGGAGCGGGCCGCCGACGGTGGAGCGGACGTGGGACGAGCCGTTCCGGGCGGGCCCCCTGCTGCTGTTCCGATTCAGTGCCCTCACCGCCAACGCGCACCGGATCCACTACGACCACCCGTACGCCACCGGCGTCGAGGGCTACGGCAACCTGGTCGTGCACGGTCCGCTCCTGGCCGTGGCGTTGGCCGGGCTGGTCTCCCGCCGGGCGCCTGGACGCAGGATCGCCTCGATGCGGTACCGGTTCATCCGGCCCGCCCTCTCGGGAGAGGCCCTCCACCTGGTCGGTCACCCGGACCCGGCGGGCACCCAGGCGGCGCTGGCGGTGCTGGCGGACGACGGCCAGCCGCGGGCGACCGGGGCCGTCAGCTTCGCCTGAAGCCCGCCAGCCGGCATCGCGGCACGTGGCTCGGTCGCCCGACCCGTGTCCGGCAGGGGCTGTGGCTGCCACCATGTCGGGCGATGGAAGGAGCCGGGGTCGAGCGTCGCGAGACCCGCCCCTTGCGTGCCCACCTGGCGGGACTCCCCCGCTTCCCCGGGGAGCAGCCGTCCCCCGAGGCGCCGGGCGCCCACGTTATGGGCATCACCGTCCACGCCTAGCTGGCCGGCGAGCCCCTCCGCCGGTGGGGGGGACGCTTGGTTGCACGGCGGGTCGATGTCGCTCCGCTACCGGCAGCATCTCACCGCCGGAAGGCTGCTCCAGCTCACGGTGACCCACCGACCGACCACGATGGCGATCGAGTTGCACCTGCCGGACGGGACCCTGGCGGTGCGCGGCGACGCGTCGGTAGGAGGCACGCCGACCGCACCCTTCGGTCCCGCGCTCGAACGACCCCGGAGGGAGCGACTCGAGGCCACCCCGGAGGGGCTGGCCGGTCGGGACCTCGGCGCCATCGAGTTCGACTTCGACGGCGAGCGTGACCTGGCCTTTCTGACGCGGCTCGACCCCGACGATCCCTTCCGCCGGCTCCGCGTTGCCCACCCCGCCTGGCTCGCCGGCGGCGTCAACGCCTTGATCGCCCAGAGCGTCGCCATCCCGCCGCAGCGTTGGAAGCACGCCGGCACCGAGGTCCGGTCCCTCCGCCCGATCCCGCCCGGCGCCCGCATCCGACTGGTCGGTCGGGTGGACCGGCTGTTCGGCGGCGGCAGCCAGCGCTTCGCCGACATCGCCGCCGTTGCGCTCGCAGACGGCAGCCCCGCCATGACGTTCGTGTGCACGACCGTGTACGGGTGACGGCCCTCAATCGTTGCCGCTCGGCGCCCTGAGCGTCGCCGAGAAGTCGCGGACGACCGGAGCGAGGAGGTTGGGGGTGCTGCCGTGGAGCAGCAGCTCGTCGGCGCCGGCGTCGAGGTAGGATCGCAGTCGTGCGGTGCAGGTGGTCGGGTCCCCGACAGCCGAGCCCTCGTCCAGCCACCACCGCGGCAGCAGGCGGCTCACCTCGGTCAGCTGCTCACGGGTGAAGACGTTGTCGGCTGCCCCTGCCAACCCGGCGAGGAGCCGATCGGACCGCAGCACCTCCAGGGGGGCGGGGTCCCAGCCGTTGACCCCCGCCAGCAGCTCGCCGAACCCCGGGATCTGGAAGTAGGTGACCGCCCGGGCGCCGACCACGGCCTCCTCCTCCTCCGGCGGCAGCCCGGAGGAGGTGACCACGGTGACGTAGACCGAGATAGCAGCCGGGTCGCGACCGGCCTCCTCTGCGGCGGCGCGCACGATCCGCGCCGAGCGACGGACGGCGTCGACGGTCAGGAACGGGTGGAGGAGCACCCC
>JAKAYQ010000293.1 GCA_021826725.1 Actinomycetes bacterium
TGCCGATGAGTGCCCAGGTGGCAGCCATTGATGCCCATCCTATGTCGGGGGTCGGTGCCGGGCTTGCGGCTCCAGGCAGAGGGGCGCAAGCGATCGGGACGGCGAACGGCCGGCGTCGATACCGGCATGTTGCCATCAGGATGGTTCATTGGGCCCAGCCGGGTGCTCTGCCACTGGGCAGGGTTGGGGGTGCCGGTCGGGTGCTCTGCCACTGGGCAGGGTTGGCGGTGCCGGTCGGGTGCTCTGCCACTGGGCAGGGTTGGGGGTGCCGGTCGGGTGCTCTGCCGCCGGGCAGGGTTGGGGGTGCCGGTCGGGTGTTCTGCCGCCGGGCAGGGTTGGGGGTGCCGGTCGGGTGTTCTGCCACCGAGGTGGTTTGGGTGCTCCCTCGACGGCCCCGGTGACGGTGACGGCCCCGGCGACGCCAGTTGCAGCCGGCTCGTGCTTACAGGCCCAGGGTGCTGCGGAACTCGTCGCCCGTGTTGAGGTGGGGGAACGGAGCGTCCGGGCGGTCGACGCCGAGCCACTGGCACAGCGGGTCCCAGCCGTCGGCGGGGTCGTAGACGAGCAAGCGGTCGTCGTCGAATGCGTCGCGCACGGCCTGGTTCTGCAGCTGGTAGGTGGCGATGATGGCCTGGCGGTCGTCGACGGCATCCCCGAACACCGACGTCAGGCTCCGCTCGATCAGGCGGAGGAGCGCGCCGATCGAATCCGGTTGGGGCACGAGGGTGCGCTTGGCGGCAAGGACGGTCCGCTCAAAGCTGGTGCACCACGCATCGGGGTCGCGCTCGGTCAGCAGCACCTTCGCGTCGGGCTGGGCGTCGGCCAGCTCACGCCAGAAGAGCGACGCTGGCCAGTCGAGCGTGGCAGCGTACGACCCCAGGAGCAGGTTCCAGTCGTCGAGCTCGCCGTCGAACGCCTGCTCCCACAGGGGGATGTGCTCCAACTGCAGGAAGAGCTCGTGCATGTGGTAGCAGGGAGCGATCCCGAGCATCTCGAGGGCGACTTTGGTCGAGGTGGTGCCGGTCCGGGCCTGGCCCGCACCGATGATCCGGAGCGCCATGGGCGGATCGTAGACCAGTGGCACGGATGTGCTTCCGGCCCGGTCCGGGCTGCTGGCCTGGCCCGGACTGCTGCGTGCCGGTGCCCGACGTCGGCTTCGGGGAGGTCAGCGTCCAGGTGCAGCGATCCCGACGATGGGCTGGGCGAGGCGGGTGCCTCCCATGGAGCCGGCGTAGCGGGCGTCGCCGAAGGCGAAGATCCCGCCGTCGGCACCGACGAGCCAGTACCCACCGCCGTCGGCGGTGGCGGCCATGGCGACGATCGGGGCGGCGAGGGGCGCGGGGCCCGCCCAGCCGCGGTACGGCGCGTCGCCGAAGGCGAACACGAAGCCGTCGGAGGCGACCATCCAGTAGCCGCCCCCGTCGGGGGTTGCCGTCATGCCGACGATCGGGTACTGCAGGCGGATGTTGCCGGTGGAGCCGTGGTAGCCGGCGTCGCCGAAGGCGAAGATGCCGCCGTCCTTCGCGACCATCCAGTAGCCGCCGCCGTCGGGGGTGGCGGCCATGCCCACGATCGGCTGGTTCAGGTGGATGTTGCCGGTCGAGCCGAAGAACGCTGCGTCGCCGAAGGCGAAGATGCCCCCGTCGCGGGCGACCAGCCAGTAGCCGCCGCCGTCGGGTGTCGCGGCCATGCCCACGATCGGCTGGTTGAGGGGCTTGCCGCCCATGGAGCCCAGGTAGGGGGCGTCGAAGGCGAAGATGCCCCCGTCGGACGCGACGAGCCAGTAGCCGCCGGTGGCGGGGTCGTTGGCCATGCCCACGATCGGCTGGTTCAGGTGGATGTTGCCGGTCGAGCCGAAGAAAGCGGCGCCGCCGAAGTCGAAGATGCCACCGTCGGCTGCCACCTCGCGGTAGGCGGCCGGCACCGGCGCCGTGATGTAGGCGAATTGGTCGGCGCTGGTCGCAGCGCTGCTGCCTGCGGGTGTGGTGACCCGGATGTCGACAGTGCCGCTCCCTGCGGGCGCCACTGCATGCACGGTGGTGGCGCTGGCGACGGTGAACGTTGCTGCCGCGGTGCCGAACCGGACCGACGTGGCGCCGGTAAGACCAGTGCCGGTGATGGTGACGGCGGTGCCGGCTCTGCCGCTGGCCGGGCTGACGCCGGTCACCGCCGGCAGGGAGGTGGCGGGTGCCTGCGGCGTCCCCGACGCGAATTCGGTGCCGGTGAGCTGGGCGAGGGACGGGACGCTGGTGGCGGTCAGGGTGAACGTCACGCATGGGGGCGGTCCGGCGCTTGCGGTCGGCCCGGGGTCGCCGGTGACGGGCTCCCACGCGCCGGCTCCGTTGGCTGCGCTGGGGTCGAACCAGTCGGCGGCCGTGCCGGCGCCGGTGCTGCAGTCGTCGACGACGACGGTCGACAACGTGCTGCCGGGGGCGACCCGCACGTCGAAGTAGGAGGCGCCCGAGTTGAACGCAGGGGCGGTGGTCTGGGGGTCACTGGCGAACTGGGCGAGGGTGATCGCCCCGGCGCCGGTGGCATCGACCGTGGTGCCGCCGTCGGTGACGGTGGCGGTGCCGGTGGCGGTGGTCGACGTACCGCTGGCGGAGCTGGTGGCGCCGGCGGGCGCGGCCGGCGGCTGCAGGGGGGTGGTCGTAGCGGTGCAGGTGCCGTAGCCGGTGGCGTAGCCGGTCCCGTCGTAGCCGTAGCCGCAGCCGCTGTAGGTGCTGGCGGGGCTCACCGGTAGCGCGGCGGTGACGCCCGCACCGGCGAGGACGAGCACGGCGACGGCGCTTTGCACCGGGTTTCGGCGTGCCCAGCGCCACGCGCGCCGGCCATGGGCAGCAACGGTGTCGGCCATCGTGAGAGCCCTCCCTGTCGGTTCCGTGCGGTTCGCCAGCGCCGCAAGCGCCGGGGTGGTACGTCCGGTCACCGGCTGGCGG
>JAKAYQ010000294.1 GCA_021826725.1 Actinomycetes bacterium
TCGCGGGTCGTCGATGACTTCGGTCACCGCGGCGCGCAGCTCGGGTGCCCGGACCCGGCCGAAGCGCACCCGGATGCCGGCTCCACAACCGACCACCTGCTGGGCCACCACCGGCTGGTCATCACGGATGGGGGCCACCACCAGCGGCAGGCCGTGGGCGAGCGTCTCGACCACGGTGTTGTGCCCGGCGTGGCTGACCACCGCGTCCACCCGGGGCAGCACCGCGAGCTGCGGCACCCGGGACCGGACGACCATCCCCGGGGGCGGATCGGGGACGAGACCGGGCGGCGCCACCACCAGCGACCGGATACCGGTGCCGGCCAGCGCCTCGGCCACCACCGGGAAGAACCGGCCGCCGGCCTCGGCGTTGACCGTACCGAGCGACACGAGCACCGTCCGGGTGCCGTCGTCGGGCCACGGCCAGTCCAGGTCGCGCTCGTCCTCGGGACGCGCCCCGGCGGCCGGCCCGACGAACGCCCAGTGGTCCGGCCACTCTCGGCCGGCTCCGCAGAGCGCGGCGGTGGTGAACGCCAGCACGAGATGGGGGGAGAACCGCACGGCGTCGGCGTCGGCGTCGACCACGCCGTGCGCCCGCTGTACGTCGACGAGCAGGCCGTCGGCCCATTGGCGCAGCCCAGGCATCGCGGCAAACGGGTCGACGAGCTCGGCGGACGTGGTGGCGCTCGTAGCCCAGGGAAGGCCGCGGCGCCGGCCCACCACTGCGCCGGCGATCGTCTGCTGGTCGACGACGAGCACGTCGGGAGCGAAGGCATCGACCGCCTCCTCGACACCGGGGATCATGGCATGGGCAAGAGGGACCAGGAGCTCCTCGAAGAAGAACTTCAGCGCGTCGGCACCCCGGCGACCGAGCGCCCGCTCCTCCACCCCTTGCAGGCTGGCGGGGATGTCGTCGCCGACGGGCAGCACCGTCCCGGACTCGGGGACCAGCGCGCTGAGCAGCGGCCGGTAGCCGCACCAGGCGACCTGGTGGCCCTGGCGGGCCAACTCGTCACCGACCGCCAGTGTGGGATTGACGTGGCCGTGCAGTGGCGGGACGACGAACAGGAACCGGGCCACGGACGCGTCCGGTCAGCTCGCCGAGCCGGCCGGTGCCTCGCCAGGCTCGTCCGCGGCAAGCCCGGCCCGCCTGCCCCCGACGACGGCGTCGGCAGGGAACCCCGCGGCGAGCCGTCGCTCCGCGAGCCATGGCAGCAGGCGTTCGCGCAGCGCTTCGGTCGCCCCCATCAACACCGAGTGGTCAACCTCGGGCAGCACCGTCAGCTCGGCCCGAGGCAGCAGGCCGGCAAGCTGGTGCGCCCGCTCGACGATGTCGGACTGCTCGCCGTAGACCAGCAGGGTCGGGCATGTCACCGCGGCGAGGTCGCTGTCGGCAAGGGGCACCTCTCCCAGGACGTCTTCGACCAGGGTGGTGCCGTTGACCAGACCGTCGGCGGTCCGGGCCATCTGCACCAGCTTGCGGGCCGGCGTGGTCTCGATCCAGTAGGTGACGAACGCCACCTGATCGGCGCTGAGCCCAACCTCGTGCAGGGCCGGCAGGCTCCCGGGCGGCACCCGGCGGAGCTGGCGCAACTGCGGCTCGATCGCCAAGCCCTGCCGGGCCAGCTCGCCGATGCGACCGAGCATGGCGGACATCGCTGCAGCACCCCCAGGGACCGGGAAGTGGGCCTCGATGAGCACCAGGCCCGCCACCCGCTCGGGGTTCGCCATGGCATACGCCAGGGCCACGCCACCACCAAAGCTGTTGCCGAGCAGGATCACCGGCTCGGTGAGCCCAAGCGTGTCGAGCAGCCCACCCAGGTCTGCGACATGGTCGTCCAGGCCGTACCCGGTGACCGGCCGCTCGCTGCGCCCGTGCCCGCGCAGGTCGTACATGACGACCTCGTGGTGCACGGAGACCTGCTGGGCAAGGGTGTAGAAGAAGCTCGACAGGTTATCGATGACGATGCCGTGCAGCATGACCACCGGGGGACCCGCGCCGTCGCCGCGGGCCGAGGCGGGCACCCGCATGACGTTCAGCTGCACCCCGTTGGCCTTCACGATCGGCATCGCTCAGACCTCCACCGCGCCGCTCCCGGCACCGAGACTGGCTTCGATGTGGCCGACCAGCTCGCCCACGGTCATGGCGATGATGGCGTCGACATCCATCTCGGCCAGCCAGCCCATGAAGTCGACGCGATCGCCGTAGATCTCCATCAGGCGCTCCGCCAGGGCCGTGAACTCGATGCTCTCGAGCTCCAGGTCCTCCTGGAACGTGGTCGCCATCCCGATGTCGAGACCGACGGCATAGTCCTCGCCGATGACTTCGGTGATCAGGGTGACGACGGTGTCGAGCACCGCTCCTGGGTCGGCTTCCGGCACCGGGGCCGGCGCCACCTCATCGATCGGCTGTCCATGCGACAACGAAGGCTCCTTCCTGTAGGGCGAGCGTGGTGGTGGCCACCCACCGCCCGCCGATCAGATACCGGTCCCCGTCGACCTCTTCGACGGCGAACCCCCGGGGGTTCCCCTGCAGGCCCATGCCCGTCGCCTTGGCCGCCGCTTCCTTGGCGCACCACAGCCGGGTGAGCGCCTCGTCCCGGCCGGCTTCCGCCGCCGCCGCCACAAGCGCCCGCTCGGCGGGGGTCGACACCATCTCCTCGAACCGCGCCGAGCGCTCGGCGACCTTTTCGATGTCGATGCCGACGGGCCCGTTCCCCACCAGCGCGACACCGAGCCAGTCGGTGTGGGCGATCGACAGGTGCATCCCTCTGCCGGCCGGATGGTCGACGACGAACCGGGGCGCTCCCCGGTCGTCGTTGTCGACCTGGATCTCGACCGGGTAGACGCCGGTGGCCCCAGCCTCGGCGAGGCGCAGGCGGGCCGCGTCCTTGGCCGCCACCCGGCCCAGCACCCAGTGGCGC
>JAKAYQ010000295.1 GCA_021826725.1 Actinomycetes bacterium
CCGGGGCGAGCCGTCGCAGACGGTACTCGAGCACGGCCCGGGCGGCAGCGGGCTCTATGGCGGCAAGCACCGGGAGCGCGAACACCTCGGTGTCCCAAAAGACGTGGCCCGCGTAGGCCGGACCGGTGAGCCCGCGGGCACCGACAGCGGACTCGGCACGTCGCGTCGACGTGGAGGAGAGGAGGTGGAAGAGGGCGAACCGGACGGCGAGGGTGACCTCGGGGTCCCCGTCGACCTCGACATCGGCGACCTCCCACCGTCGGGCCCACACCCGGCGGTGCTCCTCGAGGAGCCGGTCGGGGCCGGCGCCCACCGCGGCGGCAAGCCGTGCCCGGGCATACGCCTCGCTCGGGGCTCGCCGCGCCTCGACCTGGTGGACGACCACCCGCTCGACGACGGTGGTGGCCCCATCACCCTCGCCGAGCTCGTGCACCCCGGTCGTCTCGACCGCGACCACACCTCCGCCCGACGGCGTCCGCCGCAGCAAGGTCGGTCGGCTCGCCGGAGGTGCGACGAGCGCAGAGGTCGCCACCGCCGCCCGCAGGACCGAGACGCCGGGGCGGGCGGCGCTGGCAAAACGCAGCGCGTCGACCACGACCCGATCGCCGCTCGGCACCTGACGGACCAGCACACCGGAACGCAGGTCGAGGACGTGCCGTCCCCGGGGCAGGTCGGGCCCGAGCGGGAGGACACACCACGACGGAAGCTGGACGAGCTGCTCCCCCACCCCCTTGGCCGGCTCGTAGAGGCCCGAGACCACCACCGGTGCGATGGCCGGGTCTCGCTGTTCCTCGCGGACGCCCCTGGTCCCCACCACGCCGTCGGCGACGCACGTGAGGCTCTCGATCACCCGGTCGAGGTCCTCGCCCTCCTCGACGACCAGGCACCAGCTCTCGTCGAAGGTCTCGCACCCTGGCCGAACAGCGTCCATGCCCGCATGGTGCACCCGATGGCCACCCGGAGACCAGGGTCGAACGTCCCCGCCACCTGCCACGACGGCGCAACGTCCCGAGCCCCGAACTGCCGATCCCCATCGGGACGTTCGGCCCTACGGTGAGCAGCCGCGCTGGTTCACCATGGCCCTATGACGCCCGCTCGACCCACGACCGACACGTCCGCCGACCATCCACTCCGGGTGGGGATCATCGCCCCTCCGTGGCTGCCAGTGCCTCCTCCGGCCTACGGCGGCACCGAGACCGTCCTCGACGTCCTGGCCCGGGCCCTCCAGCGAGCAGGCCACCACGTCGTGCTCTACACGACGGGAGACTCGACCTGCCCAGTGCCGAGGTCGTGGTCGTTCGCCCGTTCCCTGGGCGTCGGGCGGGGTGGCGCGGCCGACGAGGCACTCCACGTGGTCGAGGCCTACGAGGAGCTGCGCGACGTCGACGTCGTCCACGACCACACGCTGGTCGGCCCGCTCTACGCCCTCGGCATGGCCGACCGGACGGTCGTGACCACCAACCACGGCCCCTTCAACCAGGTCCTCACCCCGCTGTACCGGGCCGTCTCCAGCCGGGTACCGGTGATCGCCATCTCCCACCAGCAGGCCTCGACCGCCGACGGCGTCCGCATCGGGGCCGTCATCCACCACGGGTTGGACGTCGAGCGCGTCCCCGTCGGGACGGGAAGCGGCGGGTACGCGGCCTTCGTGGGTCGGATGCACCCGGACAAGGGGCTCGACGTGGCCATCTCGGTGGCCCGCCAGGCCGGCATACCGCTCAAGATCGCCGCCAAGATGCGTGAGCCGGCCGAGCACCGCTACTTCGAGGAGCGGATCGAGCCCCTGCTCGGCGGCGAGGTCGAGTACGTCGGCGAGGTGGGCGGCGCCGACAAGTTCGACCTGATGGGCCAAGCCACCTGCCTGCTCAACCCCGTGCGGTGGCACGAGCCGTTCGGCATGGTGATGATCGAGGCGCTGGCCTGCGGCACACCGGTGGTGGCCACCGAGCGAGGTGCGGCACCGGAGATCGTCGAACCGGGCCGGACCGGCTTCCTCGCCTCCGACGTTCCCGCCCTCGTCCACGCTGTCGGCCAGGTTGCCGCGCTCGACCGGGGAGCGTGCCGCGCCGAGGTCGAAGCCCGGTTCTCGGCGGAACGGGTGGCTGCCGACCACGTCGCCCTCTACCGCACCGCGCTGGCGGGCGGCACAGACGGGGCTGGGAGCGGCCCTCTGCCACCCGTCGCCCGCAGCGTGACACAGTTCCGGCCGCGTGCCGCGGAGCGGCCGGCGCCGCTCGTCGACCGCTACGCTCGAGTCGAGGCCCTGGGCGGGGTCGGCGGGCTCCGGCGGAGGTGAGGGAGCAGAAGGGAGGAGACGCGGTGGCGTTCGGCAGGTTCCTGCTGCGTGGGCTGTGGGCGAAGAAGGCCCGCTCGCTCGGCTTGACCTTCGCCATCACGTTCGCCGTCATGACGGTGGTCACCCTCGAGGTGACGAGCAGCGGGCTCGAGCAGTCGGCAGCCGCCGTCGTCACGGTCGGCAAGGCGGACTTCACCGTCGCCCAGAAAGGCGTCAACGACCTGCTCTCCTCGAGCATCGACCGGGGTGAGCTGGCCCGGCTTCGTGCGGTGCCCGGTGTGCAGCGAGCCATCGGCGTGCTGGTGGCCACCGAGCGCATCAACGCCGCCAACCCCGTCTTCATCGAGATCGGGATCAACCCAGCCGACCTCGCCGCCTTCGGGGTGACGGTCGTGGCCGGCCACCCCTTCGCGCCGACCGCCACCAACCAGGTGATGCTGGGCTGGCGCGCCGCGTCGAACCTCGGCCTCCACGTCGGCAGCCGCTTCCACGCAGACGGGACGTGGAACACGGTCACCGGCATCTACTCGACCGGCAACTCGTTCGGGGACTCCGCCGCCATGTTCCCCCTCCCGGCCGTCCAGGGGTACAACCGCCTACCGGGCACGGT
>JAKAYQ010000296.1 GCA_021826725.1 Actinomycetes bacterium
CCCTGGCCCTGGTCCTGCCCCTGGCCCTGGCTTCCTGGCGCCGCTCGGTCGGTTTTCGCCGTGGGTGGCTTCCCGCGGCCGGATCCGGGCGGCGGGCTCCCGCTCCAGGGGTGAAGCGGCGACCTGTGCGCTCCCAGGTTCACGCTCCACAGCTCGTGGCGTGTCGAGCCGCCATCTCGTGGTGCCGCGTCGGCGGTGGCCACCCTCAGGTGACCATG
Source organism: Actinomycetes bacterium (assembly GCA_021826725.1). GTDB lineage: Bacteria > Actinomycetota > Acidimicrobiia > Acidimicrobiales > UBA8190 > JAJZYI01. The sequence continues at coordinate 219 of JAKAYQ010000296.1, forward strand.
CCCTGCCCGCGTGTGGTGGGGAGCGACCGAAGGGACAACCGATGTGGTGGTTGCTGGCAAACGTGTCGTTGAACCCGAGCGTCGGGAACCTGCCCGGCAGCACGGTCCTGCAGCACCTCACCAACGGGCTGGGAGGGTGGGCGTTGGTGCTGGCCCTCGTCGGGCTCGTGATCGGGGCAGCCTCGTGGGCGCTGGGCGTGCACTCGCAGAATCTCCACCAGTCCGTGGTCGGACGGCGGGCCGTGCTGGTGTCGGCGCTGGCCGCCCTCCTGATCGGCGCGGCGCCGGCACTGGTCAACTTCTTCTTCCACGCCGGCCAAGGGGTGCGGTGACCGGTTGCGCCCCGAGTGCGGAGCCGGCGTGGGTCGGGCTGGTGCCGGCGGTGGCAGCCAGCGTGACCGGTCATGGCGCGGTACCGGCCGCCCGCGTGCTCGGGGCTGTGCCGGCCGCCGCCGTGGCGGCTCATGCCGCCGCCTCGGGAGCAGCTGGAGCGGTCGCCGGTGGGTCGCCGGGTGGGCTGCTCGGCCTCGGTGCCGGTGCCGTGTTCGACGCTGCCGGCCAGTGGGTGGCCGCGGGCGCCACCTGGTTCCTCCGCCAGTTGGTGTCGGTGGTGTCGGCCACGACCGCACCGCCGATCACGTCGGCGTGGTTCACCGGCCGGCTGGGGGTGATGACGGCGATCGGCGCCGTGCTGGCCCTACCGCTGACCTTGTGCGCTGTCGTGCAGGCCATCGTCCGCCAGAGCCCGGGCATGGTGGTGCGGATCGCCGCGGTCAACCTTCCTGTGGCCCTGACCCTGACCGGGATGGCGGTCACCGTCGTCCACCTCGGGCTGTCGATCACCGACACGCTCTCCTCGGACATCCTGGCGACCAGCGGGACCTCGGCCAGTGGCGCCCTGTCGCCACTCGCCGGTGCCTTCGGGAGCGTCACGGCATCGGGCGCGCCGAGCTTTGCGCTGCTTCTTGGTGCCGTGGTGGTGGCGGTGGCCGCGCTGGGCCTGTGGTTGGAGATGGCGATCCGCTCGGCGGCAGTGTCGGTGGCCGTTCTCTTCCTTCCCTTGGTGATGGCGGCTTTCGTGTGGCCGGCGGTGAGCCACTGGTGTCGGCGGCTGGCCGACACCCTCGCTGCCCTCATCTTGTCCAAGCTGGTCATCGTCGGCGCCCTGGGCTTGGCCACGGCGGCACTGGGCAACGGGCTCGGCGGCCAGCTCGACAAGGGCGGCTTCGGTGCGCTCGTGACCGGAGCGGCCCTACTGGTGGTCGCCTCCGCAGCGCCCTTCATCCTGCTGCGGTTGATCCCCGCCGTGGAGGCGGGCGCCGTCGCCCAACTCGAGACGGCCCGGGGCCATCTGCGCCACGCCATGGGGGCCCCGAAGCGGGCGGCCAACCTGGTCACCGATCTGGCGAGCGGGCAACGGCCTGGCGGCTCGGGCGACGAGCCACCCGGGCCTGTCGGTCCCCTGAATGGAACGTCCGGTCTTGGTGGGCCACCCGGCGGTCCCGGGTCATCGGGCGGTCCCGGGCCATCGGGCGGTCCTGGCACCGTGGTTTCCACGAACGCTGGGTCCGGGCCGTCCGCCAGCGCCGGGCGATCCGCCAGCGTCGAACGATCCACCAGCCCCGGCACGGCAGGTGTTGCGGGCGCTGGTCCCGGTCCTGTCGGCGCTGGCTCCGGTCTCGCTGGCGGTGCCCCGGGTGCCGGATCAGGCATGTGGGGCGGCGGGAGCGGCCGTGCTGGCTCGATCGAGGGATCGGGGCCACTGGCACCTGCATCGGGTCACGGGGGCGGTGCGGACGCTCTCGTGATCACGTCGCCGTCTGACGAGCTGATGGCGCGCTACCAGCGAGACCTCGCGACAGGCGTGCCGATGTCGACGCTGCTCGACGGCGGCGTCGGGAACGCCGCCCCTGGGTCGGTCCCGGCGGGATCGTGGACCGGCGACGGTGGATCGGGCGCTCCGGGGGTCGGCGCACCTGGAACACCCGCGCTCGGAGGACCCCCGAGTGGTGGCGAGGCCGTCGACGTCAGACCGGGTGCTCCCGCGCGTGGCGCCGGACCCGAGGGATTGGGGGGCACGGGGGGTACGGGGGGCACGGAGCGTAACGGTGGCCGATGACGACGGGATGCCGGGCGCGGTGCGGTACCGTTTCGGCCCGCTGCAGCGACGTGCCCTGATCGCTGGGTTCCGGGGCGGCCAGCTGGCGGCCGCTGCCGCCGGCCTGCTCATGGGGTTGGTGGCGCTGCGGTCCCTTCCGGCTGCGGTGGGCGTGGTGGCCGCGGTGGCTGCCGCCGCCGCTGGCATCGCCGTGGCGACGGTCCCCCTCCGGGGCCGGACTGCCGAGGAGTGGGCGCCGGACGCGGCGCGCTTCCTCGCCGGGTCGCCGCCCCGGCGCCCGCCGGCTCGGGCGCCGTTCGCGTCGTTCACCGTGCTGGCGGTCGACCTCGACCAGGGTCGGCCCACGGCCGCCGGCACGCGGGCCGGCGTGCCGGTGGCTCTGGCTCACACCGCTCCCGGTGCCAGCCGCTCGACCTCGGCGGTCGGCGTCGTCGCCGACCGGTCTCGCGGTGTCTACAGCGCCGTCCTCACCGTCGACGCGCCAGGCTTCCTCCTCGCCGGCGACGGGGACAAGGACCGCCGCGTGGCGCAGTGGGCCGGGGTGCTGGCCTCGGAGGAACGGGGCAAC
>JAKAYQ010000068.1 GCA_021826725.1 Actinomycetes bacterium
CCGATCTGACGCCGCTCGCCATCCCGGCATCGTTCGACCACCGTTCGCTCCACCTGGGGACCACCCACCACCTGACCACGCAGGCTCTCCCCAACCCGCCACGAGGATCGGCGGCAGTACCGGTCTACGGCTGTACTCATCGACGAGGATCCGATGCTCTGGCGCCAATAGCGGACGCCGACAAGAAATACGGGCTGGTACTGACCAGCTCTGGTGGCGTACCGATCGCCTCGACCGTGCCGTCGCACAACACCACCACCTGGTCGCAGATGTCAAGGGTGCTCAACCGGTGCGCCACGATGACGAGCGTGGTGCGATCACGCACTTCGGTCAGCGTCTCCTGGATCAGCTGCTCGGAGCGGTTGTCCAGCGCGCTGGTGGGCTCGTCGAGCACCAGCACCAGGGGATCGGCCGCCAGCGCTCGGGCCAGCCCGATCCGCTGGCGCTGTCCACCGGACACGGCATCCGTTCGCTGGCCGATCACCGTGTCGTAGCCCTTCGGCCACATCACGATGTCGTCGTGGACGTGCGCCAGGCGGGCGGCGCGTTCGACAGCGCCGGCATCGCGGTCTCGGTGGAACCGGATGTTGTCGGCCACCGTGCCATGCATCAGCCGAGGCTCTTGCGGAAGGTAGCTGAACGCCCGGGTCCAGTCGGCCTCGGCGACGTCGATCGCCGGACATCTGTCGACCAGGTACGCACCGCTGTCAGGTTGGCGGAGGCCCAATAGCAGCTGCACCACCGTCGACTTCCCAGCGCCGGTGGGACCAGCAATGCCGGTGGCCTGGCCGGGCTCGATCCGGAAGCTGACGTCGTGAAGCACGGGGACGCCGGGAATGTAGGCGAAGCTGACGCGCGAGAATTCCAGCGTTGGCACCGTCGACAGCCGCGTCGACCCCTGGGTCACCGATGATGCCTCGTACCGGCGACGTGCATCGTCCACGCGGTCCAAGTAGGGGACAAGCTGCCGCCGCCAGTGGAAGCTCCCGCACATCTGCTGGGCATACGTCGACCCGCGTACCAGCAACAGGACGACCACACCGAGCGACGCGAGGTCACCGACGTGGGCGGCCTGCAACACGGCGACGCCAACCAGGACCAGGACCAGGACCAGGACCAGGACCAGGACCAGGACCAGGACCAGGACCAGGATTGCATTCTGAATGCTGCTGCCGGCTACCCGGCCGGTGAACTGGGATGCCACCTGCCGGGACCGAGCGTCCTCGACGAAACCGTCCACCGAGCGCCGGTGCTCGCCCATCACCCCGAACACCCTGGCCTCCTCCGACAGGCTGACGGCCTGGTGCACACCCTCGGCGTAGCGGAACTGGGCGTCGGAGAGCAATCGACCGTGGCGACCACCGATCCGGTTGAGCGAACCAAGCCCAACGAACACCACGGTGCCGGCCACCACGACCACCATGGTCGTGAGGGGGCTGACAACCAGCGCGGCAACCAGCAGCATCAGCGTGCTGGTGACGACCGATGGCTTCGACCACGACAGGCCGATCGCCGTCACCTCGCCGAGCTCGATGCCTGCATGGCGCACAGCAGCCAGGATCGCTTGCTCAGGAAAGCTCGAGTCTTGTTTGATTCGACTCAAGCGCTCCTCCGCCGTTGCGTACACCACTTCGTTGTCGCGCATAATGCACGCCGCGCTCTCGTGGTGGCTGTGGTTGACACCAACGGTCCAGCGATGTGTCATGAGCTTCCTCTTCTCATAGCTCGCAATTCACGAAGCAACCGCTCCCCGAGGAGCGACTTGACGAACACTGACCACCAACGCGATCCCTGGAGCACTACCGGGCTGACAATTGCTGCCCGCAGGAGCGATGATCGGGCCGCGTTTGGTTCGCCGGTGAGGTAGTAAGCGACCGCACGGTACAGGTGAGCGTTTGCCAGAACGTTTCGGCGCTCGTGGACTTGCAGCACTCCTCCGACGTCGGATTCCAGTACGTTTACGACCGAAACAAGTCGACTCTCTGCCATAGCCGTAATGTTGGAGCTGAGTGATGACGGGATCATGCGATAGCAGGCCAACACCTCTGATAGCGAGGCAATCGGGTACTCCACGGCGATCCGGGTCCACAGATCTATGTCTTCCCATGCAACCAGTGATTCGTCAAATCCGCCTGTCATGTCCAGAACTGACCTACGCAGGACGACGCTACTGGTCTGGATCGGATTGTTCATCAAAATCTGCAGCAGAATGCGCCCACTAACAGTCGGAGCGCTCTTGCTCCATGGTTCTACGGGAGTGCCATCAGGCCCCACACGCATCACATCGGAGTGGACCATCGGAGCATCCGATGTTGACAATCCAGCCATGGATTGTTGGAGTTGTCCCGGAAGCCACCAATCATCTCCGTCAAGGCACTCGACGTACTCAGAGATCGCTGTGCGCCAACCTGTGTTCCTTGCCGCTGGCGCCCCGATTCCGTCGGTCTTCACATAGCAAATGCGGCTTCCGTATCTTGCCAAGACGGATGCGGTGGCGTCTGTCGACCCATCATCGACGGTGATAACCTCACGAGGAGGCGGAACCTGGGCAAGCGCGCTGTCAACCGCTGAGCCGACAACATCCTGAAGGTTGCGGGCCGTGACCACGACTGACGCCGACGCCTTTGGGTTCTGCGACATCGGCGTTCACCCGACCCCTCGGTGCCATGTCGGCAGTGCAACCGGTTCGTGAGCAACAATCACCAGGCGGTGGTAGCTAAGCCACTGCAGGTGTGGCACTTCCGAGAGCTTGTCGTCGACGAACTCACACGCACCGGTAAGCACAGGCGAGCGGCGCCGGAACACGTTGCGATCCAGTATCCGCAGGAAAGACATTTCTGGCACCACGTCCTGGGCGTAACCGAATATTTGCCGCAAGGTTCGAAGATCACGATACGAAAGCGGTCGCTCGTCGTCCGAACCGTAGCGTGCAACTCCGAGGCGACCCGCGCCGAACCGGCGCGCCAATGCCAGCATCGGGTTTGTCACACTGGTTTCCAAGAACGTGCCCCAACCCTGCTCGTTGAGCAACTTCGACAGCCGACGTCCGTACCGCGGCACGTCGACATGGTGAAGAGCGTAGCGGCCAAACATTCGGTCGAAGACCGGCAGGTCGTTCATCCTCAAGAGATCACCGCATCGGAACTCCACAGCCAGCTCTAATGCCTCGGCGAGAGCAGCGGCAGCCTCCACCGCCTGGGGTGTCACGTCCACACCGATCACCTTTGCGCCGCGGATCGCCAGCAAGCACGAGGTAATACCCTGCCCACAGGCAAAATCGAGCACGGTGCGACCCGCTAACGGTTCAAGCTGATCGATGGCGAACCGGGTGTTGGTGCCCATACCCGTGCGGAATTCGGCAATGCACTCGTCCAGGGACATCATCCGATGACCCCAGAAGTCGACCTCGTGCTCCATGCGGTCCGGCTGGCTCATACGTGTCGACTCCTTGGTGTCAGGGCGGAAACCTTGACCAAATCGGTGATCTTGGTGGATCGTGTGCTGCCTCGATTCCCGCGATCGGCGGTTACGCTCATGCGGTAGCGAGAGCGCCGTCGGTGGGGCAGGTGGCGCGGACGGTGTCCTTTCCCGGCTGGCATCACTGGGGGCCTCCGGCAATGGCCGTGACCGCTCTGAAGTAGTCGCTGTCCGCTGCTAGGTCGCCTGGTGCGCCGATCGCCTCGACCGTTCCGCCAGACACGACGATCACCCGGTCGCACACGTCCAGCGTGGTCAGGCGATGTGCGACCATCACAACTGTCATCCGACCGCGGGCGGCCTGCAGAGACTGGTGGATGAGTCGCTCCGACCGGTTGTCGAGCGCACTGGTCGGCTCGTCCAGGACGAGCACTTTCGGGCTTCCGGCCAAGGCCCGGGCCAAGCCGATCCGCTGACGCTGCCCGCCCGACACCGCGTCAGCTCGTTGGCCGACAATGGTGTCGTAACCCTGAGGCCACGCCACAACGTCGTCGTGGATGTGCGCCAGGCGGGCTGCCCGCTCCACCGCCTGGTCGTCGAGATCCCGGAAGAAGCGAATGTTGTCGGCGACGGTGCCGCGCATCAAGCGGGGCTCCTGCGGCAGGTAGGCGAACATCCCGGCCCAAGCCGACGCACTCACGTCTGTGGCCAGTTGACCGTCCACCAGGTACGAGCCGGTGTCGGGGACGCGGAGCCCCAGCAGGATCTGCACAATGGTTGACTTGCCCGCGCCGGTGGGGCCCGCGAAGCCAACGACCTCACCGGCATGGATGGCGAAGGAGACGTCCCTCAGCACCGGCACGTCTCGGACGTATGCGAAGCTGACCCGGTCGAATGTCAGGTCGGGGATAGCAGGAAGCTCAGCTGAGCCCCGGCAGATGGCAGCCTGTTCGTAGCGGCGCCGGGCGTCGTCGACCCGGTCCGCGTATGGTGCCAGCTGACGCAGCCAGTGGAGCCCCCCGAAGGCCTGCTGCGCGTAGGACGAACCCCGTACCAGGAGCAGCACCACGACACCGAGCGATGCGAGGTTCGACACGTGCAGCGCCTGTAGGGCTGCGATGCCGCCGAGCACCAGGAGCATGACCGCGCTCTGGAAGCTGGTGCCGGCGATCCGACCGGTGAACTGGGCGGCCAGCAGCCCGTCGCGAGCTGCGCTCGTGAGACGGTCGACGTTGCGCTGCTGTACGTCGGTGACGCCGAACACCCTTGCCTCTTCCGACAGGTGCACCGCCTGGTGCACCCCTTCGGCGTACTGATATTGGGTCTCCGACATGACATGTCCCCGACGGCGGCCGACGCGGTTGAGCGGCCGAAGCCCCATCAGCACGACTACCCCGGCGACGATGACGACCAGCGTGGTGGTCGGGCTGACCACCAACGCGGCCAGGATCATGACCACCAGCATCAGACCGTTGATGACGAGCCCTGTGGCGTGGTTCGTGCCCTGGGCGACCTGGCTGACCTGGTTGGTGACCAGCTCCTGGAACTGCCCTTCCTCGTCGCCAGTCTGCTCCGCCGACGACGACTGGCTGAAGGCCGCGAACAGGCGCTTCCGGAGGTCGGCCTGCAGGTCCGCCATGATCCGAGCGGGCAGGTAAGCCAGGGCGACCTGCAGGATTACCTGCACGACCATTGCGCCGATCCCGATGGCGGTCAGCTCACCCAGGCTGGCTGCCACAGCGAGCGGGCCGACGTGCACGACCACGCTGTGATGGTGGCCTAGAAGGGCGGTTGCAATCTCGGCGAGGACGGCCAGCACGGTCGACATGCAGATGCCCGATGCCATCGCGATACCGACCAGCGCGGCGGTGAGCACAGGGCGGTGTCCGAGGAACGTCTGCAGCTGCCGCCACGTCGCCTGGCGCGTCAACGCCGCCTGCTCCCCCTCCCGTCGCTTCCCGTTGGCGGGTTCCTTCCGGAGGCGGTGACCCGGCGGCGGGATCGCCGGGTCTGCCGGCGTACGTTTGAGGTCCGTGCCGTGCTGCCTGGCGGTGGTCGGTGGGGCTGAGATAGTCGCCCCTCCGGCACGGTCCTCCATCCCCACTCCCGTGGCCTCCGCTTCGTGGACCACAGCGCTCCTGCCCACCAATGTGGGCGGCCAGGATGTCCCAGCGGGATGCCGCATCGCGGGTCGCATCGATGCGCCCGCTGCGACCACGGCATCGCTGGCGCGAGCGCTCTGGACAGTGGCGCACCGCCGGTCAACCCAGCCCAGCACCAACCATGGCAACCACGCCACCGCGTACTGCGCGCCGTTGGTCCACTGCAGGAACGTCACCACAAGCACGCCGAGCATGGCCAGCGTCCACCAGGATCGACCCATCGCTGCCACACGGTACGCAGCCCGCAATCCCTCGAACGCCACCACCAGGTAGGCACCCAGGCCGGCCAGCCCCAAGGCGACACCCATATTGGACGGGTCGACCTCAGTCCCCGCCGCAGTTCCACCAAAGCGTGTTGCCGCGATGGACACCGAGCCGGTACCGCGCCCGATGGGGTTGGTGATCGCGGCACGGAGGCCGTTGACCATCTCGGAGAAGTGGCCGGGGAGGGTGGAGTCGGCCGAGTTGAACGGATTGCCGATTCCCTGTACCTGATGCTGCACCAGAGCCGAGGCGCCCGCGGCAGAACCGGCAGCGTGGCCCACGGCGACGACCAGCACCACCAGTCCGATCCCGCCAACGACCAAAGCGGTGCCCGGCCGCATGCCCCGCCGAGCTGCCCACAACAGGGCACCGGCAGCCACAGCGAGCACGACGACGCCTCGGCTGGCGTCCTCGAACATGGCGAACCCGAGCACACCACCAGCCACCACCGCGGCAGGAGCGACCGCCAGCCGGCTGAGCGCTGCCATGCAGACGACCAATCCGATGCCGAGGAAGGTCGCGTACTCCGCCGACGACGACATCGTGCCGAAGGAACGGATGCCGGAACCGACGTGGAGCGCGGTATACCCGGCGGTGCGGACCCAGGCGGCATCCCATGCCGGCAGCCCGGCGTACTGCTGGAACAAGCCGTATGCCGCTGCTCCCATCGCTAGCACCACCACAGCCACAAGCAGTCGACGGGCAGTGCGGTCGTCGACCAGCGTGCGTCCCACCCAAAACGCCAGCATCGGAACCAGCATGAACAGCAGGCCGGCCACCCCGACGAGCAAGCCGCCTTGCAGCGGGTTCCCTGCTTCGAGAAGCGCCAGTATGGACAGGGTCAGGACGGCACTGGCCAGCCTCGTCCGATCGTGCAGCGCCCCCCGGCGGACCGCCACGGCAGCCAGGACCACCAGCACCATGGGGGCAACCAGCAGCAGCGGATCGCCGAGCCCACCGGTCACCGCCCCTGCGGTGCTGTCGACAAGCCGGCGCACCAAGCCGAGCGCAGCGAGCCAGGTGACCAGCGTCAGGAGGAGCGCAGCAGGCGCGACGAGTGCGAGGCCGAGGACGACGGGCGCCACCGCCACCAGCAGCAGCACACGGACCAGGGCATGGTGGGTCAACCCGGCCCCGAGCAGGAAGGTGACCCCAGTTGCCACCCCGGCGGCGACCAACCGACGGTCGACACGGACCCCGGGCCAGCGCCGGGACAGCGATGCAGCGATGCTCAACGGGACCTCGAATCGACACGCGGCGCCGTCAAGAGCTCGTCGACACGCTCCACGACATCGGTCCACCCTAGAGACTGCGCACGCCGCCGGGCCTCGGCCCCCATCCGCTGACGCTGCTCGGGATCAGCGGCCAGCTCGGCCAGTGCGCGACCCAACTCGGTCGCATCCCGCCCGACGATCCTGCCGGCCTGGTCGGCGCCGACCAGGTCGACGATGCCATGGACGGCAGTTGCCACAATTGGAAGACCGCTCGCGGCAGCTTCGTGAGCAACCAGCGAAAAACCTTCGTACTCACTGGCCTGCACCAGCATGTCCGCGGCGGCGTAGTACTCGGCGACGCTGTCGGGGCGACCGAGGAACTGCACCCGATCTCCGATCCCGATCCGGTCGGCCTCGGCAGCGAACCGCTCCGCGTCGCCCCGGCCGATCACCCAAAGCACGACTGGAACGCCCAGCTCCTGTGCCACCTGCAGCCCCTGGACGACGAGTCCGAGGCCCTTGCGGTCCCAATCTCCTCCGACGAAGATCGCCACTGCAGTGCCCTCTGCCACCCGGTACCGATCCCGTAGGCGCTGCCGAGCGTCCGGTGCGGGTCGGAACACCGACGTGTCCACGCCATATGGGATCGTGACGACATCGACTCCGGGGAAGTGCCGCGCCACCTCGTCGCCGAGCCCGGTGGAGATCGCGTGCAGGGTCCCCACCCGACCCGGTCGGTACGACCACCGCTCGGCAGCGATCGACAACAGGCGTTGCAGGCCGCTGTTCAACCGGCGCACCGGCGGTGTTCCTGCGTGGACCAGCCTGCCCAAGGTCGCCACCAGACCGACCTGGCAGTGGTTGACGGTGGCAACGTCCACTCGATTCGGGATGATGGCCCCGCAGGTGTGGACGACTACCGGCCCACCGGGCCGCCGGGTCGACCGCATGCGGGCCACGGCCACACCGCCTGCAACGAAGAAGGCGGCGAACTTCAATGGGACAGGTCGCCGCGGCACCCGCACGCGGTGCCACCTGACGCTCCCACGCAGACGGGGGTCGATCCGGGACGACACGACGGTGACATCCCAATCGGCCGCCATCCGGTGGAGGATCTCTCCGTGTGCGTGCTCCATTCCCCCGATGCCACCCACATCATGCGCCACGAAGATCAACCGCCGTCTCGCCTTGGCCTCCGACATCTCGGATCTCGGCGGCGGTGCCACCGCCTGCCGCAGCAGCTCGCTCGTCGATGCCGCCACCGCCGGTGTCGAGAACTGCGCGGCGACGGCCGCCGCCCCGGCAGCGGCCCGGGCCGCCCGCTCGTCGGGGTCCGACGCCACCCGGTCGAGCAGACCAGCGAGGGCGTCGACGTCGCCCTCGGGTGTGCACCACCCGCCCCCGGTCGTCTCCACCACCCAGGGGATCTCGCCGGTGGCCGACCCGATCACCGGCACCCCGCACGACAGCGCCTCCACCAGCACGCGCCCGAACTGCTCCTCCCATGTCGGCGTCCGGCGCGACGGCAGCACCAGCACGTCCATGCGGGCGTAGGCGGCGGGCATGTCGTGGTGCGCGTGGCCGTCCCACAGCTCCACCTTCCGATGGCGAGCCACCTCGTCGCGCAGAGGCCCGTTGCCCACCACCAGCACGCGGGCCGGTGTCGCCATCCGGTCGGCGGCGGCCAGCAGGTCGCGCACGCCCTTCGCCTCCACCAGGCGCCCCGCGTACCCGACGGTGAGCGTGCCGTCGCGTGGCGCCTCCACCGGCTCCCACGGCACCACCGGATGCGGGACCACCGCGACCGTTCCTTGTGCGCCCCACGTGCGGGCCAGCCGGGCCGCAGCCGGGGAGCGGGCCATGACGAAAGCGGCGCGTGCCAGCACCGCCGAGCGGATCCACTGCTGCGGAGCGGGGAACGGGCGGTCGAGGTTCTCATCAGCCTGCACACCGAACGGGATACCGGCGCGCGCCGCCGCCAGCCCCCACTGGGCCGCGCTCATCGCGAACGGCTCCTGCTCCAGCAGCACCACGTCGGGCCGCAGGCGGCGCAGCAGGGCGCCGGGCCGGGCCAGGTAGGCGTGGCGCTGGGGTTGGCCGGCCAGCACCACGGGCCGCCGCAGCACCGCGTCCTCCATGCCGGGCAGGACCTCGGCGGCAAACCCGGTGGCCCGGTAGTCGTTGTGCCAGCGGGCGGGCACCACCAGGCGAACGTCCCAGCCCAGCTCGCGCAGCGCCAGGTACTGGTGCTGGTTGACGGCCAGCACCGCCGGGTGGCTCACCACCAGCACCCGGCCGAGGGACCCGCTCGGCCGCCGCGCCGCCCGACTTGCCGCCGGCTGTCCGGCGGAGCCGGCTGCAGCACGCCCGGCCGCCGCGGCATCCGCCGCTGCGCCGTCTGTCGCTGCGACATCAGCCGGTACGGCTTCTGCCGCCGGCGTGCCGCCCACGATGCGGGGCGTCACGGCAGTCATCGGCTGCCCGCCCGCGCCAGGACCGCCCGGTAGACGTCAGCGACCTCGCCGGCGACCACCTCGGGCCGGTACCGCCGGGCAGCCGTGCGTCCGGCCGCGCCCAGGCGGGCCCGAAGCCCGGCGTCGCCCGCCACCCGACGCAAGGCGGCGACCAGGCCGTCCTCGTCGCCCATGGGGTAGAGGACCCCGGTGGCGCCGTCCTCCACCACCTCGGCGGGACCGCCGCGGTCGGGGACGACGACAGCCGCGCCCGCCGCCATGGCTTCCACCACCACCTGCCCGAACGGCTCGGGCACGGTCGAGGCGTGCACCACCACGTCCATGCGGGCCAGCTCGGCGCCCACGTCGTCGGAGAACCCCCGCAGATCCACCCGCCCGTCGAGCCCCAGCTCGGTCACAAGCGCCTTCAGGTCGCCGGCGTACTCCTCCTCGCCGAACAGCGCCGAGCCGACCACCACCGCCACCGCATCGCCGTCGGCGAACGCCCGGGCGAACGCCCGCAGGAACAGGTCCTGGCCCTTCCATGGGGCGAGGCGCCCGACGATCCCGACCCGCAGCGGGCCGCCACCACGCCGACGGCGCCGGGCACCAACGTCGACAGGGCTCGGGATGGCAACAGCGGGGAGGACGGTGGCCAGAGTGCCCGACGAGTTGGCGATCAGCGCCGACGGCAGCACCCTGCTCGCCAGGCGCACCAGCCGCACCGCGGCAGCCGGCAGGTAGTCCGGGGCGATGCGGTCCCGGACATGCCACACCACCGGCACGCCAGCCAGGCGGCCGGCAACCCCGCCGTACAGGGCGGCTTTGAGGGAGTTGGTGTGCACAACGTCGGGGCCCAGCCGGCGCAGCAGCCGGGTCAGCCGTATGACGTACACAGCCAGGTCGGTCGCGTGCCGCGCGGCGGGCACGCCGACGGCCCGGTGCCGGCGCAGGGTGCGCAGCCCCGTGGCCATCGGCAGCACGTGCACGGTAGCGCCGGCGGACTCCAGGCGTGCTCGCAGCGGCCCGTCCTCACCGAGGACCACATGCGCGTCGACGTCGAGCGCGCCGAGCAGCCGGGCGAGCGCCAGCTCGGCGCCCGACAGCACGGCGCAGTGGTCGACGTAGGCCACGCGCAGCCGGCGTCCGCTCGGATCGGGCGGCGCCACCTGCCGCAGCAGCTCGGCGTGCCGCCCAGCCACCTCCGGCCAACCGAACGTCTCGGCGTGGGACCGGCACCGCTGGCGCGACGGCAGCTGCCCGCGGGCCGCGGCCACCAGGCGGGCGGCGAGCGCCGGTTCGTCCCCGGCGGGCACCACCAGGTCGGCGGCCAGCCCCTCGACCGCGTCGGGCAGGCCGCCCACGCCCGCCACCACCGCCGGGGTGCCGCACGCCAGGGACTCGAGCACGACCAGTCCGAAGCCTTCGAGCGCCCGGGTGGGTACCACCGTGCAGTCGGCGGCACGGTACAGGTCGGCGAGCGCGGCGTCGTCGACGCGGCCGAGCAGGCGGACGCCGCCGGGCCGCGGCACGCCGCCGGCCAGGGCCGCCAGCCGGTCGCGCTCGGGTCCCTCGCCGGCCACGACCAGCAGTGCGTCGGGCACCTCGGCCTGCACCCGCTCCCAGGCGCGCAGCAGCACGTCGATCCCCATGCGGGCGACCAGCCGCCGGGCGCAGACCACCACAAAGGTGGCGGGCCCCACCCCCAGCGCGCGACGACAGGCGCTTCGGTCGCCGGGGGTGAACCGGTCGAGGTCCACACCCGGGGGGATCACCGCCACGCGGACCGGGTCGACGCCGTAGTCGCGCACGGCGACGTCCCCGAATGCCTGGGACAGCACCACCACCCGGTCCGCCCGGCGGTAGACGGCGCGCTCCACGGCCCGTTTGGCCGCCACCGCCACACGCCCGGCGCCGCCCACCGCGCTCTCCGCCGCCCACGGTCCCTGGAAATGGACCACCACCGGCACCCGGCGCAGCCGGCTGGCCAGCAGCGGCAGCAGCCCGTACAGGGCGAAGTGGACGTCGACGACGTCGACGGCACCGGCGTGGCGGGCCGCGGCCCGGTGCACCGCCAGCAGCCGGCGCACCAGCGGCGCACCGGCCGAGGACACCGCCTCGAACGTCGGCGGGGCGCCGGCAGCAGGGCCCAGCACCACGGTGCGCATGTCGACGCCGGCGTCGCCCAACGCACCGACCAGCCCGGCCAGGTAGCGGTTGAGGCCGCCGGGACGGTCCCCGAACCACTCCCCGCCCAGTGCAAGCACCCGTGGCGTGGCGCCGTCCGGCCGGCCTGCGTGCAGCCCGCCGGCTTGGGCGGTCACGGGCACGCGGGGTTGGGGGCGACGGCCGCTGCGGTGACCGCGCCGGTGACCGCCGCTGCCAGCCGCTCGGCGAACCGGGCCGGGCTGAACCGCTCGGCTCCCGCGACGATTGTGGCCGGGTCGTAGGCGTCGGGTTCGAAGCGGGCCATGGCAGCGGCCACCGCGTCGACCTGCAGCGAGTCGATGAACGCGCCGTTGCGGCCGTCCTCCACCGTCTCGAGGTAGCCACCGTGGCGCAGCGCCAGCGTCGGCTTGCCCGCCGCGTGCCCTTCGACCGGAGTGAGACCGAAGTCCTCGTGGGCGAGGGCGAGCACGCCGCTGCAGTGGCGGTACAGCCAGCGGAGGCGGGCCTCGTCCACCGACCCCACCGCCACCACGTAGGGCGAGGCCGCCTGGCCCGCGGCTGCGCCGCCGACCACCACCAGAGGCCGCCGGGCCCGGGCAGCAGCAGCAGCGGCGACCCCCACGTTCTTGTAGCGCCGGCCGCGGGCCACCAGCAGCAGGAACCGCTTGGGCACGCCGTCGACCGGGGTCACCGGGCCGTCGGGGCCTAGCCCGTAGGGCGGGTGGACCACTGTCGCGTCGATGCCGTAGGCACAGCGGATACGACCTGCCACCACCTGGGAGACAGCAAGATAGGCGGTGGCCGATCGCGCCCCGGCCAGATCGTCGCGTCGCAGCCGAGCGCCCAGGGCCCGCAGTGCCGCCCACTCCACGCCGCACCGGCGGCTGCGGTACTCACCCTCCTGGTACAGCCAGCGCGGCGGGTTGTAGCAGTAGACGACCTTCGGCGCGTCGGTGCCGACCAAGTGGGCGAAGCCGCTGCTGCTGCACAGCACCACATCCGCTCCGGTCATCCGGGCCCGGCGGAAGGCGCCGCCATACAGCGGCAGGCCGAGGCGGTGGTCGCGCTGGAGCACCCGGCGACTGCGCAGCGGCAGCGTCTCGACCTTCCGGGCTCGCAGCTCGGGGAAGGTGGTGGCTGGGTTGTAGACGCTGGTGACCAGCCGGCACCCGGGGAATGCGTCGAGCATGGCGAGCACCACCCGCTCGGCTCCGCCGCGCTGGGTCAGGTAGTCGTGCACAACCACGACCTGCTGCCCCCGCACCCCGGCCATCGGCACCTGGGCGCCCGGCCCGTCCTGGCGTGCGCTGGCAGCGCTGCGTCCGCCGCCGTTGTGGCTGGCGCTGCCGTCCTGGCGTGCACTGCTGGCGCTGCCGTCCCTGTTGGCGCTGCGCGTCACCACATGAACCCCCGACCATCCCACGGACGCCCCAGCCCCGCGCCGCAGCGCTGGTCGTCGATCTCCTGCCCCGATCCCGCTCCCGGCCCCCACGGCCGGGTCGTTGCTCCGCCCCGTCAGCTACTGGCCGAGGCCGCCCGTCGCCGGCGAAGGAAGAGCACCGTCAACCCGACGGCTGCCAACGCCAGTGCACCGCCGCCGACGAGCTCGGGAACGAGACCGTCCCCGGGCAGTGGCCCGGTGGCGCTCGTCCTCGACACCACCGCCACCACTCCGCTCGACGACACCCGGACGTCACGGACGCGGCCCGACGGGTAGGTCAAACCGACCAGCCTGCTGTCCGGCCGGTGAAAGAAACCGGTGGGCCGGCCGAAGAACCCCGACAGGTTGAACGGTCCGGGCAGGACCAGGATGGTGAACCTGGCAGTGCTGTGGCTCGACGATCCCCGTGCCACCAGCACATGGAACCCCAGGAAGATGCCCGACGGGAACCGCACCGGCACGGTGAAGCCCCCCGTCGCGCTGGCCGTCGCAGTGGCCAGCGTGCCCTGACCCGGCATTGAAAGCGACACCTGCTCGCCCGGGGCGAACCCCGTGCCGGTGACCACGATCGTGAACGACTCGTTGGAGTGGCCGATGTCGGTGTTGCCGGTGATCCGGGGCTGCAACGGGCGGGGCGAGTAGCCCGGGCGGCACTCGCGGCCGGCGCCGAACAGGAACCAGAAGAAGGGCGGCGCGTCCGCACAGGTGCACACGTCGTCGGGCAGCCACCGGCACACCGCTGCCGCCAGCACCGCCTGGTGCACGGTGCCCGCAGGGGCGGCGGCCGGCGCAGTGGTCGGGACGGCGGCGGTGGTCACCACGGCGGCGAGACTGGCACCAGGAGCAGCACTGGCACCGGGGACGGGGCTGGCACCGGCCGGGGCGGCGGCGAAGGCCCCGCCCAGGGTGAGCAGCCCGACCACCAGGGCGGCGAACACCGCCCGGACCGCAGCACCCACATGGAGCGAGCCGCGTGCCGTGCCAGCGCGGACCGCGGCCGGAACCGCTACCTGTCCAGTGTCGCCGGCATCGGCCGGGGCCCGGTGCACGCTGTGCCGGCGGTACGCCGACCGGGCGCGACCAAAGGAGACCTGCGCAACCGTCGCCCTCCGCCTGGTCATCATGCGTGACCTCCCCGCCCATCTCCCCGTTGTGTGTTGATTGTGGGTGAGCACGGACCCGGAGTCAATACCACGGAGCAGATTCGGGTCACCGTCGGGTA
>JAKAYQ010000297.1 GCA_021826725.1 Actinomycetes bacterium
TCCTCCGGCAGGCAGTTCCGCCGCGTACCTGACAACTCGGACGGGGGTGCCGATGCCAGGAGTGACAGACGAGCCGCCCCCAAGCGGTGGGCGCCACGACCGGCAGTGGACCGCCGGGGACTGGCATGCAAGGGAATGTCCCCAGGCGGCTGCGCCCGCACCGCCAGTGCGTGCGGATCGGGCCGGGATCACGCGTGGCCGGTCTGGTGCCGGCAGACCTGGTCGCCGGCGACGGCTCGGGGGGCTGACGACCGAGCCCGATGCCCGCACGCGTCTCACCCCGGCGCTCCCCGAGCCCGCAGGGCAGGTAGCCGACGTATGGGAGTCCGTCGTCCTGGAGCAGCGGGCGCGCTTCCACGCCTCCTTCCGGCTGGCTGGGCGTGCCTTCCAGATCGCGCTGGCCCGGCATGCCGGCGCCGGGCGGCGCCGGCTGGTGCTGGCGGGAGGCTGCGCGGTCGCCGACATCATCGGCTCGTGGGGCCTTGCCCGATCCTCCCGGTTCCACCTTGGACCCAGGCTCGTCGCCGACGCGGTCGACTGTGCCGCGTGGGGGCTCCTTGCCGAACAAGCTGACGCCTCGGTGCTGGCCGGAGTGCCACTGGCCCTGGAGGCCGGGATCCGCATGGGGTGGCGGGCTACCGTGGTCCCTGCCGTGACCGCAGGCACCGGCGTCGCCGTGCGCCGGCTCGCGAAGCGGCCGGGCTCGGTCGGGTCGTACCGCTGGCACGTGGTCGGTGCGGGGATGGGTGCCATCATGCGGGCGTACGAGCGCGCCCATCACCGTGCTGTCGGCGACCAGCACCAACAGCACCTGCAGGCGCAAGTCCACGGGTACGAGCTTGCCGGGAAGACCGCTGTGGCGATGGGGGCAGACTCGGTGGTCGACCTGCTTTCGCGGACCATGGCACTGCTGGCCTCGGTCCGTGGCGACGCATCGGTCGCACACATGCTCGCGACGTGGAAGCAGCAGCTCGCCCAGCGCGTCGCCGGCAGCGCCGTCTTCCTCGGGATGGCCCTGACCAGCTGGCAACAGGCCCATAACAGCCGCCAGCAGGACCTGCGCTCAGTGGTCCGGCTCCTGCTGCCCGAGGGCGACGGAACCGTGCTCCTGACCGCTGGGCAGGCCGGTGCGCTTTCGGCCGCGCTCGACGCGATGGGCTTGCGGGGCGACGTGGAGGTGGAGGTGGTCGATCGAGGCGAGGCGATGCTGCCCGGACGTCGCCGTCAGTTGGTCGTCGCCGGTCGCCACGTCACCTTGGCGCCGGACCGGGAGCACCGGTTGACCGCGTTCGACCCCGGTCCGCTGGTGCTGGTGCTCGCGGCACTGTGGTCGCTCGAGACCATGGGCAGCCACCATGCTCGGACGTCGCCCTGGGCGTCGGTCCCCGCGGCATTGGGCGGCGTCGCACTGGCGTGGTGGGCACACGACCGGGTCCGGGCGCTCGGCGCTCGGGCGCACAGCCGCATCCTGGTTGCGTCGCTCGGCCTTGGTGCGGTTCAGGCCGTGCTGTCGACCGCGACGATGCGGCAGGCACGCGGCGCCGATGGCGTCCAGCGCTTTCCGTTCGTGGACGCGATGACACCGGCGGTGGTGCTGCTTGCCTTCTACGGCCACGAGCTGGACCGGTGGCGCCGAGCTCTGGTGTGGGCAGTCGTCGTCGGCGTGGGTGCGTGCTGCTTGGCGTCGATGGAGGGTCCGATCGACGGCGTCGACCTGGCCGCCGAGTGCCTGTGGCCGGCATCGGCGATCGGCTCGCTGACGGGTCTCGGCCAGGCGCTGGCGAGCTCGGAGGACCGTGTCGTCCGGGCTCAGGAAGCCGATGACGCCGCCTGCCTCGATGCTGCCTACGATCGTGGCCGGCGATCGGTGATCGATCTGGTTGCGGCTGTGCGAGACGACGCGTGGGCCGTGCTCGCGGAGGGCCGGGGACGCTACGACGCCGCTCTGGCGGACGAGGTGCAGGCGCGGCTGTGCATCGTGGACAGGCGATTGGAGGACCTGCGGTGCGCCGTGTCGCCGTCGTAGACGATGACGAGGTCAGCCGGCGGGGCCTGGGCGCCGTCCTCGACGAGCACCCGGAGATCGAGGTGGTCGCCGCTGCCGGGCATGCCGAGGCCATCGCTGCGGGCGACGAGCTGTGGGCCGATGTCGACGTTGCCATCGTCGACGCCGCAGACGAGGAGCACCGCGGCGACCAGTTTCCTGGCGTCGCCGTGGTGGAGCGGATCCGGAAGTGCCGGACGGCGCCGTTGCCGACGGTCGTCATCCGGACCGGGCACTTCTTGGACGACGCGCTGCGTGTTCGGATGCGCGAGGCTGGAGCGGACTTCTTCTTCCACCGGACCGAGCTGCAACGGGCAGCGGCGGTGCACGCTGTGGTGCTGCGGCCCGAAGATGCCCGTGCCGGGGTTCCTGCACCACTCGACGCCGAAGCGCTCTTCCGGCTCGGGATCAGCAACCGCAGCCGAGTGAACGCAGGCGTCGCCTTTCTCGAGCGCCACGGAATGGGCCCGATCGGTGCCAGCCCGCGCAGCCGACGCTGGACGGCCTTTCGCAGGGACTTCAGCGAACAGGCACGCATTGCTCCGGTGAATGCCGACGGAACCCTGCCCACTCTGGAGCGAGCCGTGCCGTCGCTGCCGCAGATCCAGCGGTTCATGGATTGGGCCACCCGGTCCAGGCGGTGATCGCAACAGGTGCTGCCCGGTCCAAGCGGTGACCGGAACAGGTGCTGCCCGGAGCAGGCGGTGACCGCAACAGGTGCTGCCCGGTCCAAGCGGTGACCGCAACAGGTGCTGCCCGGAGCAGGCGGTGACCGCAACAGGTGCTGCCCGGTCCAAGCGGTGACCGGAACAGGTGCTGCCCGGAGCAGGCGGTGACCGCAACAGGTG
>JAKAYQ010000069.1 GCA_021826725.1 Actinomycetes bacterium
CGTGCAGCACGCGGTTCGATCCCGACCCACGCGCCGTCGCACCACCCGAAGCCACACCACCCAGACCCGAGGTGGTCCCACCCGATCGCGGCACGAGCTCGATCTGCTGCTCGCCGAGCGCATTGCCGATCACGACCTTGGCGGCCACGTTGGCCGGCACCCGCGCTCCGGCGTCGATGGTCATCACTACCCGGGCACCGCCTCGGACCAGACCGACCGAGGCGACGGACCCAACGTCGATGCCGTCGTAGGTGACCGAGAAGTTCGGCGCCAGCCCTGACGCCGACGGCAGGACCGTCGACACGGTACTGGTGGAGGCGAACGGGTTGCCGAGGAGGTCGAAGACGCCGTAGCCCACCAGGGCCACGGTCAGCACGGCGAACGTCACGAGGTTGACGACGACCCTACGGGTGATCACAGACCCCCCGATCCGTTGCAGGCGGCGGCGGCCGCGGTGGCACCACCGAGGGCGGGCACGCCACAGACCACCAGATTGTCGAGGATCTGCAGATAGTGGTGGTACGACGCGCCGGACAGGCTCTGGTTGGCTACGGGAACCTCTTGAAGCAGGGTGGCGAGCTGCTGCTGGTGGGCCTGCAGCTGTGCCGCCACGGCCCCAAGCGAGGCGATCTGATCCTGGAGCTGGGGCAGTCCCGTGTCGAGGATGGATCGCCCCTGCACGGCGAGCGCGTCGAGCGCGCGGAGCAGGCCGATGAACTGCCCCGACTGCTGCGCCAGCGTCGTCGCGGTCTGCGACAGGTTGGCGAGCGCCTGCGCGTTGGCCGGCGAGTCGGGGGCGAGCGCCCCGGAGAAGCTGGCCATCCGGCCGATCAGCGAGGTGATCTGTCGGGCCTGCGTGGCATAGCCCGACAGCACGGCACCGAAATCGTCCAGCAGGGCACGGAGCTGCGGTCCCTGGCCCCCCAGCCCCTGAGCGCCAGTGGCGATGATCTGCGACAGCTGTCCGGCGTTCACAGCGCCGAACACCGCGGCGCCCGACTGCACCAGCTGCTGGATCCCCGGGACGACGCTGGCGTTACCGATGGGCTGGTGGTCGCGCAGCAGCCCCGCTGGTCCGGCACCCGGGACGAGCGACACGACGTACTGACCCAGGACCGTCGTCTGCACGAGCTCGGCAGCGACGTCCGCCGGCACGTGCGCACTGCGTTGGATCGCCATGGTCACCTCGGCCCGGCTCCCATCGAGGTGGATGCCGGTGACCCTACCCACGTCGATCTCGGCCAGCTGCACGGAAGCTCCGGCGGTCAGGCTGTGGACGTCGGAGAACACCGCCGAGGTGTCGATGGTGCCCGACCCGCCTGACCCACACGCCGCCAGACCCAGCGGCGCCACGCCGGTGAGCACGACACCCACGAGGAGGCGGGCCCAACGCACCGGGATCACCACCCGTCCCCAACGGGACCGATCATGCCGAGCAGGCCGTGGAGCAGGCCACCGAGCAGGCCACCGGCTGAGGACGGCACCGGAACCGGGGCGGCTGGATGCAGGGCGCCCTCGGTCCCGGTCGGGTGGCTGCCCGAGGTACCCGGCGTGCCGGGCTGCGTCCCTGCCGGCAGTCCCGTCCCCGACAGCTGCTCTGGGGTGACCGCGGACAGCGCGCTGCGCTGCGACGGGTTCAATCCCGGGATCCGGGCAAGGCCTGCTGCCAGCAGCTGCTGGGGGCTCGATCCGCCGAGCGAGCCACTGTCGAGCAGTTGCGGGATGACGCCGAGCAACGGGTCGAAGTAGCCCGAAGCGGGATTGCCGCACGTCTGCAAGGTCTGCAACACGGTGGCGGTGATCGAGCTCGCATGGTTTGCAGCCAGGCGTCGGCAGATCCCCGCAAGGCGGTCGCGGATCAAGCCGACCTCGGTGGCTGCCGTCAGGCCGGGGGCGAGCTGAAGGTTCAGGTTGATCCAGTTGGCCGTCGGGTCGTAGGCACGCTGGGCTGCGGAGAACAGCGAGACCCCGGCTGCCATGGCCTGGTCGAGCGTCGGGAGGTTGCGGCTGAGCGTGCGGCCCAGTTGGGTGATGGTGGCGATGTCCTGCTGGAGGGGCTGCACGTTCGGTGCCAGCACGGCCGTCAGGTCCTGGCTCATGGTGGCCAGCTCGTCGATGGCCTGTCCGAGCGGAGCGCTGTTGGCGCTCAACACGCCGGCGACGGTGTCGTAGTCCTGGAGCAGGGTGCTCACCTGGCCGGTCTGCTCGCGAAGGGTCCCGGTGATGGCGGCCAGCGAGCCGCTCAGCTGCCCCAGCGCGTTGCCCTTGTCCGCAAGGAGCTGCAGGGTCCCCGCCCCCTGGCCGATGAGCTGGTTGAGCTGGCGGCCCTGCCCGGCCAGATCCGCGGAGAGACTCTGCACGACGCCTCCTACCGCATGCGGGTCGACCTGGTGCAGCACCTGTTGCAGATCGAGCAGCAACCGGTTGATCGACACCGGCACGACCGTCCGGCTCTCAGGGATGGTGGCGCCCGCCGCCATGACCGGACCTCCCGCGTAACCCGGTGACAGGTCGACGCTCGGTGTGCCCAGGATCTGCGGGTTGGTCAAGGTTGCGCCGACCGCTGCAGGCACGCGGTGGCTGGCGGCAATGCGCATGGACACCAGCACCGTGCTGCCCTCCGGTGTCACCGCGGTCACAGTCCCGACGGGTACGCCCAGGACGTCGACCGCGTTGCCCGGGTACAGGCCCTCGGCGTTGGCGAAGACGGCGCTCAGGCTGTAGCTGCCTCCGCCGTTGCAGGCAGCGAGCGTCGCGGCCGAAACGACGGCAACGACCCCAGCGCCAATCAGCCGAGCAAGACGCGGGCGCCACCACCGGCGAGCCCCGGCGCCAGCCGATGCCGCGCCGCGCGCCGGAGCCGGCATGCTCAAGGTGCTTCCTGTGCCGGCCATGCCCGTGGAACGGGGAATGCCTGTTGTCGTCATGTCCATCGTCATGCTCCGAGGAGGCGTCCGACGAGCTGTCCGAGAGATCCGGTCGCCCCCATGGGACCTGCCGTTGGCTCTGCCCTCGCCGGGGACGACCCCAGTGGTTCGCGAGGAGCGGCCCGGCCGCCGCCACTGGCGGGCCTCGCCGCGGGGATGTCGGCCCCGGCCGACCCAAGGCTGTTCGCGCCCGCCGGCACCGGGGTGCCCGTACTTGTGACCGCAGGCCCGCTGCGTTGGCTGCACGGCAACGGGTCGGGCCCCAACACCTGGTTGAGGGCCTGGTCGAGTATCCCGCAACTGCCGAGGACGCTGTCGATCCCGTTCGATCCGAGAAGATCGAAGTAGATGTTGCCCCAACTGTTCGGCGTCGACCCGGAGTTGCCGATCGACGAGAAGCCCTGCAGGCCCGAGTCCAGGTAGGCGACACCCTCGGCCAAGTCTTGTTGATGCTGGGCCACGACGCCGAGCACCGCGTGCAAGTGGTCCAGGAGCTGCTGGATCTGCGGTTGGTCGCCGCCGACAAGGGCCGCCGTCTGGCTCGCCAACCGGTCGGTCTGCCGGATGACCGCAGCCAGGTCCGACGAGCGCGCCGCAAGCCCCTGCACAACCTGGGCCAGGCTGGAGACCACCGACGACAGCTGCCTGTCGCGCGCTGCCACGGTGCTCGCCAAGGTGTTCGCCGCGTCGATGAGGTCGCTCACCTGGGTGCTCCGGGCGTCGACCACCCCCGTGAAGCTGTCGAGACCCTGCACGATCTGGGCGACCTGGGCCTGCTTGCCCCGGGCGATGTCGCCGATCGCGGTGAGCAGCTTGTTGAACGCGGCCACGTCCGCCTGCTGCAACAGGTTGCCCGCCGTGTTCTCGACGTTCTGGAGCTCCACTGGCACGCTGGTGTCGGTGATGAGGGCGCCACCGCGCAGCGGCGACGACCAGCCGCCCAAGGGTTGCAGCGCCACGTCGAGCACGCCGAGCACGGTCTCGACCTCGATCGACGCTGCCGTCCGCCTCGGGAGGACCACGCCCTGGTTGACGGCGAGGTCAACGAGCACGGCATTGCCGTCGAGGTGCACACCCGACACCGTTCCGACGTCGACGCCGGCCAGAGTCACTTTCGCACCCGGCCCAATGCCTGCAGCATTCGAGAAGCGGGCCGCCAGCGTGTAGCTCGACGTGAAGATCGAACGGTTGACCGTCAACACCGCGCCGACGGCCACCACTGTCGCGACGACCACGACCAGCCCGATGCGAGCAGGATTGCGCTCCGTGAAGGACTTCACGGCAGGGCCCCCGCTCCGCCCGTCCCGGCGAGCGGCCCGAAGAGCGCCGAAAGCGCACCGGCGCTTGGCGCGCCGCCCGCTCCTGTGGCGCCCGGCGCTCCCGAGCCTCCGCCGAGCGGTGCCGGCGGGTTGGGAAGCCCGGGGACCGGCGGTCCCCCGAAGAGCCCCGACCCTGACGGCGGGCTGCTCGGGTCGTAATAGGTGCAGGTCGTCTGGCTGGCCAGGCATGTGTAGACGCTCTTTATCTGGAACCACTGGCCATAATTCGTGACCTCCGTGTAGGGCGCCAGCCCCGCGCCCAGGCCCGACAAACCTTTCGCCAGTGCAGCGTCGTGCTGCTCGATCACCCCGGAGACCGATTGCAGGTCGGCGACAGCTGTCGTCAGCGTCCCGTGCGTCGTGCTGACCAGCGTCGCCACCTCGCCTGCCACCGTTCCCAGGTTGGCCACGGTCCGGTCGAGCGTGGAATTGTTGGCGGCCAGCGACTGGCTGACTGTCTGCAGGTTGTCGATCAGCGTCCCGAGGTCGGCGCTGCGCCGGGCGAGGGCGCCGAACACCTGGGCGAGGTTGGTGACGACCTGGCCGACCTGGGTTCCGACCGACCCGACGGTGTGCGAGACGGAGGCGGCCGAGTCGATCAGGTTGCTGATCTGCGCCTGGTTCCCGTCGAGCGCGCCGGCCAGCGACTCGACGACGGCGTTGGCCTGCTGGGGATTGATGGCGCCGAGGAGCGGCCCGAGCGACGAGAGCAGTGCACCGATGTTGGCGCTCGAGACGTCGGACGCCAGGCCGATCGTCGCCCCGGGGTACAGGTTCGAGGCGGCGTGCCCAGGGTACAGGTAGAGGTACTGGTTGCCGATGACGTTCTGCCACTGCATCCCCACTCGGGTGTCGGTGGGCAGGTGCACCGATCGGTTCACGGAAAAGGTCACCACAGCATGGCTGCGGTCCACGCGCACACTGTCGACGACGCCAACGGTGACTCCGGCGATCTTGACGTCAGCCGCTGGCTGCAGGCCGGTGGCGTTCGCCAGGTCCGCCCGGTACTGCACCCGGTGGGAGAAGAAGCTGATGTTCCCGATCTTCGCCGCCAGGACCGCCAACACCACCAGGCACGCCACCGCGAATGCCAGCACCTTCAGCGAGGTCGGCTCGAACAGGCCGCTGCGCCGGGCCCGGGTCCGCAGGCGCGACAGTCCGCGCCGGACGAACCCGTGCTCGCTCCCCGGCCCGAGGAGCGCCATGCTCACAGCAACCCCCCGAGGAGGCTGCGCAGCACGTTGGTCGAGCTGGACTGGCCGGACGCGGCACCCGCCGAACCGGACCCGTTACCGCCGGTCGAGGTTCCGGCCGCACCGGTGCCGGACGGGCCGCCGGCCCCCGAACCTGCCGTGGCACCGGACCCCGCCGATCTTGTAGGAGCAGGCCCTGGCGCGCCCAACTGCCCGTACAGGCTGGTCGACAGATTGCGCGCCGCATTGGATAGCGGCAGCGAGGCGCCAGGGCCCGTCCCGGAGCCTGCCGATGGCGCGCTGGCGGCTGGTGACCCGCCACAGCGGAAGGGAGTCCCGGCGCCGGTCAGCGCCTGCTGCAGGGGCGCCAGGAACGACGAGCCGGGCACCTGCGGATCAAGCAGGCTGCACACCAGCTGGTCGAGGTTGCCCAGCGATACGAAGGTGTCGAAGTAGACGAAGCTGGTGCCGTTCGGGAGCATCTCCGCAGGGTCGACCGAGCTCCCGATCTTCGTCTCGTACATCGCCAGGCCGGAGATGAGGCTGCCGATGTCCTGCTGCCGGGCGAGCACCAGGCGGGCAATGTCGTCGCCCTTCGCCAGGAGCGCCTGGATGTCGGGGTGGTAGGCGGACAGGAACTGGGCCAGGTTGTTGGCGAAGGGAGTGAGGTCGGCCACAAGGGTCCGGTAGGCGGCGGCATTGGCGTTGAACGTCGGCAACAGCTGGTTCGTCGAGGCGCCAATTGCGTCGAGGGACCCGGCGGTGGGCCCGATGGCCCCGGCGAACCCGTCGAGGGAGTCGAGCGCGGCGATCTGGGCAGGCAGGGTCTGGTCGAGGAACAGCGCCAGCTTGGCCCCTTCGTCGATACTGGCCCGGATGGTCGGGCCTTCGCCCGCCGAGGCCTGGGCGAGATTGGCGATGATGGTGGAGAGGTCTGTGGTGTCGACTTGGCGGAGCAACGGGGCCGCAGCCGCGAACAGGGTGCCGAGCCCGGGAGCCACCGCCGTATGCACGATGGTGGCACCCGCTCCCAACACAGGACCGCCTGCGGGAACGGGGAACGCAAGAGACACCTCGTCAGCCCCGAACACGTTGATCGGTTCGATGGTGGCTTCCGCGTCCGCCGGGACACCGAACGACGGGTTGATGGCCATGGCCACCGTGGCCCGGCCGTGGTGCAGGGCAATGGTGGTCACCCGCCCGACCTGCACGCCACGGTATGCGACCTCGGAGCCGGGCTGCAGCCCGTGACCTGCCTCGGCGAACGAGCCAGTCAGCTCGTAGGAGCCACCGAACGCGCCGTCGGACGACCGCACCACCACCACGACGACACCGACGCACACGGCGACCGCCAGAGCAGTCACCAGCAGCTGCCACAGCCGCCGCCTCATCCGACCAGCCTCGCCGTGGCATTCACCCCGCCGAACAGCAGCGTCGACAGCAGCAGGTTCAGGAGCACCACCGCGATGATCGAGGCACGGATCGCCCGGCCGGCAGCCACGCCGACGCCGGCCGGCCCGCCGGTGGCCCGGTACCCGTAGTAGCAGTGGATCATGGTGACGGCCACCGTGAAGACGAGCGCCTTCACGAACGAGTACGCGATGTCTATTGGTGGCAGGAACAGGTGGAAGTAGTGGAGGTAGACGCCGAGCGACAGGCCGAAGAACCAGGTGACGATGATCTGGGTGGCGATGAAGCTGGCGAACAGGGCAGCCAGGTACAGCGGGATCATGCACGCCAGCGCTGCCCACACCCGGGTGGTGACCAGGTACGTGAAGCTGTCGACGCTCATGACCTCGAGCGCGTCGATCTCCTCGGAGATCCGCATGGCGCCCAGCTGGGAGGTGAACCCGGCGCCGACCTGAGCGGCCAGGGCCACGCCGGCGACGAGCGGGGTGATCTCGCGGGTGTTGGCCAGCGACGAGATGACGCCGGTGAACGCCTGAGCCCCGATCTGCTGCAAGCCGGCAAATCCCTCGAGCCCGACTTCGGTGCCGGTGAAGAACGAGATGCTCATCACCACGAAGAACATTCCTCCGCCGATCACCAGCGCACCCGGCCCGATGGCGATCTCGGTGACGAGGGTGGTGATCTCCTTTCGGTGCCGAAGCCCCCGGGGCAGTGACCACAGGACCCTCAGGTAGAAGGTCACCTGGTCCGCCACCAGTGCCACCAGGTCTGCCATGGCGATGGCGCCGTTGCTCGCCCGCCGACGGATGCGCTCCCCCGGTCCCGGTCGCAGCCTGCTCGGGAGCGCTTGCCGCTCAGGCCCGGTTACGGCCGGCACCAGCTGAACCGCTGCCGCCGGGGCAGCAGGCGGCGGGGCAGCAGGCGGCGGGGCAGCGGCCATCAGATCGCCTTCTGTGGGATGAAGTTGAAGTACACGACGGTGAGGACGAAGTTCACGACGAACGCCAAGATGAACGTGACGACGACCGCCTGGTTGACAGCGTCGCCCACGCCCTTGGCGCCGCCCTTGGCGTACAGGCCCTTGTAACAGGCGACCATGGCCGCCAAGAAGCCGAATACGGCAGCCTTCGCCAGAGCGATCCACAGGTCGGCGAGCTGGCTGAGCTCCGAAAAGGTGGAGAAGAAGCTGGCCTCGGTGATGTGGATCGAGTGGACCCCGTAATACAGGCCGCCGAGGATCCCGGCCGCGCTCACGACCGCGTCGAGCAGGACGGCGATCACCGTGGCAGCCAGAAGCCGGGGCAGCACCAGCCGATGGATGGGATCGACGGCCATCACCTGCATGGCATCGAGCTCGTCGCGGATCCGTCGCGATCCAAGGTCCGCGCACATGGCGGAGCCACCGGCGCCGGCGATGAGCAGCGCGGTCGCGACGGGTGCCTGCTCGCGGACCACAGCCAGAACCATGGCTGCTCCCAGCTGGGACTGGGCGCCGATCTGCTGCAGCAGACCGCCGACCTCGAGGGCGATGACCGCGCCGAAGGGGATCGACACCAGGATCAAGGGCAGGGTCGTCACCTTGGCGAGGAACCAGCACTGGTCGACGAATTCCCGGAACGGCAGGCCGCGCCGGAACAGCAAGCGCAGCGCTTCCAGGGACACGGCAAACATCGCGCCGACCTCTCGCAGGCCACCGTGGACCTTTCCCCGCAGGGCCACGACCGGCGTGGTCACACCAGCCACCTGGTACCCCCCTCCCCCATCCGACCGGCGTCGTCCCGGCACTCCGAGTCGTCCACCGGGTTCTGAAGCACTTCGGACGACCGGTCCTTCTCCTCGTACCGAGCTCCTATGGGGCAGAACGTCAAGCAGGCCGTCTCCTTGCGGTCACCGATGGGAGCGTGAACCAGTCCCATCGGGCCATCGGGGACGACCACGGCCGTCGTAGGCCGCGTCCCTGAGCCGCGTACAGCGCCGGCAACCACGCATCCCGGCACTCGCTCGGGGGATCCGGATCGCTTGCTTCCGGCTCCCGGGCATACCCGGCGTGCGCCCCCATGCCCTGCACCTACTGCCCGACGACCCCACCAGCGCCGATGCCAGCCGGACTGGCACCGGCATCAGCCACACCGGCAACGGGATGGCGTACCACCCGTACGGTCGAGGTCAGAACCCGCTGAGCAGCGTGCCGGTGCTCGACACGGCATCACCCATGACAGGAACGGCGCTTGCCGTCTGCTCGATCGCACCGGTTCCCGGAACGAGTCCGCCACCAGCCGTCCCACCGGGCCCTGGTACGCCCGAGAAGCTGCTTGAGCCCAGGATGCCAGCTCCGCTGGTGGAGAGGCCTTGCGAGGCGTTCCCGACGGCGCCGGCGCCGACCGTGCCCGCGACCGTACCGACGACGGCTGACACGATCCCGCCGACCGGCGCGACGCTCGAGCCAACGTGCTGCAGCGCGCTCGTCGCGGGAGAAAGCGCTTGGCATGGGGAGCACGTGGGAGCGGATACCACCGTGGTGCTCCGGGCCGGGGACGACGTTGCTCCGGCGCCCAGCCCTGGCACCGGGAGCGCGGGTACGGAGAGCACCGAGCTGCCGCCCGACCCAACCGGCACCGTGCCGGGAAGCGGCAGCGTCCCGACCCCGTCGGCCGCGCCGCCGGTGGCGGGCGACGGCGACGCCGAGGTGGCGCTGCGCGTCACCGGTGCCGGCGCGGTCACATGCGGGTGCGCTGCGCGCGGCACCTCCAACGACCTCGCCACTGCTTCTGTCACCGACCCGAGGGCATGGCGATACAGGGGCGATATCGATCCGGCCGCCGCAGCAGTGGCCGGAGGCTGCAGGGCGACCGGGATGCCGCGAAGGACGCCGCCGAGGATGGCGCCCACTGCCAAGCTGGCCACACCGCCAGCCACCATGCTGCTGCGCCCCAGCCGCTGTCGGGACGCGGTGGCATCGCAGGCGGGAACGGCCACCGAGCCGCCCAGGACCTCTTGCAGGGTGAGACCGAGGATGCCGTCAGTCATGATTGACCTCCCAACTCGTGATGACCACGGTCGTGCCGTGCACGGCCTCGGTCACGGTCATGCGATACGTGCCTGGTGCGCTGCCGCCGAACAGGGGCAGGACGGTGCCCAAGGTGATCCCGGTAGCTCGGTCACCAGCGGCGGCGATGGCGATGTCGAGGGGTGCGGCCTGTGACAGCACCGGCGTGGCACCGATCAGAGCGGCCGGCATCGGCACACCGGGAGCCACCGCCGACCACCACGGCCCGTTTTCCCGGGAGGCAGCGTGGTATGCGCCGAAGTAGGCGGCCAGGGCAGCCGACTCGAGCGCCAGCGGAGCGGGCGACTGGGACCAGCGGGCCGAAGGAGTACCGCCGATGGCCATCGTCCCCATCGGCTCCTCGTTGTCCACCAGGCTCAGGCCGGTGGCCTGCAGACCGGCTGGCGCCAGCGTGGTGAAATTGGTGGGGAACGACGCCGTCGGCACCGGCGGCGTCCCCGGCGAACCGACGCCGATGCCCGATTCGACCGCCTCGACCACGTACCGGTCCGGCGTGTACCACAGGGCGTCAGTGGGCCAGCAGGTGTCGAGGACCATCGCCGATCCCGCCACCGGAGGCAGCGGCGCCCCGTCCCGGACGATCTGATGGCCCACCACCCTGAACGTCTCCGACAGGCATCCTGACTGGTACTGGATGCGGTCACCAGGCCTCAGGTGGTCGATCCGGGCGAAGTAGCTGACGTCGTGTGCGAGCATCACCGCGGTGCCGGGGGATCCGGGCCACGGCGTGCCGTCGAAATGGCCAACCGCCACGTTCAGCACGCCGTCAGCCGTCCCGCTCTCCACCGGCGCCGTGACCCCGAGGCTCGGGATCGAGAGCACGCCGGCAAGCACCCCGTCCCTGGAGGGCGTGATCGGCGTGCCGCTGCACTGGGCGGTCTGGTGCACCACCGTCCGAGCCGAGCCGAGCAGCGTGCTCTGGCCCTGCCTGGCGTGGATCTCCCACCCCAAGCGGTAGCCGAGCACACCGAGAGCCCCCCAGACGAGCGCCAGGCCGACGAGGACCCGCGCCCAGCGGGTCATCGACGTGCCCGAGCCAGGAGCCGATCGACCACCCAGGTACGGCGCAGCCGGGGCCAGCCGATGAGACCACCGCCAGCGGCAGCCAGCCCAGCCAGGAACGGGAGGGAGCCCGACCACCACTCGCCGGTGTGCACTGCCGTCGGCGCGGAGGCCAAGGCCTGCACCTGGGGACTGCCGGGCGAGGTCTGGGCGCAGGTGTTGGCGGTGGTGCAGCCACCGGCGAGCGTGGCCGGCGGCACCGAGCCGGTCGCAGCCGTCGTGGTCGCCTGGCCGAGGTTGAGCAGGATCCCGCCGTTCACCCCCTTGAGCAGGTCGACGGTGGCACCGTTGGCCGAGCCGACGGTGCCGCTGGTCGAAGCGGAGCCCAGGTCGACGACGGTCTCCAGGGGGGTGCCGGCCAGGAGGTCCTGCGACTGGCCGGCGGCCAGCGAGATCGACTGTGCGAAGCCGGGGATGTTCAGGTCGATGGTGGCCAGCGCTCCGGTGCTCGTCGGCGTCCACGAGGTCCCGTCGAACGTGTCGACCGACTTGGCCGGTGCCACCTGGATCTCGATGAGCGGAACGGCGTAGGCGCTCGGGTCGGTGATGCACGCCGCCAGGCTCGACGCGTCACAGCCCACTCCCGGCAACACCTGGATGTCGGCCGTGGCGCCGCTGGCGGTGGCCGTCGCAGCGTTCGGGTCCGTTCCGATGATCGAGGCAGCGGCAGGCCCGAGCTTCACCACCAGAGTCTGGGGTGCCTGGGCCTGCTTCACCACGTTCTGGACGTTGGTGAGGGTCTGGCACAAACCTTCGAGCAGGTTGCCGAGGATCCCCGTTGCCGCCGCCGAGCCACCGGATGCTCCGGTCAGGTTCGACAGCGGATTGCCCGACATCCCCGACCCGAGGCCGAGCGAACCGAGCAGCGTGGAGAGCGGGCTCCCGGAGGTGCCGAGTGTCCCGAGGAGCGTGCCAAGCGGGCTTCCCGATCCGCTGCCGGACAGGCCGGACAGGGGGTTCGACGATGCACTGGAGCTGCCCGGGACGCTCGGGCACGCGCTGGTGCCGCTCCCGAGCGGCGTGCCGTTCAGCTGGCCCAGGACCTGCTGCAAGGCACTGAACAGCTGGTTCCCGCCGCTTTGGATGATCTGTTCGAGCAGCCCGGCGACGCTCACATCGAGCCCGGCCAGGCCACCGGAGGCGGAGCCCGACGGAAGGTTGGCGGCGGACAGGCTGGCCGACGCCGAGGCACAGGCGATCCCGAGGCGCAGATCGACCGGCATGCCACCGGGCAGCGCGCCTCCCTGCGAGCAGGCCTTGGGCTGCACCTTGGAGGTGCCGTCGGTGGTGACGGTCGCAGTCGGGTTCTCGACTAGCGCCGGCGTCAGGGTCCCCGAACCCTGCGCGGTGACCGACGGGGCGGAGGTGTCGACGGTGACTGTGGCGGAACCTCCGGTCACCTGCGTGCCGAACAGGTCGATCTCCGCCCCGGTGGACGTGGCTTTGGCGGTGTACGTCGGTGAGGCTGCGCCGGCGACCCCGCCGGTGGCCATAACGAGCATCGTCGCGGTCACCGCGGCGATAGCGCCCGACCGGGCCCAGCCTCGGCCCCGAGCTCGGTCTCGGTCTCGGTCTCGGTCGTATTGCCTGCCCCTCGCCGGCACCGTCGTCTCGTGATCTCGTGCCATCGTCATCCGGTCCTTTGCTCGCTCGTGATCCCGCTACCGCGCTGCTGACCGACCCCCCGAAATTGGCGTCGGCCGACGCTTGGTCGGTTGAGTAACCGCGCAACGCGCGCAGGCTTGCGGACCGTGCCGCGAATTCGGGGCACAACGATACATCAACTCCTGGCCATTCGCCCAGGTCCCTAAGGCTTTCACATCACATGGTCAATGGTGAAATGCGCTCTATCCACAACACGGACCACGCTCGGTGAGCACACCACTTCACGCTCCGCGCTTACTCGGAGGACCAATGGATCCTTGGAAATGGGCGGCTGAATGTGTACTCTTAGTGGTGACTCCGCGAGGTGCGGACACAGAACGCCGAGCGAGATCCCGGGACTCGCCGTTTCGCTCCTCTCGCTCGAGCGCCGACCACTCGACAGTGTCACGAGCCAACAACGATCCAAAGAACAGGACAGGGGGTTCGGGGGGGGTGACCACACTGATGACCGGGCAGGTGCCCGGTGGGCGCGGGCTGGTGCTCGACGGCGACGTCGATCTCGAGCGCGACCGGTTGCTGGTGGAGCGGGCGCAGGCCGGGGACCGCGGCGCCTTCGACGATCTCTACCTGTGCTACTACCGGCGCCTCTACCGCTTCTGCATCCGGCGTCTCCAGGACACCCACGAAGCGGAGGACGTCGCCCAGGAGGCCTTCGCCCGAGCCTGGCGTGCGCTACCCAGCTTCGCCGGCGACCGCCGCTTCTACCCGTGGCTGTCGGTCATTGCCGCCCACCTCTGCACCGATGTCATCCGCCGACGGAACCGGTCCACCCCGGTAGCCGAGTTCCACCAGAGCAACGTGGCCAGCCTCGAAGACTGCGGCGAAGACCGGGTGCTTGCGGCCGTCGACTCGGACCTCGTGGCTCAGGCCTTCCAACGTCTGTCGGTCCGCCACCAGCGGATCCTGGACATGCGCGAGGGATCGGGCTGGTCCTACCAGCGCATCGCCGACCACGAAGGCGTGGGCATCACCGCCATCGAGACGCTTCTGTGGCGGGCACGGCAGGCGCTCAAGCGGGAGTTCACCGCCCTCGCCGGCAACGACGGTCGCACAGCAGGCGTCCTCGGCGGCGCCATGGCGCTCGCCGCGCTGCGGCGCCTGCTGCGATCCGCTGCGGCCGGTGGACGACGCCTGGTCCACAGCGGGGCATGGACGACAGCCGCGGCCGTCGGAACAGCGGCCGCCATCTCCGCAGTCGTGGTGATATCGGCCGATTCAGGGCCCACCACGGTGACCCCGGCGGCACGAACCGTCCACGCCCTACCCGCAGCCACCGCTCCGCTCACCACACGTCCGGTCACAACCACGTTCCACGGGCTACCGCCCGCAGGACCACGCGCCAGATCGGCGGCGGTTCACGCCACGAGCGCAGGATCACCGTCACCGGCCGGTACCACCTCTGTTCCTTCTGGCATCAGCGTGCCGGGACCCGCAGCCGGTGTCCTCGGTGGGTCCGTCAACGCAATCGGAAGCACCGTGCAGGGGCTGTCATCGACGGTCGGCGCCCTCGGATCCACCTTCGGATCGCTGGCACACGGCACGAGTGGGTTGGGCGCGACGGTGCAGCAGCTCGGATCGACAGAT
>JAKAYQ010000298.1 GCA_021826725.1 Actinomycetes bacterium
CCCGACGCGATCCCGAGGCGGGTCGCGTCGAGCGGGTTCATCTCGATGAAGGCTTCGGGCATCATCTCGAGGAGCCAGGGGTCGGCGATCGTGCGGGACTTGGAGTGGATCGGCTGCTTGTGGGTCGAGAGGAACAGCGGGTAGCGCGAGATCGGGTCGAGATCGGACAGCAGCCTCCCTCTCATCGTCTGCACCGGCTCGAAGCGCGGCACCCCGCTGAAGCGCTTGCCCGTCAGCGCGTTGTGCGTCGTGGCCATGACCTCGTTGTAGATCTGGCAGGGGTACTCGATCGGCGTCTTGGAGAGCGAGCCGTAGGTGTGGGTCGCCCAGGTTGGCTGGGCGGGGTACGCGTCGACCCGGGCCACCATCGCGCCGTAGATCCGTCGCAGGTCGTCGGCGCCGAGCGCCCCCGGTGGGGTAGCCCAACGCCCCAGGCTGGACTCGGCGATCTGGCCGACCGTCAGGGAGCTGAGACGGTCAGCCACCGCCGTGCTCGGCTGGTAGCCGACGACGTAGTCCTCGAAGCGCCCTCCCCTGGCCAGCACGTAGCCGATCTTCCTCCACACCGCGTCGGGAAGGCGCACCTGGGACTGCAGCGTGCCGAGCCCTGCCGTCTCCATCTCGGCGGGCGTCGCGTCCGGTACCGGCCCGGCCTTCTCGAACCCGCCCGGTCCGAGGACGAGGAAGCTCGGGTCGTACGCGATGTTGGCGACCTGCCGGAGGTAGAAGTCCTCCCTGCGGTCGAGCCCGCCGCCGTCGGCGAACGCGCCGCTCCCAAAGCCCGGCATGCCGACCGCCTTGGCGACGTCGATGAGGAACTGTTCCATGCACATCGGCTCGCCGCTCGCCGTCGTCGCGGTGAGCGGTTCGACGACAGGTCGGCGGATCCCCTGGGCCTTGGTCGGATAGGTGGGGAAGTTGGTCGGGACGCCCCACCCCTCGAGGTAGCTCGTGTCGGGGACGATGTAGTCCGCAT
Organism: Actinomycetes bacterium; assembly: GCA_021826725.1. Classification (GTDB taxonomy): domain Bacteria; phylum Actinomycetota; class Acidimicrobiia; order Acidimicrobiales; family UBA8190; genus JAJZYI01. The sequence goes on from JAKAYQ010000298.1 coordinate 977, forward strand.
AGGCAGAGCTCTCCGCGACGACGATGTCGGTCGAGATGAACAGCGGCACCTTGCCGGTGTCGGTGATCATGCGGATCCATGGCGTGCCCTCGGGCGCCCCCCCGATCGCCGGAGGGCTCCAGGCCGGGTTGGCCTCGTGCTGGAGCACGATCTTCACCGGGTAGGGGTACTGCTGGTAGATGCCGGCGAAGATCTCCGGCCAGATCCCAAAACCGAAGGGGAACCATGGCCTCGGCGCCGGGAAGGGGCTCTCGCCGGCCCCGACAGCCCTCGTGTAGGCGTCGGACTGCTCGTAGAAGACGCCCTCCCGGGAGATCGGGACCCCCTCCGGCACGCCCTTGGGTTGGCCCGGCCAGCTGGCGAGCGGGTAGGGCGCGCCCGGGCTCTTCCCGTCGAAGTCGGCGGCGCCACCGCCCGCGAGGTAGCCCCCGACCCAGTCGACGTTGCCGAGGAGAAAGTTCAAGACCATGATCGCCCGGCCGTTGTACACACCGTTGGTGTGCATGGCAGCCCCGCGATAGAAGTCGGCGACTGCCTTGCGGCCATGGCTGGTGAACTCCGCGGCAAGGTTCTCGACGACCTGCTGGGAGACTCCGGCAAGCGAGGCGTACTCGGCGACGGTGTGCTCCGAGGCAGCCTGGTAGAGCTCCTGCAGCGCGCTCCGGCACGTGGTGCCGTTCACGACGACCGTGGCGGTGCTGAGGTTGCCCGCAGGCCACAGCTCGCCGCTCGACACGCTCCCCGCTGGCGCCGGCCCATGGGACAGCGGGTCCCAGACCACCGGGTCGGCGCTCGACCCGCCTTGGGGCGGAGTCAGTCCCGCCTCGCTCACCGTGAGGAACTTGCCGTCGCTCGGGTGGGAGGGGTCGGCGACGACGAGCCAGGCCGCGTTGGAGAAGTTGGGCTCACCCGCAGCGGTCGCGGCGAGCGCGTTCGGGATGGCGAGGTAGGCGCTGTTCTGCGTGCCGGCCTCGAGGATGCTGCGGATCATCCCCATCGCGAGCGCTCCGTCGCCACCGGGGGTGATGGGAACCCACTGGTCGGCGAGCAGGCTGGCGTTGCCGGCATGGGGGTCGACGACGACGTAGCGCAGGGTGCCCGCAGCGCTCGCCTCGGCGATCTTGCGCCCGAGCGCCTGCATGGGAAAGTTTGCCTCGGTCACGTTCGCGCCGAACCAGATGACGAACTCGGCGTTGGGGACGTCGGGCTTGAGCATCGCGACCCCACCGATCCCGTTCAGCGACTGCTGGGTCGCGACGTGGTGGTTGAGCTCGCAGATCCCGACGTGGGGGAACACGTTCACACTGCCAAAGGCGTGGGCAAAGCGGGTGAGCAGGTCGTTCTGCCCTGGCTCTGCCCTTCCCCAGTAGACGACGAGCCCGTTCGTCGTCGGCCCGAAATCGGGGTTGGCCGCGTCGATGGGCTCGAGGCGGCCCTTCCCGCCGCGCCAGATGTCCCTGAAACCCTCGACGTAGCGCTGCTCCTCCCCAGCTATGTGGGAGAACAGGTGACCACCTTCGACCACCTCGGTGACCAGCTGCTCCCAGGAGATCGCCTCGAAGCTCCCCGATCCTCTCGGCCCGCTGCGCTTGAGGGGCACCGTCAACCGGTAGGGGTCGTAGACGGTCTGGCGCCCGGCTTGGCCGCGGGCGCAGAGCGAGTGGGGCTGGGACCACACGCTCGCCGCGGCGGGGTCGGTCGCGTAGGGGGCGTGCGGCTCGGTGGCGTGGGGGTGATAGGGGTTGCCGTCGAGCTTCTCGAGCACACCGTTGAACGTGCGAGCCACGAGGCCGCAGTCGCTGCGGCATTGCTTGCAGACGCTGAAGGTGGTGCGAACGCCCCGCCAGGTGG
>JAKAYQ010000299.1 GCA_021826725.1 Actinomycetes bacterium
TACACCACCGCGCCGGGCAACGAGTCCAAGCCGGCCAGGACGAAGGCGGCCAGCGCCGGGAACAGGTCCTGGGGCGTGAGCGGCACGCCCACCGGCGGGTGGTCGATGGCGCTGGTGAAGACCGTCCCGAGCCCGGACAGCAGGGCAGCGACCACCCACACCACGGTGCTGACCCGGCGAACCGGGATGCCGAGGAGACCGGCCCGCTCCGGGGAGTCGGCCACCGCCCGCACCGCCGTGCCGGTCTCGGTTCTCGACAGGAACCACCACACGGCGACCAACACGACCGGCACGACCACCATGGCAGCCGTGTCGTTCCCGGTGAACACCACGCCACCCACGGTGTAGTGCCCTGTCAGCGGCGTGTTGAACCCGGAGCTGAACCCGACGTTGGCAGCCAGGTCGGGGACGTAGCCGTTCGCCACGGACAGCACCTGCAGCAGGCCGACCGTAGCCACGGTGATGACCAGGCGCGGTGCCCGCTGCAGGCGGCGGACGACCGTGGCGTTCACCGCGGCGCCGACGAGCGCGGCGGCGAGCAGGCCGATGACCAGCGCCACCCAGAAGTCGAGATGCCAGCCGAGCACGGCCAGCTCCGCCATCGACGCGGCGATCCCGCCGATGGCGGCCTGGGAGAAGTTGAGGAACCGGGCCGCCCGGTACACGAGGACCAGGCCCATGGCGGTGAACGACACCAAAGCACCCTGGACGGTCCCTTGCAGCACGATCCCGACCGGGACGGCTCGCGCCAGCCACGCGTTCGCCAGTGCCCACGTAGCCAGCAGGATCGACGCCAACCCGATGCCGCGGACGGGAGCCCGGGCCCATTGCGGGAGAACGGCAACAGCCCGGTCGGCGGCCGCTCTGGCGACGCCGGCCACACCCCCGACACCACGGCGCCCCGAAGGCACCCCACCGTCGACCGGGGGTGCAGATGGGCTCACGGCACGGCCGGGCACTGGAGCTGGCGGTGGTCGGGCAGCGAGGCGGCCCCGTTCGCATAGCGGTAGATGGCGCCGCCGTTGCACGGCAACCCCGTCCCGAGCTTGCCGTCCTGCACACTCGTCGCCGCACTGTCCCACCGCAGGAGCTGGAAGCCGGCCGAGGGATCGACGGTCCCGGGGCCGAACGCCCACGGCCCGAACTCGCCGCCGGGCAGCGAGGGGGGCAACGAGTCGATCCCCGCGGCAAAGCTCTGCGGCGTCAGGTGCGGCCCTGCTGCCTGCAACCCGTCGAACAGCAACAGCAGCGGCTCGTAGATGTACTCGTAGGATGGCGGCAGCGCAGCGGTGGCATCGTGGACAGCCAGCCGGTAGGCCATTGCAGATTCCTGGAGCCCGGGCGGGACCGAGGCGATGCTCCCCGAGATGGAGTGGTCCCACTCGCTCGGGCTGACCGCGCTGGGCAGGCGGCTGAAGGTGTCGCCGTAGCCGAGCGCCAGCCACTCCGGGTGGTAGTTCTGGGTGGCCGCGTCCTGGGCCAGGAACAGTGGTGTGATCGGGTCGCAGCCGCAGAGCACCGTCGTGACCCAGCACCCCTGGAGCTGCGTGATGGTGTCGGCCGCCTGTGCCGCCGCCTGCTGCAGGGCGTTCAGGCTGAGGTCGTACTTGATCCACGCCTGCAGGTGGATGCCGTACTTCTGCGCGAGGTCGTCGACCACGGCCTGGCCGCACGACACATAGGCCGCGTTGTCCGGTGAGATGAGGGCAAAGGTTCGCTTCCGGTGCGCCAGGGCCGGGCTCCCCGCGTAGATGGCCGGCATCCCGGCCATAGAACGCGCCACGACCGCCGCCGTGGACGCCGCTGTCTTCTCGCAGTCCGGCCCGGGGAAGTACTGGTACGGCGCATGGGCCCGCATGGCCGAAGCTGACGCAAGCAGCCCGCCGACCGAGATGATGTGCTGCGCGGACAGCGCGTCGTTGTACGGCTGGGTGTTGAAGATGGTGCCCGAGACATCGGCAAAGGCGCCGAGCGTCTTCGCCGTCGCCGCGTCCGCCTGAGCCGCCGCCTGGCCGGTGCCCGACAGCTCGGCCAGGAAATCGCCCTTGCCGTCGAAGACCTTCAACACCACCTTGCGGCCGTACAGGTCGTACTGACGGTTGAACAGCGACACGTACTGCTGGGCCAGGGCGGCATTCTGGGCCGGGGTGGCGAAGGTGCCCGGTGCCACCTGCTCGAACAGCTTCTGCTCCACGGAGGTGGCTGCGAAGCGGAAGGTGACCGTGATGGTCGATGCGGTCACCCCCGGTGCTGTCGACCCACCATTGCTCCCATGGAACACGGGCTGACAGTACGGCGCGTACCGTGACCAGAAGACCTGCCGGGCGCCGTGCCCGCAGCGGACGCCACTGGCGGCCACCCCGGGGTCTCCTGGTGCGTCCCCGGGCGGGTAGACCGGCCTGCCCGGCGCGCTCGTTGCCGGCGTCTGGGCCGCCTGAGGCGCCACCGTCGGCGCCAGGCCGACCAGCAGAGCGACAGCGGCGGCCCCGACGATGACGGGCACGTAGTGCCGCAGGACCCGAGCTCGCATTCCCCCCATCGGACCCACTGCCTCCTCCCCGCGTGGACCGGCGACCGGACCGTCCCCTCCGTCCCGAGCGCGGCCGTCAGGCTAGTGCCACCTACCGGACGGCGCCGGGACGTGGACACCGGGGCAGGAACAGGGACAGGGGCAGGGGCAGGTCCGGAGCCCCGTGCGCCGTCGGATCGGCCGGCCGTCAGCGGGGGGGAACCAGCGAGAGCAGGGCGGCGGCACCGCCCACGGCCACCACCAACCACGCGTAGCGGCGCACAGCGGCCAGCACGGCCCTCGTCGCCCGCTGCCA
>JAKAYQ010000070.1 GCA_021826725.1 Actinomycetes bacterium
CGAGGTGCTTTGGGTGCACGAGCTGGTCGGCAGCACCGTCGTCGACGAGGATGGCGTGGAGCTCGGTGTCGTGACCGGTCTGCTCGCGAACCCGGCCAGCGACCTGCTGGAACTGGCCGACGGCAGCCTGGTGCCCCTGGTGTTCGTGCGTGGCCGGTCCCCTGGCCGGGTGGTGGTGGACGTGCCCCCCGGGCTGATCGGTTGACCGCAGTGGTGGTCGCTCCGCCCAGCGTGCGATTGGCCGGCATGTCGGCGAGGCCGAACGTGTCGGTAGTGCCCGGCGTGTGGGCCGGGTCCCATGTGTCGGTAGTGCCCGGCGTGTGGGCCGGGTCCCATGTGTCGGTAGTGCCCGGCGTGTGGGCCGGGTCCCATGTGTCGGTCTGGCCTGGCGTGTTCGGCATGAGCGAGGGCTGACCACGTGCGGATCGACGTTCTCACCATTTTTCCGGATTTGATCGAGCATTACGCTGGCAGTGCCATGGTCGGCCGAGCCCGGGCTGCCGGGGTGCTCGACCTGCGGGTCCATGATCTGCGGTCGCTCGCTCCCGGTCCACATCGCTCCGTCGACGATTCGCCGTTCGGTGGGGGAGCGGGCATGGTGCTCGCCCCAGGTCCGATCGTTGCCACCGTCGACGCCGTGCAGCCGTGCCGCCCGATCTTCCTGCTCAGCCCCGCCGGCCGGCGTGTCGATCAGCAGGTGGTCGAGGAGATCGCCGCGCTCGGGCCGCCAGCGGGCCAGGGCTTTTCGTTGTTGTGCGGGCGGTACGAGGGGGTCGACCAGCGGATCGCCGACCACGTGGTCGACGGCGAATTGTCGATCGGGGACCTAGTGCTCGCCGGTGGCGAACTGGCCGCTCTGGTGGTGGTGGAGGCAGTGACCCGCTTGCTGCCGGGGGCGCTCGGCAACGAGGGCTCTGTCGCCGACGAGAGCTTCACCGAGGGCCTGCTCGAGTATCCGCAGTACACGCGGCCGGCGGTCTTCCAGGGGTGGGCGGTGCCCAGCGTGCTCCTGAGTGGCGACCACGGCCGGGTTGCCCGCTGGCGGCGGGCCATGGCGCTGCGGCGCACGATGGAGCGCCGCCCGGATCTCATCGCTGCCCGGGGTGGCCTGAGCGCCGACGAGCACGCGCTGGTCGACGAGATCCTGGCTGCTGAGGCTGCTGAGGCTGCTGAGGCTGCTGAGGCTGCTGAGGCTGCTGAGGCTGCTGAGGCTGCTGAGGCTGCTGAGGCTGCTGAGGCTGCTGACACTGCTGACACTGCTGGGGGATTGCAGGCCGCGCCGTCGGGGACCGTGGGACCGCTCGCGGACGTGGCGTCGGATGGTGGCAGGCGGGGCCACGGGCTTCCCCGAGATAGCCGGTAGGTGCTGCCGAGCCCGTGGGCGGTTGGTGACAGACAGGGGCCACGGGTCTCCCCGCGATAGCCGGTAGGTGCGGCCGAGCCTGACGACGGGTCGGGCGGATCGGTGGAGAGCCGTACGGGGACACCGGTCTGGATGGCGGTACGGGCGCAGCATGGATGGTTGAGCTGGTACTACGCATCGTGATCAGGTCGCCGCTGAAGGAAGCATTTGATGGGCTGGTGAGGCTGGCCGCACACGCGAGGACCGGCCGGGCCGCCAGCAGCGTGCTCCCAGCCTGCACAGCGGCTATGGTTGAGCCTCCGGCTGGCGGGCCAGATGGCTCGGCCGGCCGGCTGCCATCGTCGGTTCCGACGCCCGGCCGTCGACCGCGCACGATAGAGCCGTGGAAGGACTCGCGCCATGAACCCCACCGACATCGTCGACCGCGACAGCTTGCGCGACGACGTCCCCGTCTTCAGGCCCGGCGACACCGTCAAGGTGCACGTGCGGGTCGTCGAAGGCAATCGCGAGCGGATCCAGGTGTTCCAGGGCGCCGTGATCCGTCGGCAGGGGACGGGCGTCCGCGAGACGTTCACCGTCCGCAAGGTCAGCTTCGGAGTGGGGGTGGAACGAACGTTCCCCGTGCACTCGCCAGTCATTTCCCGCATCGAGCGCATCACGGAGGGTGCTGTGCGGCGGGCGAAGCTCTACTACCTGCGCGACCGGGTGGGGAAGGCTGCGAAGATCAAGGAGAAGCGGTCTGTCCGGCCGTCGTGACGGTTGTGCTCGGCGGTGTGGCGCAGCGGTCGGCACCGGCACCGGCACCGGACGGTCCGGTGATGGTGCCGGTCGGCGCAGGTTCCCGTCGGGACGTCGGCGATGAGTGAAGAGGATCTGGAGCGCTACGAGGCGGAGATCGAGCTGGGGCTCGTGCAGGAGTACCGCACGGTTGTCCCCCTCTTCCGCTACGTGATCGAGACGGAGCGTCGCTTCTACCTCGCCAACGAGGTGAAGGTCACCGTTCGCGACAGCACAGCGCCGGTGGTGGTGGAGGTGGAGTTGACCGACGCATGGGTGTGGGACATGTACCGGCCGGCTCGCTTCGTGCCGCACGTGCGGGTGCTCACGTTCCGCGACGTCAACATCGAACGGCTTCCCGAGCACGACGGCTGAACCCCTCGGGATCAGGCGGAGCACGGTGGCGGCGCCAACGCCTGGTCACGCGGGGAGCTGGGGCGAAGATGCTGCCGCGGGGTGGTACCAGGCAGCAGGGTTCGTGCTCGTGGACCGGAACTGGCAGTGTCCACTCGGCGAAGTCGACCTAGTCGTGCACCGGCACGCCACGCCCACCTCGAGCGCAGTGCTCGCGTTCGTCGAGGTGAAGGCCCGTTCGAGCACGCGGTTCGGCTCGCCGGCCGATGCACTGACGCCGGCCAAGCAGCGGCGGGTCCGCCGTGCTGCAGCGGCCTGGCTGGCCACGCACACCCGCACGGGTGGGTGGGGGGACTTGCGCTTCGACCTGGCGTCGGTGACCCGACAGCGACCGGCGCCTGGTACCGGAACGGCGGCACCCACGTCGAACCCGCCGCCGGTGGTCGACGTGATCGAGCACGCATTCTGAGGTGATCGAGCACGCTCGCCGCTCCACGTCGCCCGGGAAGCGTGGCGTGACCTGTGCCGCGGGCGCGGCTGGCGCCGAGGGTGCCGCGGGTGCGGCCGGCGCCGATGGGCACGGGATGCCGTGCGCGCCTAGGGTGCCGGCTGTGGGACTGGAGACCATCATCGTGGAGCGTGCCCAGGGCGTCGTCACGGTCACCATGAACCGGCCGGAGCGGAAGAACGCTGCCAACGCCACCATGTGGCAGGAGCTGCTCGACGCGTTCGTGGCGTTCCGGCGCAGCTCGTCCGACCGGGTGCTGGTGCTCACCGGCGCCGGCGGTGCCTTCTGCTCGGGTGCGGACATCACCGATCCCGCCCGGGTGAACGGCAATCCCGAGGACCACCAGTTGCGCCACATGCAGTTCCTGGCTGAGGTGGCGCTCACCCTGCATCAATTGCCGAAGCCCACGGTGGCCAAGATCGGCGGGGTGGCTGCCGGTGCGGGGCTGGGTCTGGGCCTTGGCTGCGACCTGACGGTGGCGGGGGAGTCGGCCCGGCTGTCGACGATCTTCAGCCGCCGCGGGCTGTCGGTGGACTGCGGGATGTCGTTCCTGCTGCCGCGGCTGGTCGGGATGCCCAAGGCCAAGGAGCTCGCGTTCTTGGCCGACATGGTGTCTGCTGCCGAGGCTGCAGCCATGGGACTTGTCAACCGCGTCGTTCCCGACGACCAGCTCGACGCGTTCGTCGACGACTGGGCCCGGCGGCTGGCTGCCGGTCCGCCGCTCGCGCTGTCGATGACCAAGCGGCTGCTCGATATGGGGGCCAACACCTCGATGGCCGAGGCGCTCGAGGCCGAGGGGTGGGTCCAGTCGGTGAACTTCGGTTCCGAGGATACTGCGGAGGCGTTGACGGCATTCAATGCCAAGCGCGAACCGGAGTTCCGCGGCCGCTGAGGTCCGCTCTGCGGACTGCGGGCGTCAGGTCGGGAACCTGCATCGCCGATCGGTCGAACGGCACGTCGATGTTCGGCGTTTCCCGGCTGGCGCACGTTCGCCGCGACACCCCCTGAGTATGGTCAGGTCCCAATCGGGTGTCGGCCTTCGGAACTGGGCACTCCTTCACAGTGGCGGGTTGCCGCTGGCGCGGGTGACGTGCCGGGTGGCCCTGGTGGGAGGAGGGCCGGATGCTTGCTCGGGTGGCATCAGCGTCGCTGCACGGGGTGGAGGGCCGCCGCGTGGACGTGGAGGTCCACGTATCGAACGGGTTCCCGGGCTTCACGATCGTGGGGCTGCCCGATGCGGCGGTGCGCGAGTCGCGCGACAGGGTGCGTGCCGCTCTGCTGTCGTGCGGGTTCCGGTGGCCCCAGCGTCGGGTGACCGTCAACCTGGCGCCATCGGGGGTGCCGAAGGGCGGTCCCGGGCTGGACCTGCCCATCGCCGTGGGGGTGTTGGTCGCCGAAGGGGAGCTGCCGGCCGGAGCGGTGGAAGACACAGCGTTCGTCGGCGAGCTGGGCCTCGACGGATCGCTGCGACCGGTGGTGGGGGTCGTCCCCATGTTGGCGAGCGTCACGTGCCGGCACGTGGTGGTGCCTGCCGCGTGCGGTGCAGAAGCGGTGCTGGTGTCGGGCGGCGGCGCCAGAGTCGCGGGTGGTCTGGCCGACCTCGTCGCGGCGCTGCGTGGTGCGCAACCGTGGCCGGCGGTTCCTGCGGCCCGCCCGGACGCCGTCATCCACGGAGGTCCCGATCTGTCAGAGGTACGCGGGCAGTGGCTGGGGCGCCGCGCCGTGGAGGTCGCCGCTGCCGGAGGGCACCACGTGCTGCTGGTAGGGCCGCCGGGATCGGGCAAGACGATGCTCGCCACCCGGCTGCCCGGGCTGCTGCCGCCGCTGTCACGGGCAGAGGCATTCGAGGTGGCTCGGATCCACTCGGCTGCGGGCTTGCCGGTCGCCGATGGCGGCCTGCCGAGGCGCCCGCCGTTCCGGGCACCACACCACGGTGCGACCACGGTGGCGCTCGTCGGCGGTGGGACGTGGTTGCGCCCTGGGGAGATCAGCCTTGCCCACTGCGGTGTCCTGTTCCTGGATGAGATGGGGGAGCTTCCCGCCCCGGTCCTCGACATGCTGCGCGAGCCGCTCGAGGAGGGCGTGGTGCGGATCTGCCGGGCGCGGGCGAGTGCCACGCTGCCGGCACGGTTCTTGCTGGTCGGGGCGACGAACCCGTGCCCGTGCGGCGACGGCGTGGTGCGCGGCGCCTGTCGCTGCACCGAGGCGGCCCGAGCCCGCTATGCCCGCCGGCTGTCGGGGCCGCTGCTCGACCGATTCGATCTCGCCGTGGGGCTCGAGCGGCCGGACCCCGACGATCTCCTCGGGGCGACACCGATGGAGCCCAGTGCCGTGGTCGCAGCTCGAGTGGCGATGGTGCGCCAGGCAGCCGCTGCTCGCCAGGTGCCGACGAACGCCGCGATCCCCGTGGCCCGGCTGGACGACCTGGTGCCGCTGTCGGATGCGGCCGGTCGTCTCCTCGAGCGGCGCCTACGGTGCGGCGAGCTGTCTGCCCGCGGCTTGCACCGCGTTCGGCGGGTGGCGCGGACCGTGGCCGATCTCGACGGTCGCCACATCGTCGACGAGGAGCACGTCGCCGAGGCGTTGCAGCTCCACGTGGCTCGTGCCCTGTTCGGCTCGCAGCGCGCGGCATGACCCGGTTGGACGGTCGGGACCAGGAGCCTGCCGTGCCGAGGCGGGGATGCGCCGGCGATCCGGCTGGTGGCTGGCGAACGGCGGGACCAGCCGAGCGTGTCGGGACCCCCGACACCGAGCACGGGTATGCGGCAGCGGCCGCCGCGTTGGGTGCAGCACCGGCAACCGTGCGCCGACTGCTCGCCGGGATGGCTCCGTCTGAAGCGTGGGACCGGCTGCAGGCTGGCGAGCATCCTGCTGACCCCGCCGGCCGGTTCCGCACCCGAGCGTGCTCCGACGTGCCCCACCGGGTGGCCGAGGCATGTGCCCGGACCGAAACCAGGGTGGTGCTGCTCGGCGACCCCGGCTACCCGGCAATGCTCGCTGGCGATCTGGAGGCTCCGGCGGTGCTCTTCGTCACCGGCGACGCCGCTGCAAGCGCCGCCGCCGACGGTCCCGGTCGGGCCCGGGTGGCTGTGGTCGGCACCCGGGCGCCGAGCAGCACGGGGACTCAGGTGGCCTGGGCACTGGGTGAGCAGCTGGCTGACACAGGTGTGACTGTCGTCTCGGGCCTCGCCCGGGGCATCGATGCCGCTGCGCATGGGGGTGCGCTGGCGTCGGGGGGCGCACCGGTCGTCGGTGTGCTCGGCGCCGCCGTCGACGCTCCGCTCGCGCCCGCTGACGCCCGGCTTCGGGCGCAGGTCGCCGCTGGTGGTGTGCTGCTCTCGGAGGTACCGCCAGGAGTGCCGAGCAGCAGGTGGATGTTCGCCGTGCGCAACCGCCTGATGGCCGCTGCCGCCCACGCAGTGGTGGTCGTGGAGTCCCATGCCAGTGGCGGCAGCCTCCACACTGTTCGCGCCGCGTTGCGCCGGGGTGTCGTGTTGTGCGCTGTGCCTGGTTCCGTGCACAGTCCGTCGTCGTCCGGGTCCAACAGCGTGCTGGTCGATGGCCGGGCGCGAGCCGTGCGCGACGGAGCGGACGTTCTCGCCATCATCCGGAACGAGGATCGTGGCGTTCCGGGTATGCGCCTGTCGGCAGGGGTGTCGGGCCGGTCGGAGGCGGAGGCCGCGGCGGGGGTGTCGGGCCGGTCGGAGGCGGAGGCCGCGGCGGGGGTGTCGGGCCGGTCGAAGGCGGAGACCGCGGCAAGGGCGTCGGGCCGGTCGGAGGTGTCGGGCCGGTCGGGGGGAGGGGCCGCGGCGGGGGTGTCGGGCCGGTGGGGGGCGGAGCCCGCGGCGGGGGTGTCGGGCCGGCCGGGGGGAGAGGTCGCGGCGGGGGTGCCGAACCGGTCGGAGTCGCCAGCTGCGGGGGGTGGCTCCGGCGTATCCCCGCGGGTCAGCGACGCGGCCCGGGCAGTGCTGGCCGCGCTCGACGGCGAGCCGGCCACCGTCGACCGTGTCGCGCTGCGGTGCAGCCGGCCGCTCGGTGCCGTCGCGCTCGGGTTGGAGCAGCTCGCCGACGCCGGGCTCGCTACCCACGAGCACGGCTGGTGGACGCGCGTCGCCCCGGTCCGGAGACGGTGAAGAACGTGTGACGTATGTGTGCGGTCGAGCACCGCGCCGACAACCACGGTGCGCCGCGTCTCCGGGCGAGTAGGCGATCCACAACTTCAGGTCATACCTCTCCTGCGCCGGCAGCTCCACCGTCTCCCAGACCGACCGGTCCACGGCGTTCGGTCGACAGGGGGAGGTTCAGGCAGGGGAGCCGGGTGGGTTTCTGAGCCGGGTGGGCGCGGGACCCGGGTGGGCAGGGGAGCCGGGTGGGTTTCTGAGCCGGGTGGGCAGGGGACCCGGGTAGGCAGGGGAGCCGGGTGGGCGTCCGAAATGGGTACACACGCGAGGCGAACGTGTGAGGTGGGTCGGAACGAACGGCGGCGCTTGGGAGCTCCCGCCAAGTTCCGCTTGGATTCGAACCCCGGCCACGCGGCATGCTCGTTGTACTGGCTGGCTGGCTGGCTGGCTGGGCATGTCGCTCGCCCCGGTGATGCCCATGCCGCTGTCGCCGGTGCAGCCAGCCGTGCGAGGGCCAGTAGCGTCGTGACGGTGGTGCACGGACTCGGAGTATGCCTGCCTGTTCCGGGTGCCGGCATGCCTGCAGATGGCGCTGCCGCTGGCCTTCGGTCGACCGTCAGAATGGCCCGGGTAGCCGAAGCGGCCGGGTTCGCGACCCTGTGGGTCCCTGACAGCGGCACCGTCGACCCGATCGTGGTGCTCGGTGCACTGGCACAGTGCACTGGGACGGCGACAGTGGGTGCGATGGTGGGTGCAGCGGGCCGGCGGCAGCCGGCGGTGCTGGCGAAGGAGATGACCACCATCGACGTGCTGACGTCTGGCCGGGCGGCGCTGGCGCTCGGGGTGCCGCCGCTCGGGGTGCCGCCGCTCGGAGTTCCGTTGCCACAGTCCGGTGGCGTTACCGAGTCGGGGATACCGTTGCCGCAGTCCGGTGACGAAGCCGATTCGCCGATGGGGATTGGTGGCCGGGTTGCTCGTCTGCAGCAGGCACTCGCCGTGTGCCGAGCAATGTTCCGTGACCCTCCGGTGACGATGACCGGAACGTATGTGGCGGTGAACGGTGCGGCGAACCGTCCTGCTCCGGTGAGCGGCCTGGGACCTCCGCTGCTGGTGGGGTTGGCAGGTCGCGGGCGAGCATTGGCCGGTGTGGCCGGTCTGGTCGACGGCGTGGTGGTCGGCGGCGATCGCATCGCTGTCGAACGGACCCGGCGTGCCGTCGACGCCGCGTGCGGAACCGTGGGCCGTGACCAGGGCGAGGTTGCGGTTGTGGTCCGCCGAGCGTGGCGAGGTCCGGTGAGCCGGTTCGACCGGGACCACGAGGCTGCCGGCCGAGGATGCCGGGACGAGGACGGTCCGGGTGGGGACCCCAAGGGAATCGCTGCGGGTCCGGCGGCGAGTCTGTTGGCCGCAGAGGTGGCGGACCTGCTGGCGGGGCCGGCGGACGGCGTAGTGGTCGACTTCAGTGGCGCACATGGGCTGACCGGCGTCGTGGAACCCGGCGACGCGACCACGAGTACTGGTGGGATGGATCTGGACGAGGTGGAGGAGGCCTGGACTGCGGTCCTGCAACTCGTGGCCGCAGTGGTGATCGGTGGCCGGCCGGTTCGGGCTTGGCGGTCCGGGGATCTGGGGTAGGCGGGTTGGTGCGGGTGAACCTGCGGGCCCGAAGCGGTCTGTTGCCCCCAGGTCTTGCTGGCGCACAGATGCAGCAACCAGGACGTTCGGTTTGCGAGCGCCAGCATGCGGGTTGGCCCTCCAGATCGCGATGGCGTGACTGAGCTGTCGTCACCCTTCGGGACTCGACCCAGCACGGGGTCCGTCAGGGTCTCGCCGGATCCGCTCGGCGATAGGTGCGTAGCTGTTACGCTGCACGGGCCAGTAGACGGTCGATACCGGGAGGGCGGGTGCATTACGGCGGGGGGGTGTCCGGTCGGTGAGGCGCGGTACTGCAACGAGAGTGTGCGTGCGTCGATTGGTCGGGCTGTTGGCGGGGGTTGTAGCCGGCTTGTAGCGACGTGGCTCCCGTGACGGCTTTTGGCGCGGGAGATGGCCAGGACGTTCTTCCAACCCGGCCGGCAGGCGAGTTTTCCTCGTGGAGTGGCGGGCGCTTCGCAGCCCGTCGGGCCGGGCGTATCGTGCGTCGGCATCGGAGAGCGGTTGCCGTCGGTGTCTGTGCACTGGTCGCTGTCGTGCTCGTGGCCGCGCACATGGCGACGGGACGACCGAGCCGAGTTCCCGACCGGGTGTTGTTCGCTATGGCGGGGGCGACCGATTCCGTCGTGCCAGGTTCTGCTTCGCAGGGCAGTGTGGCGAGTGGCACCGCGGGCGGAGGTTCGCAGCCGAGCGGAATCACCGGGACATCGAGCTTGTTGCCCTCGCAGCTGCCGTTGAGCCTCTGGGTGCCGGCGGGGTTCACTCTCACGTCGGAGACGCCTGACGGGCCTCCGGCTCCTGGTGAGTCCCGCCTGCTCATCTACATGGGCCCTGGGACTCCGCAGGAAGTGGTCGCTGCCCAGCAGCCGATGCTTTCGGCTGCTGGATGGACACTCGATCACCGGCAGTCGCATGCGGGTTTCGGCGGGTTCATCGTGCAGGCCCGGGGCTGGATGGCGACCATCGTGGCGTCACCCTCGGGTGTGCTGGACCATCCGGTGCGCCTGTCGATCCAGGTTCACGCGTGCTCCAAGGTGTGTCCATAGGCGACACGCCGTACCTGTGTGCACAGCCTGGACTCCGGTTGGTGGGGTGACTCGGTGATAGGTGATAGCAGATCGAAGCGTGTGTGCGTCGGGTTCGCGCAGCGCTGCACGCGTCGATGTTCAGACGGTTCGTTCCAACGGTGTTGTTGACGGTGCCAACGTCGCCGTGAGTTGCGACGTTCGCCATGATGAGGCAGTTCCAGAGAGGCGGAGACGTATGCGTTCGTCGGTGATGGGGACGGAGCTCGTTCGACGGGTGGTGCGGAGGGTTCCTCGCCCATCGTCGGCAGTGGCGGGCGGGGGTGCTGGTCGGCTGGCTGTCGTCGGGTTGGCGGTATCGGGGTTGGTGGCGGCAGCAACGTTCGTGGTGCCTCCCACGCCGGTGTCCGTGGTGTCGGGCCGTGTGCGCCCGTTGCCGCCGGCTGGCCTGGCGTCGGCCGATGTGGCGCCGTGGAACACGGTGCAGACGTCGTTGCTGTTCGCTGGCGGGGTGGCGAACGAGGCAGCTGGGGTGGCGTGCCCGGACGCGTCGCACTGTTGGGCGGTCGGGCAGTACGGGGGGTCAAGTCCTCGGCCGGTCATCTTGCAGTGGTCGGCGTCAGGGCCGGCGTACCACCAGTGGACACAGGACACGTTGCCGTCGTCGTTGGGGACCGAGGGCGTGGTCTCGGCCGTGACGTGTGTGTCGACGTCAGATTGTTGGTCTGCGGCGCTCACGGGCTCGGGGAGCACCTCGTCGACGGTGATGTTGTCGTGGGACGGGTCGGCGTGGTCGGCAGGGTCGACGCTGGCGGGTGCGGGAGCCGAAGTCCTGCCCGGTGCGTTGACGTGTGTCAGCGCGTCAGACTGCTGGGCTGGAGGTGAAGACGGTTCGTCGTCGCAGGCAGCGGCGTGGCAGTGGAACGGTTCGACGTGGTCGTCGGTGGCGGTGCCGGCGGGATCGGGGCATCCGGCTATCGCTGGCTTGTCGTGCAGCTCGGCCGGCGCGTGTTGGGCGGTCGGCGTCCAGGGTTCGCCGACGAGTCCGTCCCCGTACGTGGCGAAGTGGGACGGGACGGTGTGGTCGTCTGGTTCGGCGCCGACACCGACGAACACGGCGTTCTTGGGCGTGGCGTGCCCGGGCGCGTCGGAATGCTGGGCGGTCGGCATGTACCTGAACGGGACGGTGGCGACACCGGCGATGGACCGGTGGAACGGGACGGCGTGGTCGCAGGTTGCGGTCCCGAGGATCGGTTCGGAGCCGATGGACTATCCGCCCGGATCGACGGGTACCACGGGGGCCGCGCTCGGGGCGGTGGCGTGCGTATCGGTGTCGGAGTGTGTGGCGGTCGGTGTCGGTACGCAGACGTTGGGGTGGAACGGGTCGTCGTGGGCGGCGTCGCCGGCTCCGGCGACGGTCGGCGGCGGTGCTCTTGATGTGAGCTGCACGAGCACGGGCGTGTGCTTCGCCGCAGCGGACACGTCGGTGATGTCCGGTCAACCGCAATCGCAGATGTGGATCGGCGGGTTGTCAGGCGCGAATTGGGATCCGGGGTTGCAGGTGGTGGCACCGCCGAAGGGCGGCGGGATCGGCTATGACGCCAACAGCCCGTCGGAGGCGTCGTCGGGCGGTTCGTCGGCTGGCTCGTCGGGGTCTGGTGCGTGTGGGTGTGCGCAGGCGGTGGTGGCCGATCCGGTGGACACGGCGAACGGGGGGTTCTATCTGACGACCTCGGTGCTGTCGGTGCCCGGCGGTGGGGTTCCGTTGGCGCTCTCGGTGTCGTACAATTCGGTTGGTGGGCAGGGGGATCTGGCTCGCGGCGCGCTGTCGGAGGGGCTGGGTGCGGGGTGGTACACGAACCTGGGGATGCACGTGGCAGTTGCGTCGGGGGCGGTGACGTTGACCGAGGAGAACGGCGCTCAGATCGGTTTTGCGCCGTATGTGCCGGGGAGCTCGCCGGCGTGGTGTACGGGCACCGAGGATTACTGTCCGGATTCGCCGCGGATCTTGGCTGCGCTGAACCACAACGCTGACGGGACGTGGACGTTCGTTCGGGAGGTGGGCGGCCAGACGACGTTCACGTTCTCGTCGTCAGGGGTCTTGTCGTCGGTGGCGGACAGCGCTGGTGCAACGATCGCGGAGTCGGCGGGGACGCCGGGGGTGGGGGGTTGTCCGGCGTCGGCGGCGTCGTGTGTGGTGTGGGCGCCGACGGATGCGGCGGCCAGGTCGATCACGTTGGCATACGACTCTTCTGGGGCGCTGGTATCGGCGGTGGACGAGGCCGGTCATACGGTGACGTTCTGTGAGTACGGTCAGAGCTGCGCGACATCGTCGGGGGGCAAGGCAAGCGAGCTGGCGTCGCTGACGAACCTGTCGGGTGCTACGACGACCTACACCTATGACGCTGGCAATGCGAACGCGGATCTGGTGGCGGACATGTTGACGGAGACGACCGCTCCGGCTGCACCGCTGCAGAACACGTATGACTCGTCGGGGCGTGTGGAGCGGCAGACCTCGCCGGCCGGTGAGCTGACCACCTATTCGTACAGTGGCGACAACGTGTCGTCTGCGGGTGGGACGACGACGGTCACGTCCTATCCAGATGGGACAAGTGGGCTGTCGGTGGTCGACGTCTACGCCTATGCGTATGGGATGTTGCAGGGGGAGGAGATCGGGTCGACGGCGAGCACGCCGGTGACGGCGATGTTCGAGCGTTCCCCGGCGTCGGCGACGGTGACCTCCGTCGAGAACGGCGACGGCGACGTGTCGGCTTCCACCCTCGCGAGCTTTGACGCCTCGGGTGGCACTCCGGTCAGCTCGGCCGACGTGACGTCGCAGACGAATGCTGTCGGCGATGTGACCCTTCAGCAGTACACGGCGACCAACCAGGTGTGGTGCATAGTCGGGCCCGCCGAGGCGGCCGCCGGTGTGACGTGCCCGTCGTCCGAGCCGCAGAGCCCGCCGGCGGTGGGATCGGATCCGTGGCCGGGGGCGACGGTGGCGGTGTACGACACGGCTGGCCAGGAGGTCTCGACCACCGACCCGTTGGGTCGCACCACCCTGTACGGCTATACGACGGCAGCGCAAGGAGTTCCGGCCGGCTTGCGGTATTGCACCGTCGACCCGGCCAACTATGCGAAGGCAGTGGTGTGCCCGGCTTACGGGGCGACGGCACCCGGCGCGCAGACCGAGACGTTCGACTCCGCAGGCGACGTGCTCATGTCGACGAACGCGGATGGAAACACGACGGCAAACACCTACAGCACGTCGCATCCGGGTCTGGTGAAGACGACAACGGACCCTGAGGGGACGGTCACCACCTATGCGTACAACGCGGCGGGGCAGGTCACCGCGCAGACCACCAGCTTCGGCGGCTATTCGGCGACGACGCAGACGGCGTACACGCCAGCTGGTGGGAGCGTTCCGGTGGGGCTGGTGTATTGCACCGTCAGCCCGCAGAATTACGCCAACGACACTCGCTGTCCTGCGTCGCCGCCACCGATGTCGAGTCCGACGGCGGGGGCGACGAACGACTTTTACGACGCGACCGGCCGCCTGATCGAGACGGTGAGCCCGATCGGCGGCGAAACGTCATACGCATATGACGACCACGGCAACAGGTACTGCACGGTCGCTCCGTTCGAGGCAGCGCAGGGCGTCACGTGCCCGAGTCTGCCGCTCACCGCTCCGACGGTGGGGTCGGACGACTACCCGGGCGCGACGATCGACATCTACAACTTGGCGGGCCAGCTCGTCCAGGAAACCAACCCTCTCGGTGGGATCACTACCTACGGCTACGACGCTGCAGGCCACAAGACGAGTCAGACGGTGTCGGGCGACGGCGGGTCGGGTGATCCGGCAGTGACCACCGACTACCGCTACGACCAAGCCGGAAACGTGACGTCGACGACCGTCGACCCAGGCGGCCAGGCGCAGCAGACCACGAAGAGCGCCTACGACCCCGACGGCAACGTCTACTGCTCGATGACAGCGAAGGAGACCGCGTCGGCTTCGACGGACAGCTACCAGTGCCCACCGTGGCAAGTGGGGTGGATCGGCAAGCCACCGTCACCGAGCTCGCTGTACTCGTCGACGCCGGATTCGTCGCAGGCGAACGGCGTGGAGATTGACCGGGTCCCCGTAGGCTGATCCACCTGTTGTGCGAGTCCGAGCCCCACGATGTGGGGATGGAGGACAGCACACGATGAAGCGACGCCGGCACACGCCCGAGCAG